>QMSI01000082.1 GCA_003649615.1 Thermoprotei archaeon | reverse complement strand
TTGGACTGAAGTACCCCTATGCGAAAAGCACAGGTTCATACTCAAGCCCTGTACCCTATGGATAGTGGACTGGAGTGATCCCATAGACAGCTCGGAGGCGTACATAGTAGTGAAGCCAGCTGTACTGGATGAGAGGGGAAATCTAGAGAGGTATGCTAGTGGCGGAACAGTCTGGATATACTATGACCCCCCTGGGATTGAGGAGTACATACCAATACGGGATATCCTAAGGTATGAGTATCCATCTCAGCGTGTAACATTTCTCATGAGGTGGATACCACCGAGTGCTGAAGACCCTATAGAGGTCTACTACTCACTTAAAATAGGATACGAGCCTAAGACTTAGGGAGGGTATGGTGATAAGGTATAGCTATGTGATTGTGGAAGATTACACGTGTCCTATCTGTGGTAGGGAGTGCAGGACTAAAAGTGCGATAGTACAACACTTAGCTAGGGTACATGGGCTGATAGCACTGGACAGGGTCGACTATACGATCCTCAAGTACTTAAGAGAAATCTATCCAGAATATGTTACATTCCACGATATACTGACGAGGGTTCTTAAGGAGTGTGGAGAGCTCAGGAGGTTGGGGAGTAAGAGGAGGAGCGGTAAGATCAAGGCGAAGCTTTACAGGCTTCGAAGGTTAGGGTTGGTAGAATATAAGAGGTACGCCCTAGGTCAGCTATGGAGAATTAGGTTTTAGGCCCATGGTCTCACTAACCTCTTAGTACCTTTAAATCTCGTGAGTTTTTGGGTAAGCTTAGAAATCCGATAAGGTGGTGCTAACTACTAAAGTTAGAGTTATCTTTGTAGTCATGAAGTCATACTAGGGCTTCGCTTTCTCAGAGCTAAAATGTAAAACTATTAATTATCTTTGAAAAGTTTGGCAAACTCGGTTTCTTTTGACTCCCTTAAGTCATTCTATCTCTCCTTAACTTCAGAGAATGTGATACTATTTGAAGATTCGACAATACTTACTCATCCATGTATCAGAAGTGGAAATCCCCCTCTCGTTTTGACAAGAGTCCCTAAGGAATCGATTATTCTATTGAGTACTTTTATCTCCTCACCTGGTTTTATCAGGACCTCAAATAATCTATATAATAACTTGCATAAACGATCAGCGAGATAGAGATTATAAGGAGTAGAGGGAAATCTGACAGGTGCCTCAGGGCTGAGGACAGGAGACCAAGAGAGGTTCTTGATTATCTCTCTTCTTAACCTTAAGTCATTGAATGGATCTACTCTAAATCTGACCATAAGAGGTCTAACTATGCCCCTAATCTTCTCTGGGTACCATGTTAAATTAATGATATATTTTCTTCCATTAGCCGCTTCTAAACCGTATCCCCATGGTGTATTTCCATTTATTTCTCTAACTATTAATGGATCTAAACTTTCTCTGGTAATCTCAATCAATACCCACTGCCCATAATTTTTCATCTTTGCTTTAAAGAACTCAAGATCATTCACACTCACATGACCATGGACGCAGAATATGGCGTTTGTATTTATTAGATTCTCTTCGTCTAGCTTACGTACTGTAGCCGATAGTTTATCCCATTCACTTTTATGTGGAATTATTAATACGTCATTAGCAATACCACTAGGATCACATACTATGGCAGCGGTTCCCAGATAGACAGAGCCACTTATGAAACCAGGTATTATAGTCGAATCGATGAAGATTAGTTTCGTATCGTCTCCCATAAGATCTTTAAGCATCACTGTAGCATAATCGTGAAGGATGTAAGGTATGAAATGACCTGCCCTAGCAATAATCCCTCTCCCCACCGAGTAAATAATGTGTATTTTACTTACAGCATCACCACTGAAGACCAGAAACTTATTAGGGATTCCACGTTCAAAAAGTCTAATGCGTATAACTTCTTTCTCCTCGATCTTTTCATTAGAGGAAACTATAAGTATTACATCATAGTCCGAAAACCTTGTTTGCCATAAAGTATCTAGTGTGTCTATATCATTAGGCTTTTCAGGCAACGTTAGTGTTACCTTGAACATTTTTTCAATTCCTGGGAATTCCCATTTTGGTGTGATGTGACCAGTTTTGATCCTTTGTAAGAATTTAAGAAGACGTTTGCGGTTTACATTGTTATCTGCAAAAACTCCAACCGTGACCTCACGTTTAGGAATGTAAACAGGTTTAGCATTCCAGCCTAATATACGTCTATCCTGCTTTCTCATGAAGCATAATGTATCGCCTGGATTTAACTCGATGGCAGTACCATCACCGAACTTGACTTTTGGCGGTTTTATTTTAATACCCCTCACAGAAGGGTCACCTCCCTAAGCCTAACGAGATCCTCGAAAGCGATTTCAATACCCTCTTGAACTTTTAGGGGCTGTATTTCCTTTATTATTTTAACGAAGTTTAAAATCCACCTACGTTTATTAATAAGACTAGAGAAACCAAGCAGATAAGTGCTTAGTGAACACTCTTCCTTCTCTCTGCTCACTTTCACTCTAGTACTCATTTTAGCTCCTTCTTCCATTGTGATTATAGGTCTTATGAGTGATATGGGTAAAGCTATGGTTTCTCTTTCTTTATGCCCATAGACTTTTCTAACTATAGGAGATAGTGGATAGCCTTCTATTATAGGCTCCTTGAGGGAGCTTATATTCTCATCATAAATAAGTCTAAAGAATCTATCGGATACATCGAGTAGGTACTTGCTGACTCTATCTAGTGACTCGTAAAACCCCATGCATAAAAATCCGTAGGCACGTTTTGATGGCTTAGGTATTATCTTATATCTCCTAAATCTTGAGACAAACTCTTTTAATAATGTTAGGTCACCATTAAGCTCTTGTTGATATATTGAATAGAGTGATTCTTTAGGCATAATAGCGCTTCTGGCTCTAATAGCGATCCCGGGATAATCCTCTCCATAGAACCTAGGGCTAAAGCAAACTGTAGGGACTAATTTTATACCTAAATTTATCCTATATTCGTGAATAGAACATGAGCAAACCCTCTCTTCCCCATCTCCTATCACGTATCGGGTTAGCCGTCCTTCAAATGGCCTTATCTGTTTAGCCTCACGTAATTTTAAGCCTACAATAGTCATTAACAATTTAGTCATGATCCAAGAACGGTGTTCTGCCGACTTTTTTACAATAGTTTCAAGCGGTACTTCTTTCCCTGTGGGAGTTATTCCTAGTTTTGGATCCTTAATCTGACGCGTGAGAGCTATCTTGTTAACGCTACTAGGTATTACAGTTCCAGGTATTTTATGTTTAAGAACACATAGATAAAGCCTATGGAACGCTATGGAGCGTGCTATCTTAGGATCCCCTTCGACGGCTACCTCATGCTCATATAACAGTACCCTTAACAGGTTTCTGTATGAATTATCCTCCAACTTAAGGAACGTTGTCAGAAATGGTTCTTCTAGAGGCTCTATCTTCTCAGGCTGTTCAGGTTGCATAAATTCTGTGAGTTTTTTCTGTCTAAAGGCATGCATACTCAAGTTATCACACCCCCCATGATCTCTCTATCAGAGAGAGCTCTCCATTCGGTAAACACTAGCTTCCTGTGACTCCGAAGCACTAGAAATCCAGCAATGAAATCCTCGAATATGAAAGAGCCTCTTATATTAGATATATTTGTATATTTAGCTCTCTTAAGAGCATTAATATTCATCCGTACGTTATAAGCATCCACTATATTTCTGGAAGCATTAACGAGCTTCATAGTAGCCATTAAAATGCCTAGATCTATGTTATTCATCTTTGGCTTGAGCATATTATTGTATAGCAATTGCAGTTTCCTCTTGAGAGGGACTTTATCAGTTATTCCTCTTCTCTTCAGTTTTTGAATAAAATGCCTTTCTAGGGTTATGGCTGTGTTAACATCTAAGAAGTCCTTTAACGGGACAAATATCGTATGAAGTTGCTCAGAAGCCCTCATTAAAAGCCTATTGTGCCTTGTAATTCCTACCTTCCGTAATAAACAGTTAAGATAAAGCGTATGAGGTCCGGCTATTTTAATTTCTTCATCGCTAAGTAGATTTTTATCACCGAAAATTACAGCCCGCATATATCTAGCGGCGAGGGTATTTTTATGTACATTACAGTAGGGCAATTCTCCTTCTTGAACAGGTTGTAAACAGGGTCTATACATCTTGATATAGGCACGTTCATCCAGCACGTCGCAAGATAGTGTAGAAGTCATACCACGACATAGAATTGACCCGATCTGCTCAATTTTTATCTTGTCTTCTGGCTCAAGAGTATAGATTTCTCCATCAGACTCTACGTGTAGATATGAGTATAATTTATCACGTACATGTATGCGCACCTCCAGAGCTTCTCTACTAAAACCAATCGTGTACCTGTTCTTACATAACTTATATAACTCGGTATCTGTATGATCAATTACACTAATGACATTTCTCAAGCAGACACGATCGTTTCCTCGCATCTTACTTCCTCTGACTACCTTAGGATTAATGAAGTCTATAAGCTTGTTTAAGACTTTCTACCTGGTATCTTATTAAGCTAACGCTTAAAATTTTTCATGTCAGAAAATCTATAAGGTGCTCGTAGCAGTAGCTCTCGATGAGCTGGTATAGATTGGGGATTAGTTATATTAGACCAGATGAGATTAAACCACCTTAGGTACACTTCACCACCTTAGGTACAGTGTCCTTACTTCCATAGTGTAGGAAAACTTTTTATCAAGACCTTACAGACATTATTGTTTAATGTAACCATCACCTGCTTGGGCACGAGGTTTCACCAATTTTTCCTGTGGTAAAGCCCAAGTATTTAAGGCTATGTCTACTCTTCTCAGGATTATCAGACGCCATCATAGTCAGTACTACAGTATAGAGTCGAAAAGTATTATGAAACACCAAGAATATGTGATCTACGATAATAGTACGAGTCAGAGCCTACAAGTATGAGTTACTAGAAGAATAAAATCGAGAAGGATACACATTTTTGGTTCCCTAATCATGTAACTGTCACACTTCATCTACCGATGATCTCTTTTCTGAAGGTAATCGTTCAATTAGTGATAACTTTAGGCACTACATATGAGAATGTAATCCTCTGAGGTTCAATAGAATAGACTACGATAGCATTATATTTATAGAATTAATTATTCTATTGATGATATTCGTAGGTGCAATCCCCAAGTTAGATAAGGCTGTATACCTATCCCCCAGATTCTCCAAGTACGATATACCATCTCTGAGCATTCCACTGAACTACTATAGCCTATTCGTGAGAGCACTATACCTAGATGCTCACATCACATCCCAGTCCATAGAGCTGTTGCTCTCATTTGAGCAGGATCTCAGGGAGTACGGTGATAGACTGGATCTTAGAGTACTTGAGTCCATAGCACCCCCACCACTGCACAGAGTGATTAGGAGGATCAGGGGGTACTTCTTTGGTAGGGGAGGTACTAGACTACCTATAATCACGGGACTTGAGCACATATCGCTGGTATCCCTTCTATTCCTACTGGGACTGAAAGAGGGTAGAGCGGAGGACGTGGTGATAGACTGTAGGCCTCTTAAAGGACACTACGAGATACCATTCGATTTGAGGTTGCTTAGAGGGGTAGTG
>QMSI01000081.1 GCA_003649615.1 Thermoprotei archaeon | reverse complement strand
GCCTAGCTGGACTTCATGGCGTCTAAGGAGGGTTACGTTGGCTATGGCTATGGCGTTGGAGAGCAGGTTGTAGTGGGTCAACATCACTCCTTTAGGCTCAGCCGTGGTGCCTGCCGTGTACTGAATCACGGCTACGTCTTCCTCAGGCTTCACCTTTACCTCAGGGCGTTTAAGGCCCAGCGCAGCAATGCCTTCTAGGCTTGGAGCCTCGCTGGAGGATGTCCCCGTCAATACTAGTTTGCTTACCTTGACCGCCTGCTCTATCCTTTTTAACGTAGCGTAGCCCACCTCGTCAGCCACGATGACCTCTACCTCAGCGTCCTCCAGCTGGTAGATAGCCTCCCTCTCCTTTAACAGAGGGTTTAAGGCGACCACGGTGGCGCCGGCCATCAAGGACCCGTAGTAGCCTATGACGAAGAAGGGGGAGTTGGCCATGTAGAGGGCTACCCTAAGCCCCTTAGAGACCCCCATGTTAGCTAGCCAGCCAGCGAAGCTAGCAGCCTTAGAAGCCAGCTCAGCGAAGGTGAAGGCGCGGTCTTCGTAGAGCAGAGCGATGTCCTCCTTAAACCTCTCAGCCGCGTTGGTCAGTAGCCAGTGGAGAGGGGCTCTAGGGTACTTTATGGTTCTAGGCACGTAGTCAGGCCAGTTCTTGAGCCAAGGTTTCCTCAAACCTCAGCCCCTAGATAGCTCTTCAACCTATGCAGTTAAAGATAGCTCCACCTGGATGCCTCACCTCTCCTTTAAGGCTGAAGCTGGGCTCCCCGTCCTTAACGGGGCGCTTAAAACATAACAGTTCCCTACGAGCTTCTCTACCTTATGCGTAGGTCTCGGCGCTTCATGGAGGAGGCCATCAGGAACCTAGGGCTTGCTTGTACCTATGGATGGTGGAGGACCATAGCGTTGATAGTTAAGCGCTACGGCTCAGAGTTCTTCGAAAGCGAGGAGTGGCTTAGGCTTGGCTGGAGGGTTGGCTTCAGGGAGGGTGAAGGGTTGGCTAGGCTTCTCCCCAAGAAGCTGAAGGGTTTACATCGGCTCCTAGAGGCTTTCAAGGTTTCACACTGGGCGCTGCTTGAACACATAGAGCTGGAGGGGGAAGGCGATGGGGTGAGGCTCAAGATCTATGGCTGCTCCGCCAAGAACGCCCTGGTGAAGTGGAGGGCGGAGAGCTATGACTGCTCGAGGTTCACGTCCAAGGTGCTCGAAGGCTTCGTGGAGGGCTTAGGGCTGAAGGGTAGAGCTACGTGCACCTACGGTCCGCGGCCAGCCCCGTTAAGCGAAGTCTCCTGCGAGTGGGTGATTAAGCTGACATAGGTTGAGGGAGCCATATCTATTATTAGGGACGAGGCTGCGCTGAAGAATGGGTGTGTGGAGCTGGCGCAGTATAGGGTAGCTGTCATTCCAGGCGACGGGGTGGGCCCTGAAGTCGTGGAGGCTGCGCTCAAGGTGCTTAAGGGGCTGGAGGACGTCTACCCTAAGGTTGGGTTTAACTTCGAGTACGTGGAGGCAGGGATGAAACGCTGGGAGAAGACAGGGGTTCAGATAAGCGAGGAGGACCTTGAGCTGATCAAGTCTTGTAGAGCACTGCTGAAAGGCCCCACCACTACGCCTACAGGGCCTAGAAGCTACAGGAGCGTCGCGGTTACGCTTAGGGCGAGCCTCGACCTCTACGCTAACGTCCGCCCCTTCAAGTCTAGAGAGGGGGTGGAGGCGGTTCATAAAGGCGTGGACATGGTTATCGTCCGCGAAAACACCGAGGGCCTCTACGCTGGCCACGAGTATAGGTTGGATGGAGGAGCCATTAGCCTACGCCTCATAACCGAGAAGGGGTCTGAGCGTATTGCTAGGTTTGCCTTCGACCTTGCGAGGAAGCAGGGTAGGAGGAAGGTGACGGTGGTGCATAAAGCCAACATATTGAAGGAGACCTGCGGCCTCTTTCGACAAGTATGCTTGGAGGTGGCTAAGAACTACCCTGACGTGGAGTGCGAGGAGATGTTCGTGGACGCCGCAGCCTACGCGATCTCGAGGCGTCCACAGAGCTTAGACGTATTGGTAACCACCAACCTCTTCGGAGATATCCTGTCAGATGCAGCTGCAGGCGTTACGGGTGGGCTCGGCGTAGCTGCCTCAGCCAATATAGGGGAGCGCTACGCCATGTTTGAGCCTGTCCACGGCACCGCTGCTAAGTATGCTGGTAGAGGAGTTGCTAACCCATGCGGCGCTATCTTAGCCTCGAAGATGATGCTGGACTGGCTAGGGGAGAAGAAGGCAGCTAAGCTGCTGGAAGAAGCGGTGAACCAAGTGCTGCGCGAGCGGAGAAGGGTTACGCCAGACCTAGGCGGAGGATCGAGCACCTTAGATATGGCGGAAGCTATAGTAGAGAAGATGCGTTCAATTACGGGGGCTTAGGTTTGAGAGTAGACATACGCATCATTAGTCTTTCCGGGGAGAGGCTTTGGGACTACGATAAGCCTCTGCCCGCTAAGGCTAACCTATCCATAAACATCAACGTGATGGAGGCCACGAGGACCGCTAGCGGGCTGGAGGCTCCCTTCATGTTCACCATAAACTACTCGCCTCCAATAGCCCACATAAGCATCAAGGGGAAAGCAATGGTAACTGGGACCGAGGAGGAGGAGGAGGCGGTTATGGAGGAGCAGAAACGTAGCCGCCGCCCTCCCCCTCAGGTTATACAGGCGGTCTCCACGGCATGTATCACGGAGGCCATCATTATCTCGAGGAGCCTCAACATACCTCCACCCATACCTCCGATAGGCCCTCCGCCTACACCTTCTGGAAGACGTGAGGAGCCAGGACCCACCACCAGCTACACTAGGTGAAGCCTTTGAAGGAGGTTACCGTGCAGGGAGTTAAGCTAAGCTACCGTGTAGCTGGGCAGGGCTCGATGAAGGTCCTCTTTATTCATGGCGCCTTGGGCTCCAGCATGGCTTGGGTCTTCCAGCTACGGATGGCTGAGGAGGAGGGCTTCGAGGCTTTAGCGCCTGACCTCCCTGGGCATGGAGGGTCAAGCGACCTTCAAGGAGAGGTGGACATAGCCTACCTAGCCGGTTTAATGAAGAGTTTCCTGGAGGTTTTAGGCGTAGAGGAGGCGGTGGTGGTCGGGCACTCCATGGGTGGAGCTATAGCCATGACCCTCGCCGCCGAAGCGCCTAGGAGGGTTAAAGGGCTGGCCCTCGCTAATACAGGGGCTAAGCTAGGCGTCCTCCCCGAGATCTTGGAGGGGTTGAGTAGGGATTATAGGAGGACCGTGGAGGAGGTGATAGCACCCATGTCCTTCGCTTACACGGTCGATAAGGCGCTCCTGGAAGCCTCCATAGCCGAGATGATGAAGGTGCCGCCCCACGTAGCCTACAGGAACTTTAAGGCATGTAACGCCTTCGACTTTAGGGATAGGCTGAGCGAGGTGAAGGTACCCACGCTGATACTGGTGGGAAGCGAGGACAAGTTGACGCCAGTTAAGTGGGCTGAATACCTACATAAACACATAGCTGGCTCGAGGCTTGTGGTGGTGGAAGGCGCTGGCCACGCCTCCATGCTGGAGAAGCCTAAGGAGTTTAACGAGGCTTTAAGGAGCTTTCTAAGAAGCCTTGAGGGCTCGAAGTAAGGGGTCCAAGAACCTGTCCTTGATAGGCTCCCTAACAATATAGGTCTCCGTCTCCAGTACGCCTTTAAGCCTATGTAGCGATTTGACCAGCCTCGAGAGCTCGTCGTGGTCTTTAACCAGCACCTCTATGAGGACGTCGAACCGTCCGTACACGTAGTGCACCTGCGACACCTGCCTCAACCGTTTAACCTTATTCTCAAACCTGCTCCTCACCTCGTCTCCTGGAGCCACCCTGACGAGGATGTAGGCCTTCAACATTAAGCCGAGGGACTTAGGGTCGGGTATAGCCGTGAACTTGACCATGCCTTCTCGCTTCAGCTTCTCAAGCCTCTTCGCCACAGCCTGTCTGCTAACCCCCAGTTCTCTAGCTATCCTGTATATGGGGGAACGTGAATCCTCCATCAGTTTAACTATGATCTCCCGGTCCAGTTTTCTTAGCATTGTTTACAAAATGTTAACTTGGAAACTTTTAAATATGTCGATCTGCCAAGAGGGGGGAGGTTTAAAGAAGAGGGATAGGAGCAGTGGTTAAGGCCATCTGGGATGACGCTGGCACGTTGCTGGAAAGCGTACTTGAGGATGTCAGGCAGCTTCATCATCAACCCAACGTGATACACGTGGACTCCGAGACCCTCAGAGCCATGGCTGAGCAGCACGGTATCAGGACCGTGTACGGAAACTTGGTGTTCTCCACTAACGTTAGGAACCGTAGCGCTGCGCTCACGGTTTACATAGGTAGCCCAAGGGTGATGGATTACGATGCCCTAAGCGATAGGCAGAGGGAGCTCGTGAAGGAAGCTCCTGAGACGGTTGAGAAGGTGCAGAGGTACCTTAAGAGAACTCCTCTGATATGCGTGGAGAAGATCATGGGGAATAACGACGAGTTTACCCCTAAATGCACGATGTACGTGTCGCTGCAGCGTAAAGACTGCGTTAGGCTAGCTTACATGTTAGACGTGCTGCTCTTCGATAAGAGCAGGGGGATGGCTAGTGGAAGCCCTGAGCTCTACTTAATCTTCATACCTGAGTGGCATGAGAAGGACCGTCAAATCCTCGTTTTTCCAGAGATAGGTGTAACCTACGTTTTAGGCAGCGACTACTTCGGGGAGGCTAAGAAGGGCTTCCTCAGGATGGCCATGTGGTACGCCAAGCAGAGAGGCATGCTAGGCGTACACGCAGGGGCCAAGATCGTTAGGGCTAGAAGCCCTGACGGCAGGCTTAGGAGATACTCCATGCTCCTCTTCGGGCTTTCAGCTACGGGTAAGACAACGCACACCTGTCACCACCACGGCTTGAACCCGGAGGATGGTGAAGGCATCGAGATAGTGCAGGACGACGTAGTGTTCCTGAAGATGGACGGCTCAGCGCTGGGGACGGAGAACGGGTTCTTCTTGAAGACGGACATAGACCCTATCAACCAGCCGCTGATATGGAACGCCGCTACGAAGCGCAACGCTGTGTTCGAGAATGTGATGGTCGACTACACAGGGGCCGTCGACTTCCTAGACGATACCCTCACCGGTAACGGTAGAGGAGTCTTCCCTAGGTCTGACCTAGAGCAGTCCTACCTAAGCCCGTCGATAAACCTGCCGCCGCTGAGCGAGCTGGACGGCATGGTGATCATCTTCATCACCCGGAGGAACACCGTGGTGCCCATAATATCGAGGCTGACCGTGGAGCAGGCGGCAGCCACCTTCATGCTAGGCGAGTCCATAGAGACGGCGGCTAGCGACCCGCGTAGGATAGGGGAGTCGGTGAGGGTGGTGGGCACCAACCCGTTCATCGTAGGGGACCCGGTGGAGGAAGGCGTATGGTTCTACAACTTCCTAAGGCTCAACAGGGACAAGGTACAGTGCTACCTGCTCAACACAGGCGGCATAGGGGAGGTCATGGTCAAGAACGGGTATAAGGTATACGTGAAGCAGAGGGTGACTAGGGTGGAGATAAGGGAGACGGCAGCTATCATTAGAGGCATCCTCAGGGGCACGATC
>QMSI01000080.1 GCA_003649615.1 Thermoprotei archaeon | reverse complement strand
GTGGCTAGCATCCATAAACTCTACCTCACCGTCATGTATCCATAGGTAAGTAGGCTTCTCAGCCCTACCCTTAATAACCAAGTGGTCAAACCCAGCTAAGCGAAGCTCAGGCGCAAAGAAACCACCCATATTAGAACTACCAACAATACCAGTAAGAGGAGACTTACCACCAATATGAGCCCGGCTACCACCTAAACAAGGTACTCCTACGAGCAGCCCGGCGCTTACCAACAACACGTTTTCCGGGCTTAACGGATCAACGCCCTTTTCCACGTGGTTATAAAGCAAATACATATCTAAGCCACGTCCACCAAGATACAAGCGCCTCATCTCAACAGGGACGTCCCTAACCCTAACCTTCCTCCTAGAAAGATCAATATACGCTATCTTACGCTTGAGAACCAAGTGACCTTCACTCCTCCAAGATCCTCTCTATCTTAGGTTGAGTAGGTGAAACCCAAGTAAGAGTGAACTTTAATCCGCAGTTAGGGCACTTCGCCTCCTTAGCCTTCACTTCAACCTTCACCCTTTTCAAGCAGTTCAAGCACCTCACCTCCAGAGGACCTCCACCTGCTATCGCAACTGTAAGCAGCACAGTATCGCCATCCTTAAGTTCAAGGTCGAGGCTCCTCGTAGGGGTACCATTAACCAATATGAGGACGTCGTCAGGCATCTCACCGGATTCCAAGTTCAAGATTTCGGAAAAACCTCTTCCATACCTTGCGTTGAGCTTAGACAAGAGATCTCCCAGCTGCTCTCCCTTCTCCATCTCTATGGAGAGTTCCTTAACCCCAGCCTTCTCCCTGAACATAGCTGAGAATAGCACCTTTATCTTCAAGCACACACCTTAAGCCTCTATCACAAAGTTATGTTATAAATCTAATGCTCAATGAGTAGGACACGGCCATAACCACTTGTATAAGGATAGTCTAAGCCCTTGATCGAGCCGTGTGGTTGTTTCACGTTGACGTGGCTGCTTAACTCTTATAAAGCCTTAAGACCTTAAGGGGACACGCCTCCTCAATAAGACGTTTACGGTGTTGTAGCATGTCAAGGTTCCTCACTTTAGATAACTTTGACGTGAAGGGGAAGACCGTTCTTTTGAGGGTGGACTTCAACAGCCCAGTGAACCCGAACACCGGAAAAATCATCGACAACTCAAGAATCGTTAGGCACGTAGAGACGATCAAGGAGCTGGCAGATAGGGGTGCAAAGGTTGTTATACTTGCCCATCAAGGTCGTAAGGGCGACCCCGATTTCATCGCTTTAAGACAGCACGCAGAGGAGTTAGAAAAGCTGCTCGGTAGAAAAGTGAAGTACGTGGACGATATCTTCGGCGAGAAAGCCAAGGAAGCTATCAAAGGACTTGTGGAAGGCGACATCCTAGT
Source organism: Thermoprotei archaeon (assembly GCA_003649615.1). Taxonomy (GTDB): domain Archaea; phylum Thermoproteota; class Methanomethylicia; order Nezhaarchaeales; family B40-G2; genus B40-G2. The sequence continues at coordinate 4,438 of QMSI01000080.1, read as the reverse complement.
GTTGGAGAACGTGAGGATGTGGGATGGAGAAGCCGTCAACAAGAGCCCTGAGGAACACGCTAAATCCCAACTAGTACAGGAGCTTGCCCCGTTGGCTGATCTCTTCGTGAACGATGCCTTCGCTGCTGCTCATAGGTCTCACGCCTCCCTCGTAGGCTTCACTCAAGTGTTGCCCTCGGCCGCAGGCAGGATAATGGAGAAAGAGCTCAAAGCCTTAGAGAGGGTTGTGGAGCGGCCTAAGCACCCTTCTATCTACGTGATGGGAGGTTCGAAGGTAGAGGACGTGGTAGAAGTGAGCGAGAACGTGTTGAGCAGGGGAATAGCAGATGTCATCCTGACAGGGGGTGTGGTAGCCATGGTGATGGCAGCCGCTAAGGGACTAAACCTGGGGACTGTCAACATGAAGTTCCTTGAAGGTAAAGGTTACATAAGCGCGGCGGACGAGGTAAGAGAGCTTCTCGTTAAATACGGGGATAGGATTAGGATACCGGTAGACTTCGCGGTCGAGACCGTTACTGGGGAAAGGCTTGAGTTACCGGTTCAGAGCTTCCCTCGAGACTCCCCGATCATGGACATAGGCAGTGAAACAGCCCTACTCTATGGAAATGAGCTGTTGAGCGCTAAGACGGTAGTTATTAGCGGTCCAATGGGCGTCTTCGAGAAACGTAGGTTTTCCCTAGGCACCGCCTACGTGTTCGCTGCAGCCATCGCTTCCAACGCCTTCTCAGTAATCGGAGGAGGACACACCGTTGCAGCTGCTGAAGCATTAAACCTTGCTGACAAGTTCTCCTACACATCGACAGGGGGAGGGGCATTGATGTCCCTCCTCATGGGCGAGGAAATGCCAGCTGTAAAGGCATTAGAGAAGGCAGCATCAAGGAGCTAAAGCCCAGCTACACTTATTTTCAACTATTTTCCTCTCTTATCCTCTTAGAGGGCTGGAGAAAAGTAATGAAAATTGACGGTCACTCCTTTAAGGAGCTATGTGAGCTATGTGAGAAGTTGGAGTCTACTTCTAGTCGAAACGCTATGATTACTTTAGTTTCAGATTTTTTGGAGAAGCTCAGCTTAGGAGAGCTTGCAATAGCCTCTAACCTCATCATAGGTAGGGTATTCCCTGTTTGGGATCAGAGAGAGCTTGAGGTTAGCGGAGCCACGTTAGTAAAAGTAATTAAGCGCATAGTTGGCGTGGATGACAGAGTCTTCCTTAAAGCCTTCAACGAGACCGGTGACTTCGGCAGCGCCGTGAAGCTGCTTTTCGAGCGGAGAAGGCATTTGAGGCAAGCCATGCTGATGACCAAACCTTTAAGCATTGAAGAGGTTCATCGTGGACTAGAAGCCATCGCTGAAGCCAAGGGGGCAGGATCTAGGAAGAAAAAGGAGAGGATCTTGGAAGCTTTACTAAGCAGAGCCAGCCCTCTAGAGGCTAAGTATATCGTGAAGGCCATACTGGGTGAACGTAGACACGGCTTCGGCGAAGCCTTAATGGAGGAGGCGGTGGCGAAGGCCTTCAACGTCCCTGTGGAGGAAATTAGGAGAGCTAACATGTTGACGAGTGACCTAGGCCTAGTTGCCAGAACAGCAGCTTTAGAGCAGCTTCAAGGTCTCCGTAGGCTTGGGGTCATGCTCTTCCATCCCTTAAGGCCCATGCTGGCAGAGAAAGTTGAGACGGTGGCTGAGGCTTTAAGAGAGCATGGAGGTGAGGCCGCGCTGGAGTATAAGCTGGATGGAGCAAGGCTTCAGATACATAAAAAAGGCGAAGTGGTAAAGGTGTATAGCCGACATTTAACCGAGGTCACCGACTCGCTGCCTGAAGTGGTAAAGGAAGTTAGAGAAGGGCTTAGAGCTCAGGAGGCTGTGGTTGAAGGAGAGGCTGTGGCTATAGGAGAGGATGGTAGGCCTAAGCCCTTCCAGCAGGTTATGAGGAGGCTTCGAAGAGTAAAGCTTGTCGAGGAAAAGAGCGAAGAGATCCCCATCAAGTTATACTTATTCGACCTTCTCTACCTGAACGGAGAGCGGAAAATTGATGAACCTTACATGAGGCGTAGAGCACTACTAGAGGAAATAGCTGGTACGATACCTTTAGTTGAAGTTATATTCACTAAGAATGTGAGTGAGGCTGAAGATTTCTTTAAGAAAGCCTTGGAGGCTGGCCATGAGGGAGTCATGGTTAAAGACCTAACCTCCACATATACTCCAGGCGTTAGAGGAAGAAAGTGGCTTAAAGTCAAGGCCGGGCCTTTAACCTTAGATTTAGTGATAGTAGCTGCTGAATATGGACACGGCTATCGGTATAAGTGGCTCAGCGACTATCACTTAGCCGCCTACAACCCAGCTACGGGAGAGTTTGAGGTAATAGGTAAATGTTTCACAGGCCTAACGGACGATGAAATAGATTACATGACTAGGAGGTTGAAGGAGCTGGCCATAGCTGAACGAGGAAGGATGGTACTGGTCGAGCCACGCATCGTTGTGGAGGTTGGCTTTGCTGAGCTTCAAGAAAGCCCTCACTATAAAGCTGGTGTAGCGTTAAGGTTCCCTCGCATCCTGAGGATTAGGGAAGATAAATCTCCACAAGAGGCTGATACCATAGATAAGGTAAAGAAGCTCTACGAGAAGCAGTTCAAGTTAAAGTCAAGGTAAAAAAGAAAGTCCTAGCGAAATGTTATTTTTCAGCTCCCTGCTCCATGTCCACGGGCAGGTAGACAAAGGCAGCTACCACGCATCCATACATACCCTTTGGTACAGCTTCGATGGATTCCGCTCGGATCTTAACTTCGCCGAGCTCCATGCCTCTGGCTCTAGCCATCTCTCTTATCTTCGTCTTCAGCTCCTCCTCGATGGCCCATTTATCCTTGTGTCCGTAAGCTTCAGCCACCAATCCGTAGCTCCTACCATCAGGTAAACGTCCCCAAGCCCAACCTATCCCTGCGCTAATGGTCTCTCCGCTAGTACCATCCATCCTAGCTAGCACCGCAAAGACAACAGCTCCAGGCGTTAAGTTAACTGGGCTTACTTCCACCGCGTCTGGAGGTATAATTGAAGAGACCGGTACAATGTTATACTGGTCGATCCCGGCGTTCATTAACGCCTGGTCAAAGGCGTTGAGGGATGATTCTGCGCTCACCGCCTTACCGCTGGTAACGAAGAACTTCCTCGGTAGAAACATACCATAGTATGATCCTTTCTCGCCCACTTCCCTCGTTAGCCTCCTCCTTTATCGCTTCAAGCCTGATGTTTAAAGGCTATATGCCTTAAAAGGTTTATGCTGCGTTGCTGAAAAGTTAAGGGTTTAAGTATAGTAGGATGTTTAAACTTGAGGTTCTTGATGACGGTTAAGCTCTACGTACTTAGGAGGCCTGGATGCGATCCAGCTAAATGTACGGGACTTAAGCTGGCTAGGTTAGGTTTTGTAAAGTTAATTAAGGAGAGCCGCTGGGCTCCTCGAGGCACCCTTATCTTGAATCCTTTTGCTGCTCAAGTGGTCTCTCCCAGCGATAGGGCAGTGGTAGAGGCGAGAGGAGTCTTAGCAGTGGATGGCTCGTGGACAGAGGCGAGAGAGTTGTTTAAGCCTAGGCTCCGTGGAGAACATAGGAGGCTTCCTTACTTATTAGCTGGTAACCCTGTCAACTATGGGGAGCCCTACATGCTTTCGACCTTAGAAGCCTTAGCGGCAGCCCTCTACATAGTAGGGTTCCCGAAGGAGGCTGAACGTCTTCTCTCGATATATAAATGGGGGGGCACCTTCATGTCGTTGAACAGGGAGCTTTTAGAAGCATACGCTAAGGCTGCGGATGCGGAAGAGGTGGAGAAGGTGGAGAGGGAGGTGAAGGAAGTATGAGGAGGAGGGGGTATATGTACTTGGATAAGGACGCGGTGAAGGGTAAAATGACCCTTGATAAAATGGTGGACATGTTATTCTCATCTACCATCTCCTACCGTGAAATAGCTCTAGAGCTTCTCAGCTGGATTAAAGACAAGGCGGCCGAAGAACATAGAGCAGATCCATGGGTTTCAAGGTCTGAGCTCTCAAGGTTCATTAACGAGAGGTTTGGGAGACATAGGAGAAGCACAGCCTACAAAGTGGTTAGGGAGTTCCTCTTGCCTATGGGCCTCTTAACCCTCGACGTTGATCGAGACCGTTACACTATAAGTAGGGAGTTTGCGAGGACGTTGCGTAGGCTAGCTGAAGCTTATGAAGCTTGGCTGAGAGGATAAGTAACCCTTAAACGACTACCCCGTAGTCTACGTTAGGTGCTAGCTTTGAGTGGAGTCGTGGTTGAAGACTACGACGTGGACAGATACATGACCGTGAACCAGCTTATCAATAAGTTTAGTAGGGCTGGAGGCTTTACAGCTAAGCACGTAGCTGAAGCCGTAGAAGTGCTTGAAGAGATGTTTAAGGATGAAAAGTGCACAGTATTCCTCTCGTTCCCCG
>QMSI01000079.1 GCA_003649615.1 Thermoprotei archaeon | reverse complement strand
TTCCTGGAGGATTGGACCTGGGAGGAGCTTCCTGAAAGGGAGAGGAGGGATGAGTGGAGCTTAAGGGATGTGACGGTTGAAGAGATGCTCGACAAGGTCATAGCTGCTAAGAGGGTTTTAGGCAGGAGCTGTAGGAGGCTTGTAGTAGACTCCATGAGCGCCTTCTGGCTGAGGGCTCCCGTAAGGGCTAGGGAGCAGAGTTACATTGTGAAGAGGATACTGAGCAGGTGGGGATTGACGATATACGTGACATCCCAGTACGCCATAACTACGGGTAGCGCCTTCGGCTGGGGGGTGGAGCACGTAGCTGATGGAATCATACACTTTAGGCGGAGGGTGGTGAACGGAGTCCTGAGGAGGTACATAATAGTCGAGAAGATGAGGCAGACCCCTCACGACTTGAGGGCTTGGGAGATAGACATAGTCGATGGAGTGGGCTTAGTGCTGAGGAGGCCCTTGGCTAGAAGAATTGAGGACGAGGTGCTGCCACCTGAGGTTCTCGAGAGGATTAGGCGGGTCTCCGAGGACTTGTCCTAGGTCTTAGTGAGCAGTAGAGTTGCGATGCTCTGACTCCCCCTCCACTGATATCGATCTCCCAGTGGGTGGGGAGGAGCCAGCCATCTTAAACAGTATGTCGGCGTAGTCCTCTAGTTCGTAGAGGCTAATAGCGGTTACGCCAGCCTCATTGAGTATCTCCACAACCTCGTCTTCAGGCTTCCTGTAGATTACTAGTAGGGGTAGTCTTAAGTCGAGCCTCACAATCAGGGTCTTCAACGCCTCGCTTAAGGTGAGTTCATCAAAGTACCTTATTGCGATCTGCTTACCCTCCTTCTCGGCTACTAGCTCCACCTTGTGTATGTAGCCTGATGAACCCGGGATTTCGACTTCCTCCTCTACGTGGAATCCGAGATTCCTTATGTAATCCTTCAATGCCTCATAGAGTATGTCTGGCATAATCTCACCTTATACAGAGTTTGCACATCGTATGCTAAGGCTATAAGGAGGTTAAAAGGTTTATCGTAGAGACTACGAGTGTGGTGATAGTCGATTAAGTGGTATGGAGGAACGCTGGAGGACTTTCGCCACATACCCCTCCCCCGGCGAATACTATTAAAAGAGAATAATGGAGGAAGAGGAGAGAGGAAAGTTTAAGGCTTTGAACAACAGGTATGGATCAGGAAGCCCGGTGGTGTAGCGGTCAAGCATGGCGGGCAGGCGGCATAGCCCCGCAGTCTGGCCCCGCAGATCCGGGGTTCGAATCCCCGCCGGGCTACCACCCGGACTGTCTCCAGGGGTTCTATTTTATAGAACCCTCGCCACAGCCCGCTTATATGAGATTATCGCCACATCCTTCACGTACTCCACATCTAGTACTAGCGGGCTTTCAAGCTGATGTAATAGAGAACTTAGTAATTCTCTCTTCTTCTTGAGTAGGGAGATTGCTAGAATTCCATCAGTCCTAAGTACCCTTAATGCCTCTCTAACGAGGCCTGGGGCCTCGTGTACAACTGTAATCGAGAAGACGTACGTGAAGGCCTCGGAGCGTAGAGGCATTCTCTCAGCGTCTCCACATACTAAGTCTGATAAATAGCGTGTAACTCTCCTCTTAGCCACTCTAAGCATTCCTCTAGACCTATCCAGCCCTATGTAGTACGAGTTTTTCAGTCTCTCTGATAGTAGAGCAGTTCCACAGCCAACGTCTAGCACGACACTGCTTGCATCAACTTTAACAATTTCTAATATGACATCATACTTAGCCCTCTGTTCATCTCCATAAAGTTCGTCATATATCGGTGCCAACTCGTCGTAGTTGAGACTCATGAATCCCACCGGTTCTACTCATATTCGTTCACTGCCGAAATTCTAAGAATTGGAAAATCGTCGCTCATATATACCTCTATGTCTACATCAACGTGACCCGAAGAGGGGCTTAAGTATGAGTACGGGAGGTAGGATCTTAACAGTAGTAATAAGCGCAATGTTAATCGCTGCACTAATAGCCTTGCTACCTCTCCCAACAGCTACTGCAGATCCAATTGAAGTGTGGAAGATAACGATAGTCGACCCCACCGGTATACCCTTCGCCGAGGAGAGCATTTTAGCCGTGGTATGGAACGAGACCGCGAACTGCGCCATAGCCTACTTCAAGGGTACCACCGATTCGGACGGCAACTTCACGATGGAGATCCTCGTAGACTACACGCTCTACACTCCCGACGAGTACGTTCACCCCGGTACCTATAACATCACTATAGCCATCGAGAAGTACGGTAGGTGGATGCTACTCCACTGGGCTAGTGGGCTGGACTGGACCACCCTCTTCAACACCTACGTCAACCAGACAGTCACGGCGGATCACTGGTGGATACTTAACTTCTCAGCCTGGACTGACCCAGACCTGAACGGGGTCTTCGACACCCCGCTCTACTTCAAGGATCCAGAGGCTCCCGATAAGGAGGACCTGGCGAGCTTCAGGATCTACTGGAACGATACTAGGGAGCTTATAGAGGAGATATGGGCTGCTGAGGAAACCAACGTTGCCGAGAAGCTATTCAACATCTCCGACACCGAGCTGGAGATTGAGGAGATCGGGCCTGGATGCTTCATCTTTACAGCTAAGAACGTGACCCTCTACAAGGAGGTTTACTGGAACCTCTACGAGAATCCAGAAGAGTTCAAGAAGGTACTAGTGGGCAAGGAGATACTGGCCTTTAACAGCAACTTAATGATACTGAACATAACTGACCTAGTACCCACACCCGATGAGTGGAGGACGATAGACCTAACAGCCTACACCGACCACATCGTGCCTGTAGAGGATCGCACCTACACAGTCTTCTTCAGAGTTACTATAACCGATCCGTGTGGCGAGGTGATTGATAAGGGCGACATGTCAACTTGGAAGGTCTTCTTCCAGACCACGATCGACACGGATCTCGATGGAGAAGAGGAGAGTGTGATATTGAGGAGCGGAGCGCCGGACGAAGGTATTGCACCTGCCCGCGGCTACACCTTCGGCGGCGCCACGGTGTTCTGGCTACCCGACATAACGTATGTGTACGGCAAGGACTATAACGTAACGCTCAACATAGTGTACTACAACGTGCTCGTCTTCACCGCCACGCTACCCACGAACGAGACCGCCACTTACACTCTAGCTGACGACCTCGGCACTTACATGACTCACGAGTTCGCAGACGGTATTCACGAGATAACTGCCATGACCTCGGTAGTTAAGACGAGAGTCGTAGTGAAGGATAGCCAGCCTACAAGCCAGCCACTAATAGGCGCTAGGATAGTGCTAGAACACGTGTTCGGAGACCCGATCTACACTGGTACTGGAGATGCTGGAGCAGTGTTCCTACCACCATTCACAACCACTGGTGCTGGTGAAGGAGCTGGAGACTTCGTGATCACGTACACTGGCGCCTACTTCCCCGACGGCTACCTACCAGTACCGTTCACCTATAGGACTAACCCTGCGATGGTCTACAACTACAGTATTAGAGTGTTCTGGAAGATGCCTGCAGGCGAGGAGTGGGTTGACGTCACGCCTGACGATAACATATTCTCACTCAACATAACCAAGTTCATACTGGAGGAGTGCGCTACTCAGGAGTTCGCGTTCTACGCGAAAGTCTACCACGTCAAGATAAAGGTCCTGGATCTCTGTAACGAGCCTATCACATCAATGGAGTATCCGGGTGCTACAGTACTCGCCTATATGAATGGTAGGAGGATAGGAGCTGTCGGTCTCGGAGTTGACGGAACGATCGATATAGCATGGGTGCCTGCTGGGACCTTCAAGTTCAGGCTGATATGGAAGGGCATCCTAATGAGAGCCAATATCACCGAGCCTGAGGAGCCTACGATAGAGGTTGATAAGAACATAGGAATTGCTAAGATCCTGGTATTCCCAGTAGGCAACCTGAACATAACGGCTACGATGTGGGACATCGACTACCCGCTCTACAACCTATCAGTCACACTACAGTACTTGAAGGACGGCAAGGTGATGTACGAGGAGCCAGCGACTCTGACCGACTGCTACGGTAGGGCTACCTTCACTCAGGTGCCTCTAAGGCCTCTGACGATAGACGAGGGTGCCGGCCACACCTTCGAGATAAAGGTGTTGATCTACACTACTGAGGACACGCCGTACATAAGGCCGCAGGACGCTGGCATAAAGGTCGCTGAGGAGGTCGTGCCATGGGATGAGCTTGAGATAGAGTGCTGGAACGAGTACATCGTACCCACCTGGATCTACAGCTTCAAGCTATGGGCTGTGGATCACGAGGGCAATGTGTTAACAACGTTCAAGACTGATATCGGCGACATACCCGTCACCGTAGTGCTGGTCGATTCAGCGTATGGGAAGGAGCCTACATGCTGCCCAGACATATGTCCGCCGCCAGGCTGTGTCTGCCCGCCGCCGGGAGAGGTACTAGTTGATTTCAGGATATTCAACATGACTGGTGCTACAACCGAGTCCTTCGGCTTCACTAGGAGTGGGACTGACGAAGCTAAGTTCGTGTACTACTCACAGCAGTTCTTCGAGAGCGATCCAGAGGCTGATGAGATAGGCTTGAAGCCTCACCTCTTCGTAGCTGGAGCCAACTACACCTTCATGGTATTCCAGGGCGGCGTGCTCGTCTACAACTACACGATAACTCTGCCCAAGCCTTACGAGACACTGACGGTCTTCTTCAATGAGACTGATTACACGACTTGGACTGCTACTGGCGAGATGTACAACTATACCTGGATACTCGATGGAGAGGGCAGGATTGCCCACCCGATCCTGACATTCATCGGCTCTAAGAGCTGGAAGGAGGGTGGGGCTAGAGCCGACTCAATCCTAAAGCTCGTGACGTGGACTCAGACGCTGAAGGTCTACACTCTCAGCAACACCGGCGAGTTCCTAGTTCCCAAGTTGAACCTAACTCTAGCTAGGACCGATACCCTGAACTGGACCATAATGCTGACTGGCACGTTTGACGACGTCTACGGCAACCTGACCACGAGGGCCCTGTGGGCCGATAAGTGGACTAACTACCTGTGGAACGCTGTCGACGAGGATGGCGACGGTGTCATAGAGATACAGGTGCCAGTATGGCTGCCGAGCAGGGATGGCACGGCCTGGATAAAGAGCATCAAGTTCGGAGCGGAGATCGCCGACGTCTACGTACTGGCTGGAAGTGAGTGGGGCAGCATCGACGTGCCAGACACGCCTGAGGCAACCACGCTGTCACTGACGAATGCCTCCAACATACTGATAAACCACACCATATTCGGCTACATAATCAACTGGAACTACACTGACAGCATGATAACAGTGGATCCCACTGAGTTCTACCCGACATGGTTCAAGAACGGCGTAGAGTTCAGGGGTAATGACACTTACTGGATAGGGGACTTCTGGAACATGACTTACTGGAGTGGTGCCAGCAAGGTTGTGAACACTATCACCATGGAGGGCTTCTGCGTCGTAGTTGAGGCGCCGATAGACGCTAAGGGCACTATAGCTGGCCTACCAGACCAGCCCGTAAAGGCCACCGCTGTAGGAGAGACAGACGAGGAACTGACTCTAGGCACCCTCTACACTGATAGCACTGGAACAGTGAAGTTCGAGCCAGGTACTGTAGGTACTGGAACCCTGCCTAACGGCACGGCTAAGGGCATAATAGCCAGCCCAGTAGCCTACAAGTTCAACGTAACTGGCCTAATAGGGCCTGAGATCGACTACAGGATTGAGACTTGGCAGAACTTCGAGAAGGTGTTGAAGCCATATGACCTAGAGCCCGAGGATGTAGTGGACTACGATATCCTGAGCACCACGGTCAAGTTCGAGGAGGATCACAACAAGTACGCTACATGCGTCGAGCTACAGTGGGGCGCTATAATGGTGCTGGTAGAGGACTGGAGCGG
>QMSI01000078.1 GCA_003649615.1 Thermoprotei archaeon | reverse complement strand
GGGTTATTAGGATCTTCATTACACCACTTTATCAAGGTCTTAATGGAGTCCGTTTTCCCTCCATGCATCTCAAGCGCTAATAGTACTCGTTCTTCATCTTCGCTAGGTCTCTCCAGCCTGAAGCCAGGTAAGTAGATCTCTTGTGGCATTAAACCTCTCACGCTTCTAACCCTATGAAACCATTCTTCAAAGCCTGGTGTGTCAGGTTCCGGTACATACCATCCTCGCTCAGCAGGAGGCACAACATAGATGGATACGTTAGGGAACATGAGGGAGACAGTAACTACGGCTCCATACGCCTCCTTTGTGGTTGAAGTAGCATCTACGAGTACCCTCCTTCCCCTCTCGTCGACTTCGCGCCTCAGTATGCCATAGAGGGAAGCGAAGACGTCCTCGTAGCTTTGAGGGTTCACGCCTACGAGCTCTGGACGTTGACCAGCAAAGGCCAAGACTTCAGAGAGGTCCTTAGCATTAAGCTTAGAGGCATAACCGTACTTATCACGTTTACGATCGTAGACCAAGTAGATGTTTTCTAGCGGTTCTCTCGCCCTCCAGTGATTTACTCCGTCTATAATCCGCTGATAGTCGTGGCCTACGAAGCACACTAGGACTACCATTAATTATCCCCTGCTACGGACATATATAGAACGTTTCCAGTTATATATGTTTTGTTACTATTCATGAGGCTACGTTAATTGTGGCTGTTTTTTAGCATATTCATCAGCCTGTAACTACAGTTTCGCTATATCCTTGACGGTGAAGGAGGTCAAGAGCCTGTTTGATTAAAGAATTACCGTGGGACATTACGTGAGTCTATCGCCATGCTTAATAAGCTTGGAAGGCCTTCAAGCTAGGTGCTTTCCTTGAGGTTACTTAATGCCTCTCAGCTCCTCGCCAGCGTAGGCGAGGTCATGGAGAGGCTTGAAGAGCTTTATTCCTCAAAGGGATGGATGGAGGTCACGCTGACAGGGGAAATAGTTAGCCTCCCCTACCCAGTCTTGTCGGTTGGAGGCAGAGTGATTAGGGGGCCTCCCATCGATGACCGTAGATTTCGGGAGCTCAAGCCTATCCCTAATAGGAAACGCTTCCTCTCAGTGGACGCGTCGTTGAAGGTGTTGTTTGACTGCGGGAGCTTCAAGATAATCGCTGTCAAGACAGTGGCTGCGGTGTGGAGGTGGAGATCGTTAGCTAGGAGGTTTACGCCTCGTAAACGCTTCGCGGTAGTGTCGAAGAGAGTGGAGGCTGAGGAACTGCTCCTGAAGGCTGAGTTGGAGGAGGCTTGGAGGGTAGCGGAGCTGTTAAAGGAGGGAGATTACTGCGTGCTGGATAGGCCTCTAATGGCGGTGCCTGCCCTCAAAGAGGAGACCCGTAAACTCATGGAGAGGTTCGATAAGGAGCTTAGCGATAGGAAAGTGGTGGTTATGGGCGTATGTAAGGCTTCTAAAATGAAGCTGAACACGGGTGAGCCGCTGTTAGGATACCTTAATTATAGAGGTAGCTTAGTGTTGAAGGGATGCGCCTGGTGGTACTACCCGCTCTTTAAGCTTCAACAATATCCTTCCTGGTATGTTGGGGAGCCTTGCGCTGTTAAGTTTGATGGTGAGGCTGATCACGCGTTTAGGGTGGACGTAAGCAGGAAGGCGTTGAAGGAGGGTGACCTAGAGTTCTTCTTAGGTGAATTGGCACTTCTACAAGATGCTGCTACGCCTGGTTACCCTCATCCTATCCGTGGAGTACACGAAGAGGCTAAGATAACCAGGTATGAGGCTGAAGTAGATAGAGCGCTGCTCCTTGAACAGCTTAAGAGGAAGGGGCTGGCTGAGCGCTTCCTAGCTAACGTTAGGGCAGCTAGCTTCAAGGAAGAAGCCTTGTGGGGGTCCATGTTTTGAAGCTTGGTGTGGTGGTGTGGGTTGAAGGCTTATCTGTGAAGTTTAGGGTCAATGAAGGGGCTAGGGTAGAGAGAGGACAGCTTGTTAAGATAGAGGATAACCATGTAAGGTACATCGCCAGGGTGTATGGGTTCAAACCTGAAGCTCTTTTTACGCCAGCTGAAATCGCTAGGATCTCACATAGGAGAGGGATGGGGGAGAGCCTTGAGCTCTTCGATGGTCCTTTAAGGTACTATGATACCGCCCTTGCTTCATTGGTAGCTCAGCTAGATGAAGACGGCGTGTGCCACGGTCCAACAGGCTCTCCTAAGCTTTTCAGCGTCGTTGAAGATTTAGATAGCTATGACTTAGCTCAACTTAACCTAGACGTTGGAGACGTGGATATAGGGTACGTGAGAGTTGGACATCGAGCAGCTGCCTGCAAAGTTACGCTTGTAGGGTTCAAAGCCTTCCCACACCATTTGCTTGTATGCTCTATAACAGGAGGAGGTAAGACCAACTTCGGTAAGGTGCTGGCATGGAACGTGATGAGGAACCCCCAAGGCAACTACAGCCTCATAGTAATAGACACTGAGAGCGAGTACTTTAACGGTGGAGATCACGACCACATGGGTTTAGCTCATTCCACTTATGCTCCTTCAAGGCTACTCTACGTAACCAACAAGGTCTCAGCGGTCTGTAGAGTGGAGTTTAATTTTAGGTATAATGGACATAAGCTTTCACGTAGCATAGCTGCCCACCCCTTGGAGCTTTCATGGAGCCAGCTCCACCCAGAGGACTTCTGCCAGACAGGTGAGTTTACGCCTCCACAGGAGTCGCTGTTATGGTTGGCATGGAACTGGTATGGAGATAAGTGGCTTAACCGGTTGATGGAGGTGGATGCCGAATGGCTCTACAGAGACTTAGGTAAGAAAGTACAGAAGGTGACCATAGCTGTTACGAAGCGGAAGTTGCGTAGGATGCTCGGCGACCAAGCAGTGTTTAAGCCTAATGGCTGCTCCACCGACTTAGTCAGGGCGTTGATTAACGCCGTCTCGAGGGGTAAGGTCGTGCTCATCGATATGCCGAGCGCATCTGAAGAACAAGAGAAGCTGCTTAACGTGGTAGTAACCAGGAGAGTGTTTACTTACTATGAGGCTCTGAGGAAGGAGGCCATCGAGGAATGGTCCATGCTCCCCACCGCGCTGATCATGGTCGAGGAGGCCCATCGATACCTCTCCAAGGCAGCCCTCCAAGAAGGAGGAGGGAGGAGAGAAAACGTGTTCTCGGTCATCAGTAAGAGAGGTAGGAAGTACAGGGTTGGACTGTGTTGCATCACTCAGATGCCGGGTGAGCTCGACGAACCTATCATAAGGCAGCAGCTCACCAAGATCATACTACCGCTGCCCACGAAACCTGACTACTCTAAGGTTATTCAATATAGCCCCTTCTTGGAGAAGGCGGGGCAGGAGATTAAGTCGCTGGATAGGGGGGAGGCTTTGGTGGTTTCTCCTCCTTCAGGTATCAAGTTCGCGGTTCCCGTAAAGATACATGCCTACGAAGACCTCATTAAGGAAGAGCTCAGCGTAGAACTTGGTTTGACGACTAAGGCTGCAGCTCCCCGTAGATTATAGCCTACGTCCTATGCGAAAGCTCTATCCCCTCATCGATCAAGGAGTTGCGAACCACTTAACGATGAGGGCTTGCTGCGCGGTCATGCAAAGGTAGGCGACTATGACCATTATTATCAAGGCTTTAGAGCCGCTGATGCGCTTAACTATGCTGAGGCTAGCAGCTATAGAACCTATCATGAGAGCCCAAAGTATGCCGAAAAGTGCACCCAGCGACGCGAAAGTAGCGTAGCCCGTGATTCCAGTACTCATAACAGCGCTATGAATCACAACGTATATCGCTGCAGGAAGCATGCTTACCGCCGAGCCTTCCAAGAAGCGGCTAAGCTTATTCCAGTCCCACTCCCACTTCAACGCGCTCACCACGGTGTAGGGTATGATTGAGAAGATAAACCAGGTAGCAATGAAAGTGACCGCTGAGAAAAGCCTGGGATCGGTCCTGACATAGAGGTTCAGCTCAGGTATGGCAAAGGACCCCTTAAACCCCGTTCTGATATAGGTCAGGAACACGTCGGTACCCGTCAAGGAGCAGACCAGTGCTCCAATAACCATGACCGCCAAGGCGGTTATAAGTCCTAGTTTAGGTTTAGCGTAGAGGATGCTTAGGATCTCTCTTGGGAAGAATAGTTGGCGCACCCCGTTGTATACGCTCCAAGCCCATGAAGGTATGGTTGAACCGGTCTTCACTGCTTCAAGCAGGTCTTCCTCGCTCTTCATTAAATTGAAGACTGCCATTCCTTTACTTGTAAGAGCATAACGTTTATCCGGTGCCTGTAATATGAGGTCGCCTAGCTGATCTATATTGTAGTAGAGAGCTCCGACACTTATATTGAGGCTCTTTTTAAGCTCAGAGAAGGAAAGAGGTCCTCGGCTACCTAGAAGATAGATTATTTTACGTCGCTGAGGATTACCAAGAGCCTGGTAAACCTTGTAAAGCTCTTCTTCGCTTTTCATCCTTTTCGTACCTCAATACTTAATAGAACCTTAGCTTAAAAGGTAGAGGTAAAAAGGTTGCGGCTAACATGTCATTAAAGCTTCCTCCCTACGGAAAGATCCCACCTAAATTGTTAAAGGAGCTTATACTTCATAGGCTTGGAGCTCATAGCGACAGGGTATTGGTTAGTCCAGCTATAGGAGAAGATGCCGCCGTCATCGATATGGGCGACCGCGTCCTAGTTACTCATATCGACCCCATTACCGGAGCTATTGAAAACCTAGGGTGGCTGGCGGTCAACGTAGCTATTAATGATGTTGCAGCTAAGGGTGCGACGCCCTTATGGATCATGGTAACCATCCTGTTACACGAAGGAGCTGAGGCAGAGGAGGTAGACAAGCTAGCTAAGCAGATAGATGAGGCTGCAAAAAGGCTTGGTGTAGCAGTGGTCGGAGGACACAGCGAAGTAGTGGCGGGCCTATCGAGGACGTTAATGGTGGTGGCAGCCATGGGCGAAGCACCCAAGAATAAATACGTTACCTCAAGCGGGGCTAGGCCTGGGGACTTGCTCGTAGTTACGAAAGGAGCCTGTGTTGAGGGCTCTGCCATCCTCGTCGGTGAGTTGAGAAAAGAACTCACGCCTATTTTAAGCGAGGAGGAAAAGCGTAGGCTGGAGTCGATGATATGGGAGATAAGCGTAGTTCCAGAGGCCAAGGCAGTGATGGACACAGGAGGGGTAACAGCTATGCATGACGCCACTGAAGGAGGAGTTTTAGGAGCTATCCAGGAGCTAGCGTGGGCTTCCAAGGTGGGGGTGAAGGTGTACGAGGAGAAGGTCCCCGTAGATCCAACAACCAAGAAGCTCTGCGACGTGTTGAGAATAGACCCCCTTCGGACTATAAGTTCGGGAAGCCTTGTGATGACAGTCAAGCCTGGGAGCTTAAGAGAGGTATTAGAGGCGGTTAGGAAGGTAGGTGTTGAGGCAGCTGTGGTAGGTGAGGTGGTGGAGGCTAAGGAGGGGTTGTGGTTAGTTAAGCCTAATGGTGTATTCGAGGATCTCTCTAAGCCCGTGGAGGAGGAGCTTTGGAGAGCTTTAGCGTTTAAGCTTAGCACGAATGAGGCTTGAAGACTCCTATAATGGATCATAAATGCTCCAAGCAAGATCTGAAAGCATTCATGGTAGCTGTAGAGGTATTTGATCGATGAAGCTTTATGAACAAAGGATGTGAGTGGATTAACGTTATAAGATGCCTCAGCACTGTCTTAATGGGGTGCTGCTTAATGATAAGGGCTTGCATGTTAATTAGAAGCGAGAGGGGTAGGTTTAAGGAGGCTGCCGAGCGCGTAAGGCAGTTCAAGGAGGTTAAGGACGCGTTCACAGTACTTGGTAGATATGATGTAGTAGCCGATATAGAGGCTCCTGACTTCAACACCTTGAGCAACGTAGTGTTAAGAATAGGTAGGCTAGCAGGTATAGTCTTTACTGAAACGCTCGTAGAGATAAAGACAGGAGGGTGAAGCATGGTTAAGGCCTGTGTACTAATCAAAGCCGTGCCGACCAGGATGGATAACATCTTAAAGTCCATCTTAGAGC
>QMSI01000077.1 GCA_003649615.1 Thermoprotei archaeon | reverse complement strand
GATAGGCAGCTTAGGATACCTAAGCTAGGCGTGGAAGGCCAACTTAAATTAAGGAAGGCCAGTGTTCTTGTAGCTGGAATAGGAGGTCTAGGTTGCGCTTCAAGCATCAGCTTGGCGGCTGCAGGCATAGGTAGGCTCATACTGGTGGATAAGGACGTAGTCGAGATGAGCAACCTGAATAGGCAAATCCTTTACCGCGGGGAAGACCTCGGTAAACCTAAAGCTGAGGTGGCCGCTCGGCTCCTTAAGTCCTTTAATCCAGACGTGGAGGTTAAAGGGGTTTTTAAAGAGATTAATAGGGAGAACGTAGAGCTCTTCGTCAGGGATGTCGACATCGTGGTCGATGGACAAGACAACTATGAGACAAGGTTTCTCCTTAATGAGACATGCGTCAAATTTCGGAAGCCCTTCATCCATGCTGCCATCCATGGCTTAGAAGGTAGATTATTGACCGTGATACCTGGCAAAGGTCCATGCTTAAGATGTCTAATCCCCAATACCCCTCCCTTACTTAGACCCGTTCCGGTTTTAGGCTCCATAGCTATGGTCATGGGAAGCATGCAGGCAGCTGAAGCAATCAAGATAATAACAGGTATAGGCGAAGTCGGCGTAGGTAAACTCTTAGTAGTAGACTTAGAGACCTTAGATTTATTAAGTATCAATGTGACCAGAAACCCTAAGTGCCCTGTTTGTGGAGGCCTAAAGTAGATTTGACCCAGATAGGCTTAAGGCTGCTTTTTACTATGGAGCTCCTAGCACGCTCCAAGGAAGGAGAGGTTAAGCTTGAAGACCTAGCTTTAAGCCTCCAAGCCCCTCCCAGCTTAATTGAAAAATGGTTGTGTGACCTTAAAACCAAGGGTTTCATGGAACTTCGAGGCCCTGAAGGGTCTTGGATCGTGGTGGATAAATTGGGACTAGCTCTGGAAGCTATATCGCTAGGTGCTTCGCCAGAGTCGGTCAGTAGGTGGCTTCATTGGAGAGATTTCGAGAAGCTCTGCTTAAAGGTCTTTGAGCTCAACGGCTTCAGGACAATACTAAGCTTTAGGTTTAAAGCTATAGGCCACCTACATGAAGTTGACGTGTTAGCCATTAAGTACCCTCTACTATTAGCGATCGATTGTAAGAGTTGGGGGATTCGTAGCGGTAAGCCTTCCATGTTAAGGGAAGCAGTTAAGCGGCAAATCAAGAGGGTTGAAGCTTTAACCTCAACCCTACCAGGTCTTAAAAAGAGGCTTGGGTTGGAGGATGGGGCGAGGATTATCTTAACAGCTGTTATAGTTACTCTCTTCGAAGAATCCTTGAAAATATATGCAGGTATACCCATTGTCCCTATTTCCAAGCTCAACAACTTTATTCAGGAGATACATGCATACTTAGACTCGCTGTCTACGTGGAGGATGGAGTTATAGTTAGGCAGGGTTTTTAAATCGAGTAGGTGAGGGTTTCCTCAACGGTAAAGGGGTGTTAGTCTTGCTCATAGCGGTCATACATGATACTTACAACCCTGATTGGCCTTGCCGAGAAATTCTTAAGGCTCTTGAGGATCAAGGCGTTGAAAGACTTTTCCTCAGGATTTCAAAGATCTCTTCAAGGATAGGTGAAAAACCTAGGTTTTGGGCAGGTTCTCGAAGCCTCGACGACCTAAATGGAGCTTTCGTGAGATCGCTGGGCTCCATAGTGAACGTGGAGCAGATGGTTCGACGCATTACTCTCCTTGAACATATGGAATCCTATGGTGTAACCTTAATGAACCCTCTCGACCCTCTCTTAACCTCTAGAGACAAGTACCGTACCCTGTATAAACTTGAGCTGAAAGGCGTACCCATACCTAAGACGAGCATTAGTGAGGATTTAAGAACGGCTTACGAGTATTCTAAGAAGCTGGGAAAGTTAGTGATAAAGCCGCTCATAGGTTCTAGAGGATTTGGCTCTGTGCTCGTTGACCACCCTGAGGTCTCCTTCAGAATACTTAAAACCCTAGCTTCTACTCGTCATCCCCTTTACGTTCAAGAATATGTGCCTAAACCTTCACGTGACATAAGGGCCTTCGTGGTTGATGGCTCCATCATAGCCTCCATGTACCGCTATGCTCCTCAGGGGGAGTGGAGGACAAACATAGCTCAAGGAGGTGAAGGAGAGCCCTGCAAGCTTGAAGGCGAGTTTGAGGATATAGTACTAAAAGCTGTCGAAGCGCTAGAGCTCTGGTATGCTGGCGTAGATATTATTGAAGGACCAGAAGGACCTGTTGTGGTGGAGGTTAATGGCTCTCCTGACTGGGAGGAGTTAACCATGGTAACTAAGGTTAACCCTGCTCCTTCGATAGTTAAATGCCTTATCAAGAAGCTTAAATGTTAAATTTAACACTTCTTTCAAGTTTTCTAAGCTTCATGCTTCCTTAAAGTGAAAAGTTTTTTACCGTCAGTCTACTATCTTATCCGGCTATGATGTCCTCGGCCTTCGCTGAGGAAATGAGGTAAACTTACCCGACTGAGCCTTCTTGTCCTCTCGAGTCTCTTCAACTATTCCCTTAATTCCATCGTGTAGATCCTTAGATGCGGCTTCTCTGATATGAACGTTGATGGATCGAAGCTTGAGTAATACCAACATATAATTTGTCCTTCACCGACCATGTATAGGTCAGCAGCCACCGGTCCTTCAACCCACTCCTCTCCGTTCCATATCCACCACGTCCAGTATCTATTGTTAACATAGTCGCTACTGACCCCATTAATGGAATCTATGAAAACCCCTTCGATCCCTGCGAAGGTGCTATACTCGACTTCAGCTACAGCAACCGTCAGGTTAAAGAGTGACGAAGGTAGAGTCGTTGTTAAGTTGAAGATCTGTACAGTTTTGTTCCCGTAGTCTATGATCAGTACAACTCTTCCAAGCTCCATGGATGAAGGAGATGGTTGAATGGTAGATAGTACATAATAGTAGCTTGCTAGCGACGTGGATATTATAGCCCAACATAAGGTTAAGAGGGCAACTAACTTCCAAACTTCATTTCGCTTCAAGTTTAATCACCTCCAAGGGTTTTGTGAACTTATCAATAGCTTTCATAGCGGGAGGCGCGATAAACGTGAAAAGTATGAGGTTACTACCTTCATGTAGTAGAGCGAAGGGGGCTCCAAGTGCAAGGGCAATTAGAAGGGGTACGTTGAAGGCATATGCGTAGATAACATTGGTTGCTACGTCGTAGATGAAGGTGACTATAAAGCCTATAGCTCCTAGGAATAGGAGATGCTTTAGCTTAACTCCATCCTCAAGCTCTAGAACTTTCCTAGCAAACCCGCCTGCAACTCCATAGAAAGGCTCCATAGTTATGGTGGCCATCCACACAGCGGGGTTAAAGCCATAGGGGTTTATTAGACCATAAATGCACCAGCTCAAGGCTCCAACCAAAGCTCCACCTCTAGCGCCGAGCGTCCAGCCAGCTATGAAGACCACTACGTCCATGAGGCTTACGTTGGGCAACGTAGAGGTGGCGTAAGCTGATGCTGTGGATAGAGCAGTGAACATGGCTGTGAGCGCTACCCTGGCACCTTTCATGTGGTCTCCCACTGAAAGAATAGGAATCATATCCTACGATGATCAGTATTTAAGCCTTTCTCCGGCTAACCTTTAATAGGTTTGGTGAGGATTGACTTTTAAGATGTCTAAGTTTCTCGAAGCTGTTTCTAAATGGCTTGGCAGAGCTGGTAGAGGACCTAAACTAGAGGTACCCCTATACAAACTTGTACTTCTTCTCAGAGTGGTGGAAGAGGAAGGGCCGATAGGACGCTATGCCCTAGTGGAGAAGGTCAGGTTGGGGGAAGGTATTGTTAAAGCTCTTCTTGCTTCTCTCACGGCTAAAGGCCTCCTAAGGCCTCATAGAGGTAAGGGGTGTACTTTAACCGAAGTGGGTAAAGAAGAGCTATCTCACCTGCTCAGTGAATGGGGGGTGGTTTCGATTAAGCTACTGGAGGGCTCATGGCTATCTCTCGGCAAATATGAGGTAGCTGTTCAAATAAGGGGGGCCGCAGGTAAAGTTAGGCTTGGTATCGAGCAGCGCGATGAAGCAGTGAAAGTCGGGGCTAAAGGTGCATTGACCCTTACCTGTTCAGGTGAGAAACTCTTGATACCTGGAGTTAACGAGGCTCTCGAGAAGACCAACCCAATGTTAGCTAAGAAACTATCATCTATTTTCAACTTGAAGGATGAAGATGTGGTTTTAATATGCTCGGCGGATGATAGATGGTTAGCGGAGGAAGCCGCCTTGGCCATTTCTTTTAAGTTAAGGCCTTCCCAAGGTTAAACGTCTTCTAAATTTCTAACTACTTTTATTAATGGCTGCTAGTCTCACTGTATTACTTTGAGAATCTCTCGGGATATTTTACAAAATTCAACTCCAACTCTTTATCTAAATGGGCGTCTGTTAGTCAAACAGGTGAAGGAAGTGTCCTTCAAGGAGTTTAAGGAGTTTTGCAGCTTCTGCGTCAACGACTTAACGAGGAAGTTTAAGTCTATTCTAGGAGGCAAGTAGAAGCGTTCAACTTTTTTTCATAGCATTAGCAGTAGGACATAGATTCCTTAAAGGACACTCGTCGCATAATGGCCTACCAGCTTTACAGTAAGTCCTTCCAAGGGAGATGAGGAGGAGGTGTACGTCTAAGTAATGCTCAGGGGGATAGAGGTTTTGAAGACTACGTCTAACCTCTTCGTAATCCGCCTTATAATCAGCTAGGCCTAACCTCTTTGCCGTCCTATTGACATGTGTATCCACAGGTATGACAGGTTTCCCTGCGCAGAAAAGTAGTAGTACGTCAGCTGTCTTAAGCCCTACGCCTGGAAGCTTCAATAGCTGTTCTCTAGCATCCTCTAAGGGCAATCTTAAAATGTTCCATAGGTCTCCTCCATGAGCCTCTAATAGGATAGTAGCTAGTTCCTTAAGCTTTTTAGCCTTATTTCTATATAGCCCTGCTATCTTCAAAGCTTCTTGCAGCTCCTTAAGGTCTGCTTCAAGAATTGCTTTAGGCGTGATTAGGCCTCTAGCTTCTAGCCTTTGATAGGCTCTAAGCGTGTTTCTGTCGTTAGTGTTCTGGGATATTATGGTTATAACTAGTACCTGGAACGGGTCTTTAAAGATGCTTGGTAGCTCAGGGCGCTTAAGATTCCTCTTAAGCTCCTCAAATATTGCTAAGGCCCTTGGAGCCTCCAAGTTACCTCCCTAGCCTAGCGTATACTGAAGCTAACATAACTGGAAGTATCAGCGTTGCGTCACCATCTACGGTGACGTGTTTGGCTTTCCTCTTAACCTTCCCCCAAGTGATAGCTTCCCTAATCCTAGCTCCTGAGAGGCTTCCATCATACTCAGTTGCAGTAGTTACATAAACAGCGTAATCTAATCCTCCTTTAAACTGGCTAAACCATAGTGTATGGTGTTTTGAGATCCCGCCTCCTAGAATTAAGGCTCCCAGTTTCTTAGCACTGAAGGCTATATCGAGGAGCTCCTTCTCGTCCTTGATCAAGTCCAACTCTAGTTTCTTTGTCTGCGAGTAGATTACAAGCTGTGTTCCAAAGGCTGAGTCTAAGATTCCTGGAGAGTATATTGGGATCTTGCTCAGTGCTGCCTGACTTAATATAGAGTTCTCATCCCTTAACCTCCTCCCAAACTCCTCGGCTAACTCTCTTGAGGAAAGCTTAGTTTTGCCGGCGTCATGTAGTTCATCGAGCACTTTTCTTACCTCTCGTTCTATTAACGGTCCATAATCCTCTTTGGGTACGAAGACGTTTCCTAACCTATGAATGCCTTGCTTACTCAGCGCTACGTCGTCTACTTGAAATGATCCACTAAGATACTTCCCTCCCCAAGCTCTGGCTAGATCGTGGTCGAAGGTACCGCCGGTCGTTACGATAACATCTACTAGGCGCCTTTTAATGAGGCCTGCCAAGACGCCGCGTAGCCCAGTAGCTACGAGGCAAGCGGGGAACGAGAGGAATACTGTGCACTTTTCATCCTTAAACATCTCTTCAAGCACTTCTACGGCTTCAGCTACGTGCTTAGCTGTAAAGCCTCCAGCCCTACTAAACTTATTGATAAGCTGGT
>QMSI01000076.1 GCA_003649615.1 Thermoprotei archaeon | reverse complement strand
CATGAAGAGTAGCGAGAAGGTCATGGAGAAGTCCCTTGCCAGTGAAAGGCCTGTGAGGTGGACGATGAAGGGCTGCTGGCTGATGGCTAACAGTATTAATGCAGCGACGAATAGGCGCCAGTCGCTTTCGAACATGCTCCCTTTGAAGAGCTTGACCATGTATACCATGAAGGCTGCCATTAATAGCGCTAGGAGGGCGTTGAAGGTTTCTAGGAAGACTTCTATCAACATCCCCCTCCCCTAAAGCACCCATTCGGCCTTTATGCCATCGATATCCTTGAATCCCCTTCTAGCAATGAGGCCTGGATCCATGCTGCGTTCAAGCTCTACCTTGAAGGTCTTCATGCCTACGACTTTAAGGCCTTTCTTAGAGAGCTTATTCATTAGGTCCTTCGCTATCTTTTCCACATCCTTGCCCGCTGGAGTGATCATGGATGGCTGGTTTAAGCCGTTGAAAATGCCTCTTATCCTTAATTCCTGCTCGTCCACCCTATGGGTAACGTAACACTTATACTTGGTCACGAGGTCTTGTAGTTCCTGAAGCTTTAGGTTTTCGCTGCCCTCAATAAAGAGGGATTTTGGTGGGTTTTCTACTAATAGCTCGAATCCGTCGGCAGGTATAGCCACCTTGAAGCGCCCTAGGTAAATCCCTATCATGCCTTCGAAGAGAGGGGTTTCCTTCCACATGCCGACAACCGTCACCTTTTGCCCATCTTTGAGCATAAAGCGGCGCGCTAGAGGCTTAGGTATCGTTAAGACAAGGCTCCTTCCGCTTAGACGTATGGTGGCGCTGAAGAGCGTTGTGTCTTCGTGCCATTCCACGCGGAACCCCCCTCTCTTTAACCTAGGTTCATCACCGTGTCCAGTGACGGTGGAAGTCTTCTAATCACGGTTAGGATGGCGCCTTGAGCTGGCTTCAGCTCTACGGTAAACTCTTCGTTAGCTCCTATGTCAGGTGTCCCTTCCCCTTCGGCCTGATAGATGCCTGTTACATTGACGACTACCTTGAACTTCTCACCGTACTCAAGTACCATGTCACCGTCCCCTAGCACCTCAGTTATAGTGCACCTGCTATAGGAGTCGCTTGAAGTGTACACATTATCTACATGGATGTAGGGGTCGGTGTAGGCCACTGAAAGGGAGCCGGTACTTAGAACCACTGGCTGCTTCCCTGCTGAAAGCTTAATGTAGAAGACCGTGTAGTCCATGTAGGTCTTGCCGCTATCTGCATAGGCTATGACTGCGCCGTCAAGCTCTAAGGCTGAGCTTGCCTCTTGAAGACCGGACTGCATGACCTCTGAGCTTCGTTGAACGGTCTGGAACCCCATGTTCAGTACGGCGAAGGCAAAGGCTGCTGCGACTATGATGAAGGCTATCAATATGATGGCCGTCTCCAACCCTGTTAGGCCGCGCCGTCGTTGAAGCACCTTCTTGAAGTACCCATTCATTTTTCCATTTCACCTCCGTCCCTTATTTGTGCGCTACTAGAATAAAAATTTTTTGTTTTCTGAATTTTATTTTAAAGCTATTTTTCTTTTCCTTCTTTGAATTACAATTTATGAATCTGGTTCTTTTGAAGTCAGACTTATATAAGGTTTCTTTATATACAGGTGTGGAGGAGAAAACGTATTGGCGTGGCAGCTTTCGCTCAATAACACCAACGGTAGGTTGACGCTTCGGGATGTGGAGGAAGCCGTAGCCACGGAAATGCTTACCGCGTTGAAGGAATCCATCATCAACCTTTTTGGGCCCTCCGTAGCCGCGATAATAATGTTCAAGCTTGGTGAAGTGGTAGGGGTCAGGGAATGTAAAAAGATGGATATAACGACGGTTTCTGCTAGGAACCTTAAGATTCTCTTTAGTAACGTCACGTATGGTAGAATGAACATCGCCATATATAACGATTATAACTGTGAAGGAAGGATACATGTGAAGAACCTTATCGATAGGGGGGAGCAGCCCCCCGTTAATGGTGACGGCGGGGGCGTCGGGTGTTACTTCTATAAAGGGTTAATCAAGGGAGCGACGAGCGCGCTCTTCAAATCCGACGTGGTGGTCCACGAAGTGAGATGTGGATTGAAACGAAATTCATACTGCGAATACTACTTTTGTAAAAGGTGAAGGTTAATGGACGAGAGACTGGTCAATACCGTAAGAGGATATCTTGAAAGCGTAAGGTCTAGGCTCATCGAAGTAGAGTATATGCTTCAAGGCGTAGATGGCTCAATCAAGGCTTCTACCATGGAGGAGCCTATTAGCACCTCCCTGGCTATGACAGCCTTCAAGCTATACCTAGCTTGCACTAAGGCTTGCAAGGAGTTGCAAGCTCATCCACCTAAAACCATAGTTACTGAGGGAAGTGGACGTTTCTATGTCGTGAAACCACTAGCAGATTTGCTCATATCCGTCGTCCTAAGGGGTGATTTACCGTTAGGGTTAGTGTTGTTGGAGCTCGAAGACCTTGAACTTAGAGTAAAGAAGGACTTCCTCGACGCCAGCGTCTCAATGGGTGAGGGTGGGAGGTTGGTGATTAATGAAGGCTGAAAAGCTCCTCCTAGAGGCTGAGCTCCTCTGTAGATTTCAGGGCGAAAAGGCGCTAGGCTTGCTTAATACTTCATGGATAAGAAGCTTGGCTCTATTGACTGATGAAAGGGTCATCTTCAAGTTTAATAATTACTGTTGCAGCTTTAACCATGCTAACATCGACAACGTAAGGATGTTCAGGTCTGCTAATGGAGCTGGTGCGAGGATATTAATGGTTACTTACTCATATGGTCTTCAGAGATTTAAGGTAGCGTTGATGGGACCTAGGTCTGTACTTTTAATGATGAAAAGACACATGGATACTTACGGTAATCGTAGGAACCTAAGCTCTAAAGAACTTAAGCTCTCAACGCTGCTTAAGCTCGGATTTAGCGATGTAGAGGCCCTGAGCTTCCTACTAGACCTGGACGAAGAGGAGATTAGAAAGAAGCTCTCCATCATCGATAGACAGTTGTCGAGGGCTGGCTCTTCAAGGTACGTGGATAGACGTAGCTCCTATACCGTTGCTAGGGGGGATTAGATTTCCATGGATGAGAACAGGTTTTCGCAGATGGATGACCTTCCTCTCGAAGAGAAGGTAAAGATGCTTGAAAATAGCTTGAAGGAGATACGTGAACCCATCGAGAATACCCTAGTGGACTTAAGGAGAATGCTCTCCGACTTGGAAAACCCCTTCAACCTCTTGTTGTCTCTCCGTGGCGATCAAGGTAAGGGTGTGCAGCGGGATGAGAACCAGGCTGAAAACCATGCCAAGAACTACGAGGCCCCGAAACCTACAGGCTCAGAAAGTGCGGTCCCAGGAACTGCCGATAGCTTCAGGCACACCACAACGCTGCGAGGCGAGGCTTCCCTCTCCTCTATAAATGAGCCATCAACTTTCCTGGAGACGCCTGACATGAAGCTGGACGCTGAGAGGAACGTGAAAGCGCCTCTAGACGAAGATAAAGCTATGGACTTGAACCGGAGCCATCCGTCCGTCGATGAGAGACATTTAGCCGTCATCGCGTGCGCCTCTCTTCTCCTATCGCTATTCGATGAGGATGAACTTAGGTGGGCGCTCAATTCCTATGTGGCCAAGGGATGGGTATCGAGAAGAACCTCATTAATGATAAAGGAAGCCTTAGAGATGGTTCCAAGCATTCTTAAGTCGCCTCCTGATGCTACGCGCAGGGCGAGAATGGAAGACCATTTACTTGCAGTATACCTGTTAAACAAGCTGGATGAGGGTGCCGATGAGCGATTCTTCCTAGCTCTTCTCCTACTTTCAGGGCTCTTCAGCCAGAAACTGTTGCCGATCAACAGCAAGGTCACCTTAGGTTTTCAGGGGGACGACAAGCTGCTGGAGGATGATTAAGGTGGCCTCCAGCTCGGTTATCACTGAGTCGATATTGAGCGTGGCTGCTATAGTATCGATAGCTATTGTGCTTGCAGCCTTCATACCTGGCTTATACTACATTGAGAGTGCTCAAAGGAGCTACGTAGCGCAGTTGAAGACGGAGCTTGAAACAGACGTGAAGATTATCTTTGCCAGCGGTGCTGAAGGGAGTACTGAGGTAAAGATCTGGGTCAAAAACACAGGCTACACAGCGATTTCTTCAACACTGATAGGATCAGGCTCTGACCTCTTCTTCGGACCTAAGGGGGCATTCCAACACATCCCCTTCAACAACACTTCTCCACCCACTTGGAGCTACGTTATCGTTAACGACCTCGATGATGATGGAGAGTGGGACCCTCAGGAGACTATTCAGATCCAGGTATCACTGACGTCAGGGCTTAGCGCAGGTGATTATTATGTAAGATTCTCGGTCTATACCGGCTCATACGATGAATATTGGTTTTCCATCTGAGGTGGTTTTTACGGCTAGCCTAGGGATAGTCGTTGTCGTGGCGTTGATCGGGGTGGCCTTCTTCACCTTATCCTCGACCATTTATGATTGGTTCTTTACACCTGTCCTAGATATTCAGTCATCGGTAACTTGCCAAAACGATAGGCTGTTAGACCTCCAGCTCACGGAGGTGTATATTAAGGAGGTGAACATTGTAAACGATTCGTCGGCCATCGTAGTGGCGTGTAATAGTGGACAGATCTCCTTTGCAGCTTCCAAAAAAGACCTCTTTGACTTGATTGTGAGGTATACGGACCTTAACGGTGCCATCAGGTCCTATAGGCTTACCTACGACGCTTACGTCTCTGAGCCTTCTGGTTGGAGGATTGTTGATGCGTATACTACGGGCAAATCTTTCGAGCTCCTCAACCCGATGGACTTTCCTGCACTGTCCAAGGGTATGTGGGACCCGTCGGAAGAAGTCGAGCTGGAATTATGGTTTAACGTGCCTATGAACGTCACGCTTGGCTTAACAGTGGTCTTTACTTTGCCGAATGGATACACAACGATGGCCTCGGGGTGACATTCTTGATGACCGTTGAGGACGAGAGGGTCATTAAAACGTTAAACGATGAGCTGGATAGGAAGATCGGCGGCTTTCCCTCCCCCTCGCTGAATATCGTCGAGGGGCCTAACGGTAGCGGGAAGAGCACTATTCTTCAACAGATAGCTTGGGGTGCCTTGAACCGTGGATTAAGGGTACGTTACCTCACCACCGAGAACACCGTTAAAAGCCTGCTCTCTCAGATGGAGAGCTTATCGTTCATGGTCACGCCCTTCTTCACGAAGGGTACCTTCAGGATAATGGAATTACATACGAGAGGGATTGTGTGGGATCAGAACGTGGCCAAATATTACTTGAACGTCTTGCTCGACTTTATTAAGAGAGATAAATGGTCCCAGGCATTCATCATAGACTCGTTGAGCTACATACTAATTAAGGCTAAGGACGATGACGTGCTAGATTTCTTCTCCACTTGTAGGAACTTGACGGACATTGTCGGCAAGACGTTCTTCATAGCTCTACACCCTTACGCGGTCAGCCAGGAAATGCTGATAAGGATTAGGTCCATCTGCGATGGACATCTAATGCTAAGCATAAGAGAGATGCGTGACCGCACCTTTAGGATCCTCGAGGTCCTCAAGCTAAGGGGCGCCAACAAAGCGACGGGCATAATAGTTAGCTTCGAGGTCGACCCAGCCTTCGGAATAAAGGTACTACCGTTCTCACAGGCCAAAGCGTAGGTGTTAATTATGGCGGTAGCCACGCAAATCAGCTATAAACCTGGCCTCGAAAGCCGCTGGCTTATCGAACAGCTTGACGAGAAGTTTAGGGATGCTGTTGAGAAGAATAAACACCTACTACAGTATCTTTATGAATGGTTGAAGAGCGGAAAAGCTCTGCCCAATTACTACGTGCAGCTTTCAAGAGATCTTAGAGGCCTCTCTGAGATTAACATCATTTACCCCGTAGGCGACCCCATCTTCATACATATCTACCTACCATCTATGGGGGAGCGCCCACGGTACCATCCAATCCAGCCAGAGCTGCCTAGCGATTCGAAGCCTCTTCTAGATAAGGTGGAGGAGGCGTTAGCGATGATTATTGACGAAAGCTTTGACTATGAAAGCGTGGAGGAACAAAGAAAACTCATAGAGGACGCTCTAGACAGGGTTATCAAGGTCGACTTCTCCTTAT
>QMSI01000075.1 GCA_003649615.1 Thermoprotei archaeon | reverse complement strand
TTCACTACTTTTTCAAGCACTTCAGCTCCTTCCTTACCCATCCCAATGGCTCCAAGGTAACCTCCTCTTGAAGCTACTGAACTAATTCTCTTGGCTAACCGCTGAACCTTAAGCTCTCCATCAACCCCCAGTCCATGTACAGCTAGGATGGTCTTAAAACCCTTCATTTCAAGCTTTGCAAGGCAAGCTAGCATAACTTGATCTGCCAAAGGGCTCCATAGATCTTTCTCGAGGCCTGTTGCTAATACGTCTCCTCCTACATCAACGCCGAGTATGGCTTCAAATCGGCTTTTCACGAAGGTGTGTAGGGACTCTATTAGCCTCATAGGCCCTGGCCATAGATCGATAGCTAAGGCTTCTTCATTTAGAAGATCAGCTACTTGAGCTAGCTGAGGCTTAAAGACTCCACATCCTCTTAGAGCTCTGGTTTCCCCTGTAGCCCATCCTAGGCCAACATCTACTTGTCTTAGCGGCTCCAACTCATTTAAAGCGATAGGGCCAGGAATAGGATCTATAGGAAAACGCTCCCACACAACGCCTCCTATAGTAGGTTTTGCTTTAAGAAGCTGTAACCAGAAGTGGATTAAAGAAGCAGTAGCTACGTCCCCTCCACCGCCTATGCCTAAAACAAGGACCCGTTTCCCTCTCAGCTTTAGTAGCTCCTCCAACCTTTCCCCCTTTATCTTTAATAATGCTTTAGACCATGTTTCCTGGCTTCCTCCATCCTTGCGTTAAACTCCTCCCACGTCATAGCGAAACGTCTTTCGATGGAGGGGCGATGGATGGTGTTCATGGAGCAGAATGGTATTATCCTGCCGTCAGGGATGCCGTAGTGTATTACACAGCGCTGTACGCGTTCGAGGTCAAAGTTATATGCGTCCATGAAATGCATGGACGCTATCAAGATAGCGTTGAAGTGGAAGTCCCGTAGTGACTCGTAGGTCCCGGTCTTCAGTATAGGCCATATAAGCCTTCTCAACAGCCCCCACTTTACGTGTCGGAGGGAGGATAGGAGCCTCATCTTAGCCCTAAGTTTATGTCCCTGCTTAGCCTGCTCGTAGGCTTGCTCCATCTTCTTCATAAAAGCCTCCACGTTGACCTTCCTGGTGATGGGAATCATCTTTTCTCCGCCCTCCTCGATGAATATATACGTGGCCATACCGCAGTGGGGATGCGCTGTGAACTCGGCGCCGTAACGATGGTTTTTGAGGGCGCCTATTGCTTTAGGTATGGGGACAACGAAGGGGACGGGGTACCAGTCACTAGTTTTTATCTGTCCGCCGGTCTGCTCTTCGGCCAGCTTCATGAGGTCTGGTATGGTTATGCGCATTTGTCTTAATTGCATCTTATCTATCCTGCCACATATTGAGACCGGCTGGAAGTTTACGCATCTAATTACATCGGAGTTCTTGGCTGCGAACTTTATGATATCCCCTACCTGGTGGTCGTTGACCCCTCTCACTAGCGTTGGCACCAATACGACAGCGTCGAAGCCTATTTTCCTACAGTTCTCTATAACCTTCTTCTTCACCTCTAAGAGGTCTACCCCTCTTGTCTTAATGTAGACGTCGCTAGTCACGCCGTCAAACTGGAGGTATATGGCATTAGCTCCAGCGTCCACCAGTTCACGGCAGTAGTCTAGGCTTTGAGCAAGTTTGATTCCATTGGTGTTGACTTCGATGTGATGAAAACCTGCTTTATCGGCGTACTCTATGAGTTCAGGAAGGTCTTCACGAACGGTGGGTTCTCCACCGCTAAATTGAAGTCCTGGAGGCTTAGCGGGTTCATTGGAGCGCAGATTATCTATTATCTGCTTTATTTCTTCTGAGGAGGGTTCATACACATAGCCAGCTGCTCCAGCGTTAGCGAAGCAGATGGGGCACCTCAAGTTACATCTATTAGTCACATCTATGATCGCCAACACGGTGAAGGACTTATGCTCATTACATATCCCACAGTCGAAGGGGCAACCCTTCTCTCGCTTAGTTCTCGGATTGGCCAGCCCATCCCCCACATGCTCGAATTGGAGTACCCTCATGTATTCCTCATAGCTTGACCAATAAACATCCTCGAACTCTCCGTGTTCCGGACATGTCTTAGAGATGTAGACGACTCCTCCCTTCTCGTATACCTTAGCGTCTATGACTCTAAGGCACTCAGGACATAAGCTCTTAGTGTCCTTTAGGTGTTTCAAGGCACATCGCCGTTGTCGACTGAACGTTATATCCCTTCACGCTTCGTTATAACGCTTACCCCAAGCTCGCCTTCCCTTAACCTTTTAAAGCCTCTCTACCTCTATGATTAAATGGTGCAACTATGAGCATAAATTTGCGGTATATGTCAAAGAAAGGCGTGGAGAAGAGCGTTAGAGCCCCCATTGAAACCTACGAGTACTTGTTGAGCAATAGAGGTCGCTGGGAAGTGTTGATAGCGGACGAGGAAAAAGAAGTAAGAGCTGGGCTTTGTCATCTAGTAAAGATTAAGCCTATTGAGCTACATCCGGAAGAAATAGTATTACCATGCCCAACAAATAGACATGTATTGGGATCGGTGATTTCGGTAGGTAGGAGTGCTGGTAGGGTTCAACGTGTTGAAGAGAGGAGGAAGTTCGACGTAGCTATTTTCGCTGCGGTGAGAGATGGCACCATTTACGCGGGGGATAATATAGGGGTACTTAACGTGTTCCCGCAGGCTACGTTAATCTCGAGGGTTGTTCCGCCTCCAGGCTTCCGTAGCCCTCCTCCGCCTTATAGGTAAACGTTACTAAATACTGCTTCTTTTTACCCCTATCGCGAGGCCTATTAAGAAATTGATAGACCCTAAGAGCAGCCCGATTCCATAGAGATCAGCGCCTAAAGGATTCATTAGTGACGACAGTATCAGCTGAACTAGTTCTGTCAGTCTCTCGCTTCTCAACTCGAAGATGCCAATGCTTAATGATAGGTAAGTTAAGAGGATGGTTAGAGATAGAGCAGTGATGACTGACCCTAGTTTTCTCTTAGAAAGGAATCCTAAGGTAAAGCCCACCGCTCCAGCCACGATAACGTAAATTACCGGCGTAATGGAGGCATCCATTCATAACACCTCCAGCTTACTGCATCTTCAACTCGACGCTCGTGCACGGGTTCATGGCTGGGCTTAAGCTTATCAAGGAGATCGCTATACCTTGACCTTAACTTCACTATTTCCTTAAGGTCCTTAAAGGTGAGGAGCCATATCTGATCGTCAACTTCATGAAAGCTTCCCTTTAAAAGCCTTGAAGCTTCTTCAACCTCTTTAACATCAGAAATGTAAAAACCCTTGGCTTTCCAAAGATCAAAGGCGTGCTTAAGCCCAGCCATGGCCTCTAAAGGTTCTCCTTTGCGTACGATGAACACATGTGTAGGTTTTCCATCGATCTCTCTCCTCCAGGCAATATCGTATTGAAAACCATCAGTCTTTAATCCTTCACTAACAGCTAGGCCCTGCTCTTCTCCTAGCTTTCTTATGAATCCAAGCAGCTTTCTTCGCTCACTTTTGCGTAAAACTTCTCCTAGTAGAATTATCGACGCTACTGAGGTTACGAACGCTGCTATGAGAGATACTAGATCAGGCAAGCCTAGCCCTCGCTAAGGACTGGCGTCGCTCTTAGCCTATTACACCTTGTAGTCTCCAAGTATTCTCTAGCTCTTCCAGGAATATTCCTAGACCTTCCCAGCGCTTACTCTTATTTACAATTTTGTTTAAAATTAAGCCTCTTTTTCGAGAAGTTTTTAAGTTAATTTTTTAAAAGAGGCTTGATGTAATCGTAACCCTTAGCTTCAGGTGAGCCTACTAACACCCTAAAGTAGCTTCCACCTGCTCTATCTTCAACTCTCTCTAGCTTTCCTCTAACCATTATTCTCTCTCCAGGCTCAGCTATGTCAATGTATAAACCCTCGTAGCTGACAACTTCAACGATGTCCTCAGCCTCTCTTGGGCCATTCGTTACTTCCACGTCCTTCACGGTGTAGACTGCTGGCATGAAAAGAGCTTCCTGGTTATCAGCTACTGTAGCTTTCAACTCTACTACTCCAAGCCCCTTGAAAACTCTGTCCTCAAACCTACCTTTTACCTCTTCCTCGACTTTAACTGGATGAACGGAGAAATCTCTTCCCCTAAACATCCCCCTATTCCATTTCCTCATCGTAAGCTCGAACGCCTCTTCCCTGGTAAGGTGAAAGATCTTAACGCGTCTCTCTAATAATGCTTCAAGCTTAGCTCCTTCAACCCTCTTTAGGACATCTCCCTCCCTGTAGAGCTCCCTTAAAGTCTCCTTCACCTTCAGGGCGTTATTCCTTCCATAAACCACAAGGTCCACATCGGAGAACTCAGGCCTATGTATGTCCACTAGTATAGAACCTGTTACTCCGAAGTTACTAAGAGAGATACCTGCTTGACCAGCTATGTATTCGGCTAGTTCTAAAGCCAGGCTTTCCAGCTCGTCTCTGCTCTCCTCTCTAAGATTAGCTAGCCTCTCCTCAGGCTTGAAGTGTTGTTTAATGTAATTTAACGGCACTGCTGAGATCTTGATCCCCATGAAGGGACAGTCGTAGACGTAGTGGGGGTATTGCTGTTCAAGTAGCTGGATGGTGTTTAAAAGGGATGGTATGTCGTAGTAGGGCATCATCCTGCTATACTTGACCTTGTTACCCCAGAGCCCTGAACTACTCGGGGCATACTTCAAGTATGCTATGACCCTATCTTGGGGATGTAGGTTAGAGACTACCGTGAAGAACAATCCTTCCACTGTCTCCACATAGTCTCTATCCCTAAACCACCTCACGGCCTTCACCTTAGGGTAGCCTTAATAGCTTCTCGAGGGTAGAAATAGTCAGCGGTTATAAAGGATGTGTGGATGGCGCTCATGTCTAGGAGAGGGATTAGTAGTGAGCGTATCGCGCGCGGTGTATTGGAGAGAATGGGTTTTAAGGTTCTAAGCTCAAGGCAGAGGATAATCACTCAAGGGATTGAAGTGGGTGAAGTTGATTTAGTGGCTGAAAGTCCTGAAGGAGAGAAGTACTCTGTAGAGGTGAAGGCTGGTAGAGCTAGTGTAACAGATGTCCGTCAAGCATACTCTAACGCTAAGCTACTAGGCTTAAAACCTATGTTAATATGTAAGGGCTATAGCGACGCGGCAGCTGAGGTGGTTGCTAAAGAGCTAGGCGTTGAGGTCATAGAACTACCTCAATTTTACTTGCTTCTTGAAGCTGAAGATTTGGAGACCGTGGTTAGGCAGGCGGTGATGGATGCGTTGGAGGACTACGAAGCGCCTATGGTACATATCAAGGTGGAGGCCAATGAGCTTAAAGCGTTAAAGGCGCTTGCTTCGGCCTCCTCTTGGGAGGAAGCAGCTAACCTCGTAGGCGGTCATGAGAAGCTTGAAGTTTATGTCTCAAGGCTTAAGTCTAAAGGTGTGCTTAAACCTACAAGAGGGTTTAAGGGGATTAGACGCCAAGCATCGAGAGCACTAAGCTACTTAATGCTGAATTATAGGCTTAAGAGGGTGGAGAAGGCTCTAAAGCGTCTGTTAAGATCCCTTAATCATCCACAGCCAACAAGTAATCGTTAGGATCTCCTCCAAGCAGTAGCCTATAATGTGTCTCACCGTTTCTATCTGTAACCATCTCTAACTTGCCTCTCGCGGCGATTAAATCTCCTTCGTAAGCTTGTTCACAGAACCTTCCCCTGAAAGAGGTTATCTCGGTGAGCTTTTCTACACTTCGGCCTTCAAGGAACCTGACTTCGTTAACTATGTAGGTGCAAGGAGTAAAGATAGCGTCGCTGGCATCCACCACCCTTGCCACGATCTCTGCTCTACCCATTGGTTTGTATCTCCTATCTCCGTAGCGCTCCTCTACTTCTTCAGGATCCTTAATGAACCTCACGAAGAACTCTCTATCTTTAAACTTGGCTTGGATAACCTTCCTACCTTCTTGTTCTATAAACTTCTCAAGCGATACCTTCGCTTCACGTTCCCCATAAAGTCTCTTGAGTTCCTCTACGCTTAGTCTAGCTAGTTCTGCCTCCTGTTTCTCTAGGAGCTCCTGTAAGACGCCATGTACCCTGAAGCAGTTCTTTGAGCCGTATACCACGAAATCTATATCAGAGTTTTCAGTGGTCAACTGCACTAGAATAGACCCTG
>QMSI01000074.1 GCA_003649615.1 Thermoprotei archaeon | reverse complement strand
TTAGCTAACCTTGCGTTGCGGCTACTAGGTACAAGTGCAGTGCATAAAACTACTATGTCTACGTCGAGCTCCTCAACTGAACCCTTATCTACATTCTCGTAGGTTAGCTTTAACATTCCAGTGGCTGGGTCTTCGTAGATCTCTGCAGGCCTCGCCTTCACGTAGTTAACCCCCATGGACTTAGCCTTCATGTAGAACTCGTGGAAACCTTTGCCGTAAGTCCTAAGGTCCATGTAAAGGATGTAGGCATCAATTGAGGGGTCGTGCTCCTTAGTTATGATGGCTTGCTTGGTGGCCACCATGCAACAGACTTTGCTACAGTACGGTACACCAGGCTTAACCTTCGGGTCTACGCGGCTACATACGCATTGAATCCAAGCAATCCTTGAGGGGTGTTTGCCGTCAGAAGGTCTAAGGATCTCCCCCATGGTCGGTCCACCAGCGTTCATCATCCTCTCATACTGAATGTGTGTCAGAACGTTCGGGTATACGCCATATCCAAAGGTGCCTACAGGAGGCTCCATGGGTTCTAGCCCTGTAGCAACCACGATGCTATCTACAACCACGTCCATCAACTTCTCCCTCTGCCACAACATAACAGCGTCAGCCCCCTCCTCTTTACAGGCCTTGACGCAAAGCGCTATGGGACATTCACGGCACTGACTACAATCAACAATACAACCGCCTACGCAAGCTCCTTTATCCCTCATCTTACCGTACCTACACCTAGGGTCTATGACGTAGACGTTAGGCACAGCCTGCGGGAAAGGTATGTAGATTAGCTTCCTCTTGCCTCCAACCTTCCAGTCCAGTTCATCAGGTACGCTTACAGGACAAACTTCAACGCATTTACCGCATCCTTTACATTTCTCTTCATCTATAAATCTAGGCTTCTTAACAAGCCTCACCCTGAAACGTCCATCGACCTTATCCACCCTCCTAACCTCCGTGTAGGTGAGGAGCTTAATGTTGGGGTGGCGCTGTACCTCGTACATCTTTGGAGCTTCAATGCAGATGGAGCAGTCGTTGGTGGGGAAGGTTTTATCCAGCCTCGCCATTAACCCCCCTATGCTGGGGGTGTCGTCCACAAGGTATACCTCCAAGCCGTAATTAGCTAAGTTTAGGGAGGCTTCAATTCCAGCTATCCCGCCACCTATCACAAGCACGGAGCCAGGCATATCTAGGACCTCGCGGAAACTAATAAAGCTTGGAGCTTGTAGGAAGGAACCCCCCATATTTATGGATTGCGGGGGGAGTTTAAAATACGCGTTCATAGGAGGGAGGATAAACTATTTAAAACTTATACGGCAAAGGGTTTCCACTCGGAGGGAGGTTAATGCCGGAAGTGGGGAAGTGGGACTACACGCAATACCCTGGCTACAAGATGTTCCCAAACCTCTTCAAGCCCATAAAAGTCGGTAAGCTAACAGTACCCAACAGGATAAAGTACGCTGCCACCGAGGACAACTTCAACACCCACGACGGCTTCATAACCGACAGGGACGTAGCCTACATGAGGGAGAGGGCGAAGGGCGTAGTAGGCGGAATATGCACGATGCAGGGCGTCTACATGGACCCCAAGAAGGAGGGGCAAGGCTACGTTGGCCAAGCCGCTGCCTGGGACGATAAGTTCATACCTGGCCTCAAGAGGATAGCCGACGCCATCCATGAAGAGGGAGCCATTGCTAACATCCAGCTCATGCACTGCGGCAGAGTAGGTGGCGTAGAGATACCCTACTGTGTCGGTCCCTCAGCCATTCCACAGAGGCTAAGAATCTTCAGGCCTGTCGTGGAGATGACCAAGGACGACATTAAGCTATGTATAAAACAACACGCCGAGGCAGCTAGGAGAGGAGTTGAAGCAGGCTTCGACATAGTAGAGATCTCAGGCATAGTAGGGTACCTGATCTCCAACTTCCTCTCAAAGTACACCAACAGGCGCAAGGACGAGTACGGAGGCGACATCGAGGGCAGGTGCAGGTTCATGGTCGAGGTCATAGAAGCAGTGCGCGACGCTGTAGGCCCAGATATACCACTCATAATAAGGCTATGCGCCGAGGAGCTCCTAGACGACGTTGGAGGAAATACGCCTGAGGAGTGCATGGTCACCTATAAGATGGCCGAGAAGGCGGGGATCGATTGCATAAGCGTCACGCAGGGCTGGCAGGAGTCAACCGTACCGGTCATAACAAGAGACGTGCCTCAAGGGTACTGGCTCTACAACGCCAAGAGAGCTAAGGAGGCGGGCATCAAGGTACCTATATCCATGGCTTACAGGCTCTTTAAGCCAGCAATGGCTGATAAGGCGATCGCCGAAGGCATCATAGACATCTGGGAGATGTGCAGGCCAATGATAGCTGACCCACTCCTACCCAAGAAGGCGCTGGAGGGCAGGCTTGAAGATATCAGGCCTTGCATAGCCTGCAACCTATGTCTAGCTAGGCTCTTCAGAGACGCTCCTATGACCTGCGCCACCAACCCGCTCTGCGGACATGAATGGGACCCTGAATGGCAGATCAAGCCAGCAGAGACCAAGAAGAAGGTAATGGTGATAGGCGGAGGGCCAGCCGGGCTTGAGTGTGCAGCAGCCGCCGCTCAGAAGGGACATGAAGTACACCTCTACGATAAACGCGACATACTAGGCGGCCAGGTATGGTATGCTTCGAAAGGTCCCTTCGGTGAAGACGAGCTCTACGGCATGATAGAGTTCCAAGTCACTCAGTGTAAGAAGGCAGGCGTAATCTTCCATCTAGGCGTCGAGGTGACACCTCAGCTAATAGAGGAGGAGATGCCTGATGCCGTAGTAATAGCTACGGGTGCACGCTTCACAGTTGAGAAGGTTCCCGGTGTCGATAGGCCAAACGTAGTAGCTGCTCCTGACGTCCTAGAGGGCAAGGTAGAGACCGGTGAGAAAGTGGTTGTATGGGGCGGTAGAGGCCCTGGCGTCGTCACAGCGCTGTATCTAGCCAATAAGGGCAAGAAAGTCACATTAGTATCACGAGATAGAAGGGTCGGTAGGGACGTAAACCCATCCTACGTGTGGAGATACATAATGAAGCTAGGCCAGCTAGGAGTGAAGGTCTACAGGAAC
This sequence comes from Thermoprotei archaeon, assembly GCA_003649615.1. Classification (GTDB taxonomy): domain Archaea; phylum Thermoproteota; class Methanomethylicia; order Nezhaarchaeales; family B40-G2; genus B40-G2. Next base: position 3,423 of record QMSI01000074.1, on the reverse strand, counting down.
AGCACAATCGAAGAGATCGGTGAGAACGAGGTAATAATCAAGATCATACCTTACAACCTACGGCTACCCATAGCTGCAGACACGGTGGTCTACGCTGAGCGTGAATCCGTCAGCGAGCTCGCTGAGGCCGCTAAGGCTGTGTGCTCCGAGGTCTACGTGATCGGCGATGCACTAGTGCCTCGCAGAATGCACAACGCAATTCATGACGGTTATCGAGTAGGAATGAGGTTGTAGGAGGTGGGTGAAATGGCCAAGGTAGATGTTGAGGCCGAATTTAGGAAGCTGCTAGCAAGGTTTGAGACCTTATGTTCCATCGTTCGGGCCACGTGGTATGAGTGGCGTGAAGCAGCCATGGCCTTTGCACGCGAAGGCGTCAAGCCCCTAGACCTAGTGTTGAAAGCATGGGAAATAGTAGGCCACGACACCGCTAAGAGCTACTTCCCAGCGCTCGACAAGTCAAAGCCTACCTTCGTGGAGGACATAGCTAAGCTAATAGTAATGAGCTCCCAGGCCATGGGAGAGGACGCCAAAGTAATAAAGGGAGAGAAGCCTAACGAAGTATACGTACGCTGGGACAGCTGTCCTTGGCCTGAATTCGCTAGACGCTACGGGGCTCCCATGGAAGAGGACCTTCTAGGCTGCGATAAATGGTTCCAGACGGTGATAGAGGACATAAACGCGCTTTTCAACACCAAGGTGAAGCTAGTGACCCTAAAGGCCATACCGAAAGGCGACGGCATATGTCTAAGAAAACTCTACATCGAGGAGTGAGGGGTGAAGGGCTGTGGTAGCTGAAGTAGACCTAACCAAATGTAGGCTCTGCGGAGGTTACGATAAGCCCATCTGCATAGATTCTTGTCCCAGCAGCGCCATCCAGCTAAGGGAGGAAGGTGATACTAAGAAAATAGTGGTCACCGAGTTCCTCTGCGAAGACTGCAACGAATGCGGGTTCCGCTGCCCCGACAAAGCAATTAAGATAAAGGACCTTACTTTCTAAACCTTACCTATATTTTTAAAGCCAGTCGAAGTATACCTTCTCCACGAACCTAAAATTCTCTTCCACGTCTTCTCTGCCAGCTACCATCTCTCCATGACCAGGAAGAAGGTACCTTATCTTAAGCTTAGACACCTTCCTAATACTCTTCTTCAACAGTTCACCGTTACCACCGGGCAGATCTACTCTTCCCACTCCTCCTTCAAAGATTAAGTCCCCACTAATCAAGACCTCCTCTTCAGGCCAATAAAAGCACACGCTTCCAGGCGTGTGTCCAGGAGTATGGATTACTAGGAGCCTTACATCGTTAAGCTTAAGCTCCTCAGCTAAGTGGAAGTGGACGGTTAGCTGACTTGGATCTAGGCCCATCATCTTGAAGAGCAGCGATCCCTCTCCTCTCAGGTATTCTTCCTCGATCCTATGCATGGTTACTTTAGCTCGAGCCATATCCACGAAATCTATGTCGGCCTCACAGTGGTCGGGATGGCTATGGGTATTGATCACTAAGTCTATGTCGCGTGGTTCGAAGCCGTCAGCTTCCATAGACCTAAGTAGCCAGCTCAGGAACTTTCTGTGGCCAGGGTCGATGAGGACGCGAAGTCCATCATCGATTAGGTAAACATTACAGTTGTTTTCCCATCCCCTCCAGAAATAACAGTACAGCTTATTGAGCAGTTTCAAGGCTTCTCTCTCCTCCGGTAAAGACGGAGGTAGGCTTAAGAAATCAGCAATATAAGGCTTAGGGAGGTCATATTATAATTTTTAGGGGGGTTAGCCTTTGAGCTTCATGGAGGATTTCTATAAGATACTTCATCCTAAGCTGGCAGTGTTGATAGCGACTTATGCGAGGGATGGGAAAGCCAACGCCATGGCTTGCTCTTGGATAACACCTGCTAGCGAAGAACCGCCATTGATAGCCGCGTTTTTATCGAGGACAAGCTATACGAGGCAGCTTATCTTAGAAAACAGCTGCTTTACAGTTAACGTGCCAACCCAGCAAATGTTGAAGGCCGTATGGATAGCTGGGACGCGTAGTGGTAGGAGGGGTGACAAGATAAAGCTCATGGAAGTCACAGTTAAACCTGCTAGGAAAGTTAATGCCCCTATCATCGAGGGATGCGCTGCTCACCTAGAATGTAAGCTTAACCAATCGTTAGAGGTAGGCGAATGTACAGCGGTCATAGGAGAGGTCGTGGATGCTTATGGTGATGCTTCGCTGTTTCATGGAGGGGTGTGGGACGTGGAGAAGGCTCAGCTCATCCTCCACCTAGGAGGAAGCATGTTTACATCGATGTCGGGGGTGGTGAAGGCTAAAGCAGTTATCGTGTTCAAGTCGGCTGGACTAGGAGAGGTTAGAGCTGAAGTAGATAGCTCCGAGTGTCCGCGGACAGCTAATGAAGTCTTGAGGATTCTACCGGTGAGAAGCAAGGTTAAGCGATGGGGAGGTGAGGTATACTTTAAGGTGCCTCTAAGACTTCCACCTGAAAACGCAAGGGTTGAAGTTAAGAAAGGTGAAGTAGCCTACTGGCCTGAGGGACAATGTATCTGCGTGTTCTTTGGTAAAACGCCTGTAAGCCCTTCAGAAGATGAGGTAAGGGCTTATAGCCCCGTCAACGTATTTGCCAGGGTCTTTGGAGACCCTACCGTCTTTAAGGCGTTGAAGGAAGGAGACGAGATAGTCGTTGAATCCTATTAGTCTAAGCCAGGAGCATGTATCTTCATGCGCTTGGCTAAGCCAAGGAACTCGCGTGCGTTATGTAGCATGTCGTGATCGTTGTTGAAGAATACGTAGGCTTTAGACGGCTCCAGCTCAATGATCTTTCCTAGGACTTCAGAGAGCTCCTCAAAGCTATACTCATGGGTATACCAGGAAGTTCTACCGTGCATCCTAACGTAGACGAGCCCCGTAGTATTAAATACCTCGTTGGGTAGTTCCGGTGAGTCCACTGACACCACGGTGACTTCACGTTTACTACACCATTCCACCCATCTCTCATTAAACCACTCGGCGTGACGCCACTCTAAAGCCATCTTGGGCCCCAATCCAGCTGCTTTGATGAAGTCATCAAGGCGATCGAGGAAGCTGACCGTAGGCCTAGCTGAAGGAGGAAGCTGAAACAGGTAGAAGTCAGTGAAGCTGTCTAAAGGCTTGAAGAGGTCGATGAAGCTAGCCCAACGATCATAGGCCTTCCCGGAGAACCTGTAAACGTGGGTTATAAGCCTATGTACCTTCAGCGACCACCTCAGGAAGCTAGGAGACCTACGTCTCCAACCCTCTACCTGCGACCTGAACGGGTACCTGTAGAAGCTAGCGTTAAGCTCCACGGCATTGAGTCCTGCGTTACGGGTATACCACTCGAAGCCGTCAGGATTCCAGTCATATATCCAACCCGAGGTACCAACATAGAGGTCCAAGGCCAAATGTACCC
>QMSI01000073.1 GCA_003649615.1 Thermoprotei archaeon | reverse complement strand
GCGAAGGAAGGGTATTTACGGTAAAGGTCCCAGAAAACTTTCTCTTCTATAATTAAGCAGACAGTATCCTCAACAGCCTCAACCGTGGTTAAAGGAACTCCTTTAAGCAATAGGTCGATGCCGAAGATGTCTCCCTCCTCTAAAAAATCATGGATACCTCCCTCCTCTGCCTCGATCCTTACCGCTCCGCGGTAAACTACGTAGAGACCCTTAGGAGACCCTCTATCCACTATCTTGAAGCCCTTGGCGTAGTATCTAAGCGAAGAACTACGTACAGCACGTTCAAGATCCTCGTCGCTTAGAAAACCGAAGAGGGACTGGGTGCAAAGAAAGCGTTTAAGGTCCTCTACAACGTCAGGCTCAATGCTCAATAAATTAGCACCTTATTTTAATTAAATTGAAGGATGCTTAAAAAAGTGGCTGAGAATGTACTAGCGAGGTGGTTGGCTTGAGGATTAAGTGGCTGAGCCACGCTGCCTTTGAACTCCATACTTCAAAAGGAGTTGTGTTGATAGACCCCTTCCTGAACAACAACCCCCTAGCTCCCATTAAGCCGGAGGAAGTTAGGGAGGCTGAGCTAGTGATCGTCACCCACGACCATTTTGACCACCTAGGAGACGCGGTGAATATAGCCAAGCGCACAGGAGCAAAAATAGTGGCATTACCTGAGCTAGCCCTCAGCTTAGAGGGCGTGGAGACCGTAGCCATAAACATGGGCTCCTACGTCGACATCGACGGGATTAAGGTAGCGCTGGTTCAGGCTTTTCATACATGTAGCCGTGGATTCCCAGCTGGCTGCCTAGTAAGCGTTGACAATGTCACAGTCTATCACGCTGGCGACACCTCGCTATTCGGAGACATGAAGCTTATAGGTGAGCTCTATAGGCCTGACGTAGCCCTCCTCCCCATTGGAGGGTACTACACCATGGGTCCTAGGGAAGCCGCAGTGGCTGCTAATTTAATTAAACCTAAAGTGGTGATACCAATGCACTATGCTACCTTCCCCGTCCTCGTACAGAAACCAGACGAGTTCCTTAAAGAAATGGAGAAAGTGGCGCCGGAGGTTAAAGTAGTGGTGTTGAGGCCTGGTGAAGCCTACCAGGTAACAATCAGTACAACCCAGCCGCCCTAGCAACCAGCTCAACCACGTCCATCACCTCTATATCTACACCTTCTTCCCTGACAGCCTCCACGAAAGAGGATTTACAGGCTGGACAAGCTGAAGCCAAGATGTCTGCTTTGGCCTCCACAGCCTCACGAACTCTTTTCCTGGCTATTTTTAACCTCAACTCGTTGTCTACAGCTTGAAGAAGCCCTCCTCCTCCGCAACAGGACGTGTCTAGCCTGTTACCCGGCAACTCAACAAGCTCCCTTGCTGCTTCCCTAATCAATATGCGGGGTGCCTCTATGACCCATGACATTCTAGCTAAATCGCATGGGTCGTGATAGGCTACCCTAGCGTCAAGCTTATTGGGTAACTCTAATTTAGCTCGGTCACGTACTTGCTTAACAACTCGGTTAGATGTAATACCTTGAAGGGTAGGGGTCCACCAAGTAATTCCTCATACTCGAGCTTGAACATCTTATAGCACGTGGCACATATGGTCACTAACACTGAAGCATCGACAGCCTTCACCGCTTCGACGTTATGCCTGGCAAACTCAGCGGCTGCTTCACGGTTTCCGAGCATTAACAGCGGGCAACCGCAGCACCACTCATCATTGCCCAGCGTGGTCCAACTCTCCTTTAGCTTATTAAGCAGAGCCACCGCTGCTCCTAGGGTATCCTGAGCCACTGATCTATAGGCTGGAGTGCAACCCATGAAGAGGACCACCTTAGCCTTCCTAGGCGTTAACCCTGACGGGTCGCTGATGCCCAGCATCTCTGCCCAGTAGGTCCTTAGAGACGAGTCTGCTCCGTAGGGGTTTCTATTAGACAATAATCTTTCCTCGAAGCTGTCCAAGGTTTCAGGGCGTTTGCCAGCCTTACACGTATAGTATCGTAGCAGGTACCATAGGTCGACGGTTCTAATGGAGAAGGGGCAAGACTCCATGCACCTTCCACATAAAGTACACCTAAACGCCTCGGTACATAGCTCACGCGTTAGGTTCTCTCCTTTACCCTCCATAAAGCTCTTGATGAGCTTAATTCTGGAGGCTGGAGCTACCTTGAGGTCCCCTGAAGCTATGTAGGTGGGGCAGATGTTAGCGCATAGAGTACACCTCATGCAGGTGTCGAGGTTAAGGACGTGGTAGCGTTTAGGTAAAGCTTCGCTCTTCCTCTTCAAGGCTAACACCTCCAAGAGAGTACTTAGCCACTTGAAGCCTCCACTTGTAGTGGAGAATGGAGGATACTATGCCTGAGAAGATGTGTACTAGAGGGCTGAAGGGTAGGTAGGCGAGGAGGGCTGAAAGTAGCACTACGTGGAGCGAGAAAGCAGCCAGGTTGGGTGCGTGCTCCAGTGAAAGGGTTAACCATGGAAAGATCCGCCATTGAAAAGCCTCGTGGGAGGTAGGTAGTAGCCTCATTAAGTTGCCGCACAGCACCCCTGACAACAGCAGCGCATAGAGCACCACGTCACCGAGGGTTAGCATGCTTCTAGCTGGGGTTAGCCTCACTCTCCTAACGAAGAGGAAGAGGAGGAGGAAGAAGAGAAGCCAGCCTAGGGCTGTAGGAATCAGCCCTAGAAATAGCCAGCGAGGCCCCTCGCCTATCGCCTCAGCCGACCATACCCCGAAGGCTCTTAAATGACCCACTAGCAGTACCAGGACCACCATGTGCATTAACCACACCACTGTCCCGAAAACCTCGTCGGACCTGAAAACCTTCCTCATAAATACTAGGTCCAAGAAAACGTTGGCGATTACCTTAACCCATTCACCAAAGCTAAGGCCTTGAGCCCTGAAGTTAGTTGACGAGGACGCCCTGAGCCATCGAGCCAGCCTATAGATAACACCGATTACAAAGATTAGAAGAGCTGTGTGGGCTACCGCGGTTAAAACGGTCATCCATTGCAACGCTCAGTCCCTCTACACCTAAGCAATGGAGTTCCAGAGTAGGTCGCCCACGTCTATGACCTCCACCTTGGCACCCAGCTTCTCCACGCCCAGCTTCAGCATCATGGTGCACATTGGACAGGCTGACACTACCAGGTCAGGGCTGGCTGATAGGAGGTTCTGGACGGATTTGACAGATACCTCCCTCGCCAAGGAGGGGTTGATCACCTCTAAGCCGCCTGCCCCGCAACACACGGTGTACTGCTTATTCCTTATGGGCTCCACCAGGTTTAAGCTGGGCACGGAGGACAGCGCGACCCTTGGTTCATCGATCACCTTAAGGTAGCGGGACAGCATGCAGGGATCGTGGAAGACGGCCTTGGCTCCGACGGGGTTCTTTAGCTCCAAGGAGGCCTTGGAAGCCTTCTCAGCGACCACCTCTATGAAAGTCTTAACTTCCACGGAAAAGCCATCGACGAACTCAGGGTAGAGCTTCTTGAAGGCCATCGCTGAGATAGGATCGGGCGTGATTATTTCCTTGACACCTCTCTCCTTTAGGAAAGAGGAGACCCTCTTAGCGTGCTCAGCGAACTCGTCGAGGAGACCGTAGGTGTGTAGCTCTGCACCTACCCATGGCTCCTCCTCGTATAAGTAAGAGACCTCCACACCTAACTTGGGTAGCAGCAACAGGTACTTCTTTAGGGTTTCACGGTAGCTCTGGCCCACCCCTCTCATGGCTGCCTTAAGTAAGCCTCCCAAGCCTACACGTTGAAGTATGGCTGCGGCTGTGGCCACTTTATCGACTTTTACTCCTGCACGTAGCATCGATTTCACCATAGACTCTATATGGTCCGCCAACAGGTAGAAGCCGGCGTAGAATAACCTCTCTCCGCTCTTGGGTAAGTTAACTTCGTTAACCAGGCTTATGAGCTCCTTGGCCTCTACGCCCACAGGGTTGCCGTACTTGGAGAGGTTACTCTTCATTAAAGTGATCATTCTAGGAGTCGCTCCAACCTTCACCGCCTGCTGCCTCAACGTAACCATAACCTCGGGTAGGTTAATGCCCTGCGGACAGTTCTCGTGGCATCGGGCGCAGAGTAGGCATAGCCATACATCGTTCTTTAACACATCCTGCCCTGTCCAACCAAAGTATGCTCTCCTAGCTAGTCTCCTAACATTAAAGTTGTTGAGCCCTGTTACAGGGCAACTACCTACACAGGCTCCACATTGCATACATACAGATAAGCTACTTATTACGTCATCCATGCAGCCTCACCTCCTTAAGCCCAACTTCTCCACCATGTTCTTCACCGTGGCCACGAACTTGGGTCCATCAGCCGCCGACAGCCACACTGTCCAGAGCTTCTCTGGATCGTAGCCTTTCTGAGCCAGCTTAGGCCTCAGCTTCTCTATTCTTTCCTTGCACTTGTAGTTGCCTGATATATAGTGGCATGTAGGGAACTCGCATCCAGCAACCAATACACCGGCCGCTCCTAGCTCAAAGGCTCTTTCAACAAACCTCGTATCTACTCTACCCGAACACATGACCCTTATAATTCTAATATTAGGAGGATACTCGAACCTGCTAACACCAGCCACGTCTACGGCGCCGAGCGCGCACCAATGGCAACAGAAGGCTATTATCTTCTCGCTTGGCTTATCAGCTAGAGCCGCCTCTACCTGAGCTAGGATCTGTTGGTCGGTGTAGTGTATGATGTTAATGGCGTCCTTTGGACATTCAGCAGCGCATGTGCCGCACCCCTTGCATATGGCCTTGATCACTTCAGCCTTACGTTTCCCTCCTTCAACCTCCTTCAATCTTATAGCGCTGTAGGCGCAAACCTTGGTGCAGAGGCCGCAGCCTACACATCGCTCCTCGTCGACCACGGCCACTATGCCCTCGCTCTCCACGTAGCCCCTAGCCATGGGTATGGAGGCCCTCATCGCTGCCCCCATGGCCTCCTCCATAGACTCCCTAACCCCCTTAGGTGACCTAGCAGCGCCGCATAGGTAGACGCCGTCGGTGCTGAAGTCCAAGGGCCTAAGCTTGATGTGGGCTTCCTGGTAGAAGCCTTCAGGGTTAACCGAGACCTTCAGTAACCCCTTCAGGCGCTCTACGCTTTCATCTCCTTGAAGAGCTACCGTGAGCACTACCAGGTCGGCGGATAGCTTAACCTCCTCGCCTAGCAATAAATCGAACACTTTGACCGTTAAGCCGCCCTTCTCCTCGCTGACCTCGGGTAGCCTGTCGTCAGGGTACTTAATGAATTTTATTCTGTACTTCTCCATGGCGTCCTTCAGATAGACCTCGTCCATCCCCTTCAAGTTGAGGCCTCGATGGAGAATAAAGACCTCGGCTTGAGGATCTAGCTCCTTGATATGCTTGGCGTTCTTTATGGACGTCAGGCAGCCTATATTGCAACATCCTCTCTGCTCGTTTCTTGAACCCACGCAGTTGATCATCACGACCTTCTTAGCGCCGCCTAGGTCACCGCGCTTCAGTTTTTCTTCGAGTTGTAGCTGCGTGATCACCTTAGGGCTTTTACCGTAGCCACATAGCCCTGTGGGGTCGATCTCATTCATCCCGGTGGCAGCTATGATAGTTGATACCGATAGCTCACGAGCGTTCTCGCCCTGCTTTACTTTAACCTTGAAGAAGCCCACGTAACCCTCAATAGACTCGACTTCAGCGTTTAACAACACCTCTATGTTTGGCTCAGCCTTCACGCGCTCGATGATACCTTGGAGGAAGCTTTCAGCGTCTATGTCGAGTGGAGCAATCCTTGTTAATTTATTAAGTAATCCTCCTACCTTATCGCTGCGCTCCACGATCCATACCTTGAAGCCCTGGCCTGCCAGCGCTAACGCCGCTGACATACCTGTGACGCCGCCGCCTATCACCAACGCCTCCTTGCCCACAGGTAGGCGTATCTCTTCAGCTGGCTCCAGCAGCCTCGCTTTAGCCACTCCCATTCTGACGAGTTCCTTAGCCTTCTCCGTCGCCGCTGCAGGATCGCTACGGTGAACCCATGAGCTCTGCTCCCTTATACTGACGAACTCGAGGAGGTAGGGGTTTAGGCCAGCTTCTTTTAACGCTGACTTGAAGATGGGCTCATGAGTCCTAGGCGTACAGCAAGCTACTACTACGCGGTTAAGTTTATGTTGAGCGATGCTCTCCTTGATCTTGTTCAGGTAGTCTACTGAGCATATCCATTTACCTTCATCAGCAAAGACCACTCCATCAAGTGTCTTAGCGTACTCCACTACCTCCGGGACGTTGATTACGCCCCCTATGTTGGTGCCGCAGTCGCAGACGAATACTCCTATCCTAATTTCCTCGCTCATTTTGCCTTCACCGCCCTCAAAGCAGCCTTCATGCTAGCAGCGGCGGCTTGAGCCACTGACTCAGAAATATCAATGGGGCCGGTGGCCCCGCCGCACACGTATATTCCATCGACCGTAGTTTCGAGAGGAGCCTTCACTGGATCCCTCTCTTTAATGAAGCCAAACTCGTCGAGCTCAAGCTTGAGAGCCTTAGCTAACCTAGCGTTGCGGCTACTAG
>QMSI01000072.1 GCA_003649615.1 Thermoprotei archaeon | reverse complement strand
TTGGAGAACCATGGGGGGAAGATCGTAGCCTTATCCGGGCCATATGCCCATCTATCATCCATCCCTGGCGAGGTGCTTGCGAAGGCTAGCGCTTTCTACACGACCGGAGGGGAAGGTAATCTAAGAAAACTAGTCAGGCTTATGGTAAAGCTGGCTGGCGTAGATATCGAGGTGGGAGAAGTCGAAGACGTCCCCTGGCACGGGATATACCATCCACAGCTCGGAGTTTTCACCAAGTTGCAAGATTACCTAAACCTTTATCCTTACGCTAACCGTCCGCTCGTCGGGATTCTATTCCCCAAGAGCTACTGGCTTTACGGGCAGACTGAGCCCGTTTCAAAACTCATTGAGGTTCTCGAGCAGGAAGGTCTTGGAACCATCCCAGTATTCACATATGGATATAGGTCTTCCTTCAACTGCTTGGGCTACACAAAGGAGGATTCGATACATGAGTTCTTCTTCATGGATGACAAACCAGTTATTGAGGCGCTCGTCAATCTCTACTTTTTCTTCCTACTCGACCATGGGCCTAACTCTGAGCAGCAGTTTAAGGAGGCGAGGGGTATTGAGCTACTGAAGCGCCTCGGCGTACCCATAATCCAAGTTGTTACTTCGTTTTACCGCTCAGTTGAGGAGTGGCTAAGGGATAAGCAAGGAGTCGACTACCTTACGCAGGTTTACTGTGTAATAATGCCTGAGGTCGACGGCCTCATCGAGCCGATCTATGCCGTGGGGTCTGTTGTGAACTCGCTCGGCGTCAAGGAACATCATTCCTATAAAGAACACCTTCAATACATAGCGCGTCGCGTAAAGCATTGGGTGAAGCTTAAGCTCAAGAAGCCGGAGGAGCGTAAGATAGCAATAGTGCTAATAAACCCACCGTGCAAGGGCCTTGAGGCGAACGTAGCGGTTGGCCTTGGCCTTGACGTGCCGGAGAGCGTTGTCAAGCTTCTATGGGAGCTAAAGAGGCAAGGTTACGACGTCGGCGACGAGCTACCAAAGTCCGGCGAGGAGCTGGTGAGGATGATCATGGAGAGAAAGGCTATCAGTGAGTTCAGGTGGACGAGCGTCGATGAAATCGTGAAACTCGGTGGCGCAGTTGCTTTCGTCGATGCTGAGACCTACAGCGATTGGTTCAAGGAGTTATCACCGAAGGTTAAAGAAGAGATGGTCAAGGAGTGGGGGGATCCGCACGACGTACTTGCAGGCAGGGTTTCGAAGGAGCTTGTAGGGATGGTGTACGATGGCAAATTTGTCGTCCCAGGCCTCTTGTTCGGCAATGTGTTCATTACAACCCAGCCGAAGTTCGGCTGTGCAGGCCCAGTGTGCGACGGCAGGGTCTGTAGGATACTGCACAACCCCACGATACCTCCTCCGCACCAGTGGCTCGCCGTCTACCGGTGGATTACGAGGGTGTTCAGGGCTGACGTCGTGCTACACTTCGGGACTCACGGCTACTTAGAATTTAGACCTGGCAAAGGAGTGGGCCTATCACCTGAGTGTTGGCCTGAAATAACGATCGATGAAGTCCCACACCTGTATGTCTACGCCGTCTCTAACCCTATGGAGGGCGTAATAGCGAAGCGCAGGAGCTACGCAGCGCTCGTAGACCACCTCTACCCGCCGATGACGATGGCCAACGTCCTAGACGAGCTCGACGATCTGCTCAACCAGTACGCTAGGGCTAAGCAGCTAGGTGAGCATGCGCGGGCCAAGGTTCTCTACGAGAAGCTCCTCGAGGCCGCGAGGAAGCATAACATTTCAGTGGAGCGTCCTGAGGATGCTGAGAAGACCATTGAGGGGATACATAGATACGTCGACTTAATTAAGGGGAGCCAAGTTAACCTGGGCCTACACGTGTTTGGCAATCCTCCTAGGGATCCCCGTAGGCTCAGCGAGTATGTAGTGACGGCAATGAGCTACGACTCGCATTACTCTCCGTCAATCAAGCGTGTTCTTGCTGAGTACCTTGGCCTCGATTATGATGAGCTCAGGAAGGAGCCGATGAAGATCAATAGAAGATATGGTGCACCAAACCGTGAGGTGCTGGATAAGCTCCACTCCGTTGCAGTTAACGTTCTCGAGAAGCTCATTTCACTTGGCTCAAGCGAGCCTGATCTAGTAGTTAAGCTTGTTGAGGAGGAGGTGACGAAAACCCTTGGCTAAGCTGGAGTTAAAGAGACGTGAAGTGGATGGGCTTGTCGCCGTCTTCGCTAAAGCCCTTGACGTAGCTCAGAGGATTGCGAGGTGCGAAGAGATACCAGCTCTCCTCGAAGGCTTCTCTGCCTCTTTCATAGAGCCTGGCGCCTCTGGCGCAATTACCCGAGGTAAGTTTGAGATCCTTCCGACTGGGAGGAACTTTTACGCCGTAGACCCGCGTATGCTTCCAACGCGGGCAGCATGGGAGGTCGGTGTTAAGACCGCCCATAAAATGCTTAATTACTATTTGGAAAAACATGGCAGGTACCCCGAGAGCGTGGGCCACGTCCTATGGAGCATTGACGCTTACAAGGCTGATGGAGAGCAGCTTGCCCAGATACTTTACCTCTTGGGCGTGAGGCCGGTGTGGGGACCTGATGGGGCTGTGCAGGGCTTAGAGGTCATTCCTCTCGACGAGCTTAAGCGCCCTAGGATAGACTGCGTGACGCGTATCAGCGGCATAGTTCGCGATACGCTCCCAAACTATCCCTACCTGATAGATGACGCAGTTGAGAAGGTCGTTGTGCTTGACGAGCCGCTGGATCTGAACTTCGTCAGGAAGCACTACATCGAGTACGCGAGGGAGCTGCTCCGGCTGGGAAGAAGCGTCGAGGACGCTAGGGTAGCAGCTAGATACCGTGTCTTCTGCTCGCCTCCAGGGAGCTACGGCGCTGGTGTGAACTACGCAGTTGAGGCGTCAGCTTGGGAGGAAGATGAGGACTTAGCGAAGACTTGGGTTCAGTGGGCTGGCTACGCTTATGGCAAGTCCTCTCACGGCGCCAAGGCTCACGACGTACTCGTACTCACGCTCAAAGATGTTGACGCTGTGTCAAGGAGCCACCCGAGCGATGAACACGACCTCTTAGCCTGCTGCTGCTACTTCGCCTACCATGGCGGCTTCTTCAACTCGGCCAAGGCGATTTCGGGGAAGGACATCGATGCCATACACGTTGATACCCGCGACCTCTCGAACTTAGACGTTAGAGACGTGAAGGTTGAGATCGAGAGGGTGGTGCGCGCCAAACTCCTCAATCCCGCGTGGATCGAGGAAATGAAGAAGCACGGCTATAGAGGTGCCAACGAGTTCTCGAAGAAGATACTACACTTATACGGCTGGTCAGCGACCACTAAGCTAGTTGAGGATTGGGTCTTCGACGAAATAGCGAAGACCTATGCCCTTAATGAGGAGATGCGGAAGTGGTTCGAGGAACACAATGTCTGGTCTCTCGAGGAAATAGTTAGACGCTTAGTGGAGGCTGCGGAGCGCAATCTCTGGAGGCCACCCAACGAGCTACTTGAACAGCTGAGGGAGGTTTACGCTGAGCTAGAAGGAATACTCGAGGAGACTGCGGTCGGCGAAGGAGATAGGCAAGGAGGGTCAATCAACATCATCACGGCTGAAGCGGTCGACCACTGGAAGAATTCCATCTTGGAGGTGGAAGCTATATGGAGGAGAGTGAAGCAAGAAGCAGGAAGCTGATCTTTCCTTTCACAGCAATCATAGGCTTGGATAAAGCCAAGCTGGCTCTCCTATGCGCAGCCGTCAACCCCCTGATCGGTGGAGTACTACTAAGGGGGGACAAGGGCACGGGTAAGTCGACGCTCGTTAGGGCTTTAGCCAACGTCCTCCCTGACATAGAGATTGTCGCGGGTTGCCCCTTCAACTGCAATCCACACGACCCGCTGGAGATGTGCGATGTATGTCATGAAAAGTGGACCCACGGCGAAGAGCTCCCTATAGTTAGGCGACGCATGCGTGTCGTTGACCTCCCACTCAGCATAACGGTTGATAGGCTCGTCGGCACACTGAATATTGAGAGAGCCCTAAAGGAGGGTATAAGAGCTCTCCACCCAGGCCTCCTAGCTGAGGCTAATCAAAACATTCTATACATTGACGAGGTGAACCTCCTCGACGACTACGTTGCTGATGTGCTGCTTGACTGCGCAGCGATGGGCTGGAATATAGTGGAGCGTGAGGGGGTCTCCGTTAAACATCCATCGCGCTTCATCCTCGTCGGTAGCATGAACCCAGAGGAGGGAGAGCTGAGGCCTCAGATCCTTGACCGCTTCGGCCTCTCCGTCACTATAGAGGCTCCGATGGAGCCTGAGGCACGCTGCGAAATAGTAAGGCGCGTCGAAGAATTCCACGCAGACCCGCTAGAGTTTTACAGAAAGTTCGAGCAAGCGGAGGCAGAGCTACGTGAGAAGGTGGTAAAGGCTAGGAAACTGCTAAAGAAGGTCTCGATTAGCGATGACCTACTCAGCCTCTTGGCCAAGACCATCGTCGAGCTCGGCATCAGGACGAGTCGAGCAGAGATCATTACGGTGAAGGCGGCGAAGGCGATAGCTGCGCTCGAGGGGCGGACGAGGGTAACTTTAGAGGACCTCGAGCGGGCCATGGGCTTGGCTCTTCCACATAGACTGCGGGCGAAGCCCTTCGAGACCCAGCCCCCTGAACTGCCACGGCTGGCACAGCAAAACAGCAGGGCTGAGGAGCAGAATTGTGAGCAGCACGGTGACCCTCATGACGTCCACAGCCAGTCTCTCAAATCACACAACTCTCCTCCCAATGACCGCAAGGTCGGTGAACAGGAACGGACCTACGAACCAGACCGCGAGGTTAAGGCTAAGAGCCTACCATGTGACCGTAAGTCTGAAGCTGGTCGACCCAAGCCAAGAGGAGCAAGAGATGTACGCCTGACAGTGATTGGCTATCCTCACGGCTATCCCGTCTCCTACGCCCCGCCGCGAGGCGAACCAACCGACGTGGACATAGTGGCAACTCTTGTCCTCGCGTCGCTGAGGGGTCTAAACATGCCCCTCGCTATAAAATCTGATGACTTGCGTGTGAAGGTTAGAAAGGTAAGAGCACCAACTCTCACAGTGTTCTTGTTAGACTCGAGCGGAAGCATGGCTGCTCTAAGGAGGATAAGCCTGGCGAAGGGGATAGCTTCCAGCCTCGTGGAGGAGGCTTACATTAAGAGGAGCCCTGTATCCCTTGTCGTATTCCGAAACAAGGCGGCGGACGTCGTTGTGCCGCCGACGAGAAATTATCTCGAGCTGACTTCGGCGTTGGAGAACGTACCGACCGGAGGTCGTACACCTCTTTCGTCGGCTCTTCAAGCATTGCTCGACCTCTCTAGGCACGCGAGGGCTAAGTGTAAGAACCTTAAGGTCAAGGCAGTCCTGATCTCCGATGGAAAGGCCAATGTTTCGTTAGGCGGAGGCAGCGTGAAAGAGGAGCTGGTAAAGCTTGCGGCAGAGGTCAAGCGGAGTGGCATCGAATTAACCGTGTATGACACAAGGCCTTCAGGTGTAATCGATCCAGCCCCTTCATACATCGACTTACTGAAGGAAGCGGCTGGCGCCCATGTATTCGGAGTCTGAGCTACTCCTGCAGCTTGTCCTGTTCGCTGTTAGGTTGATCCCGCTGGTTTTCGTCGGTGCAGTATTTGCGAATCTCTGCGTAGAGCTGGGTGTAGCTGACCGTATTGCGCGATTTATTAACCCTCTACTTAGGGCAGCCGCCCTCCCTAAGGGGCTATCCATCCCTCTCATCATGGTGCCGCTGGAGCCGAGGGTAGGACACGCTATGATTTCATCTATGTTGGAGCGAGGCGAGATTGGGGAACGCGAAGTTATAGCTTCAAGTTTCTTGGTAACTCCTCTGGTCATTGCGATCTTTCTTGTGCCCAGGTATTACCTTCCAGTGGCTTTCCCAGCTCTCGGCGTGACAGTTGCGACCATCTATATCCTCTGCACCCTCCTCTGCTCTCTCGCCAAGATGGGAATAGCCATAGTCTATGGCCAACTAACTGCTCACGGTGGCAAAACACCTACAGCCATCGAGAAGCTGCACAGCAGCTCAGCCGAGGCATCTAAGAGGAGCTCTCGACGTGACGTTTTTATCGTAGCCCTCAAGGAGGCAGCAGTGTTAACAAAAAAGGTGGCAGTGAGAACTCTTGCTGTAGTATTGTTCCTTGCCGTTGCAGGCTACGTAGGCCTGTTCCTGTGGCTTGAGAATGGCCTTAGTAGCGCCATTGGTTTTATCGGACTACCTGCCCACACGATAACTATTGCAGCGACTTACGCAGTCTCTCCTCTCGCTGGGATAGCCCTCGCCGGAGCGGTGCTTTCTCAAACTGAAGTTTCGTGTAGGGGGGCATTAGCGGGCCTCCTGCTTGGGAGCGCTCTCTTCAGACTTTCCTCCGAGTATCCACGACATTCCTTCCCGTTCTATGCGTCGGTTTACCCTGTGAAGGTAGCCTTCAAGTTAGTCGCGCTTTCGATTGCTATCGACCTACCGGTTCTATTGGCACTGACTGCTGCGGTTCTAATTTTCATGTAATGCAAGCTTTTTCGTACTGCTGCCTCATTCAAGACTTGTTGCTTTATCATGTCACATCGGCACCGCCGATATGTTAGTTGCCGGCATCGCTATGAAGGCTTTCAGTGACTTGAGTTTCCTGCTAATCGCATGGTTAAAAGAGCCTTATATTATAGGCTTAAGCTACCTTGTCCTGAAGCTAGTTTAAGGATGATGGTAGCTGAACTCTCTCTCAAGGAAGTATTGCCATAGCCTCAACCACTCGAGAGTTT
>QMSI01000071.1 GCA_003649615.1 Thermoprotei archaeon | reverse complement strand
GACAGGACTAGACTATACGGGTATACATCCTGCTTAAGGTGGAGCGCTTGACAACCGTCGTCAAGGTGGGAGGCGACCTAGTCAAGGACGAAGGTTCGCTCCTCAAGGTCCTAAGCGACCTGAAGGAAGCCTTAGCCCTAAGCTCCGCCGTGCTGGTTCATGGAGGAGGAGACATAGTCACCGAGATCGCAACCAAGCTGGGGAAGGAGCAGGTGTTCGTTACCAGCCCTGAAGGTTTTAGGAGCCGCTATACAGATAGAGAAACGGCGGAGATCTACTCCATGGTGATGTCGGGCAAGATAAATAAGCAGCTTGTAGTAGCGCTTCAACGCCTAGGCGTAAACGCTGTGGGCGTCTCGGGGCTGGATGGAAGACTGCTTAGGGCTGAACGTAAAAAGAAGCTGGTGATCTTGGACGAGAGAGGTAGACGTAGAGCTATAGAAGGTGGCTATACGGGGAGGATAGTGGACGTGAACGCTAAGCTTCTACAAACGCTGCTTAATGAAGGATACGTCCCAGTGGTAGCGCCTGTAGCGCTGGGCGATGAATACGAGGTCTTAAACGTGGATGGAGATAGGGCAGCTGCACGCGTGGCTGGAGCGCTGAAGGCTGAGCTGGTTTTATTGACCGACGTGGAAGGAGTCCTGCTGGACGGTAAGCTCGTTAGGCATGTGAAGCAGAGCGAAGTAGACATGCTCTTAAAAAAGCTTGGGCCTGGGATGATAACGAAGGTATACGCAGCTTCGGAAGCCTTGAACCTAGGCGCGTCCAAGGTGATCGTGGCCTCCGGCCTTAAAGATAAGCCTATCACCTCTGCTCTTCGAGGCGAGTCTGGCACTATATTTACAGCTGTGTGAGGTGGCTATCTTGCCGTCTTCCTCGATAACTGAGCTCGAAGATAGGTTAATGGCGAACACCTATCAGAAAATACCTGTCACCATAGTTAAGGGTAGAGGAGCAAAGGTATGGGATATTGAAGGTAGAGAGTACGTGGACTGCATGGCTGGTTACGGTGTAGCCTTAGTTGGCCACTGCCACCCTAAAGTAGTGGAAGCGATAAAGAGGCAGGCTGAAAGGCTGCTTTCCTGCCACGCCTCGCTCTATAACGATGTGAGGGCTGAATTCCTCGAGAAACTGGTGAAGCTGACCCCTAAAGGCCTCGATAAGGCCTTCCTCTCCAACAGCGGTGCCGAAGCGGTGGAGTGCGCCTTGAAGCTTGCACGTAAGTTTACGGGTAGGAAGGGGATCGTGGCCATGGTTAGGTCTTACCACGGTAAGACCATGGGCGCTCTCTCCGCGACCTGGGAGTCAAAGTATAGGGCTCCCTTTGAGCCTCTCGTGCCCGGCTTCAAGTTTGTCCCCTTCGGCAGGGCTGATAGGCTACGTGAAGCGGTGGATGAAGAGACGGCGGCTGTTATAGTTGAGCCCATCCAGGGGGAGAGCGGGGTCATACTTCCACCTGAGGGGTACTTGAAGGAGGTGAGGGAGATATGCGACGAGAAAGGCGCGCTACTGATCTTCGATGAGGTGCAGACAGGTTTAGGTAGGACAGGTAAGATGTGGGCTTCGGAGCACTGGGCTGTCGTGCCAGATATCATGTGTTTAGCTAAAGCAGTGGCTGGCGGCGTCCCCATGGGTGTCACGGTGGCTAGGAGCGATGTTATGAGCTCGTTTAAGCTAGGGGAGCACAGCAGTACTTTTGGAGGCAATCCACTAGCATGCGCTGCTGCTTCAGCAGTGTTGGACGTCCTCGTTGAGGAGAAGCTGCCTGAAAGAGCTGTCGAGGTGGGAGGCTACTTCAAGCAAAGGTTACAGGAGCTTTGCGGAGGGTTAAAGTTGGTCAGAGAGGTTAGAGGGTTAGGCTTAATGTTAGCGGTGGAGCTGAGGTTCAACGTCATACCGAGGGTGATCCCAAACGCTGCCTCTAAAGGCCTACTAGCCCTATACTCAGGGTTAAACACGGTGAGGTTGCTGCCACCCCTCGTTATCGAGCGTGAAGAAGTCGATAGGGCCTGCGAGGTAATAAGCCAGGTCTTAGCTGAGGAAGCCTCTAGGATGAGGTCTTAGGAGTAGTTTGTGTTGGAGAGCTACGCCTTAAGCCTCCTTAAATCCATGTTAAAGATCTATAGCCCAACAGGCTCAGAGCACCAGCTAGCAAAGTTTCTAAGCGGCGAGATGGCTAGGCTAGGCTTCACCGTGGACATCGACGCCGCGGGCAATGTGGTGGGTAGCCTAGGTGAGGGGCCTGAGGTGTTGATGTGTGGACACATGGACACGGTCAGGGGGCGCCTCCCAGTCAAGGTGAGGGAGGGGCGTATTTATGGTAGGGGCTCCGTGGACGCTAAGGGCCCCCTCGCCGCGATCATAACGGCCGCCAAGCTTTACGCCCAGTCTCGGGGTAGCTTAAAGGTTGTAGTGGCTGCGGTGGTGGACGAGGAAGGATATAGCAGAGGGGTCAAACACCTAATTTCCTATCTGCCTAAGCCTATCTGCGCCTTCTTCGGCGAGCCCAGCAACACCTATGGCATCACTGTTGGCTATAAGGGAGCTCTCTCCGCCGACATCATCGTTAAGACGCAGACCGGCCACGTAGCCTCCTCTGAGCTCTACGTCAACGCCGCTGAGCTGGCCTATGAGGTCTGGTTGAAAATCAAGGAGGAGGCTTCGCGTAGATCCAAGCCTGAAAGCAGGTTTCATAGCCTAGACGCCGCCCTAACCCATGTGGCTTCTAAAAGAAGGCCGGGCGTCCTGCCTGATGAATGCTCCATATCCGTAAACCTGCGCCTCCCACCAAACATGACCTGCGAGGAGACAGCCAGCTTGCTTCAGCGATGGGTGGCTGAGGCAGCATCACCCTATCCATCGGCAGCCGCCGAGGCCTTCATCAAGGACTGCGTTGAGGCTTTTCAAGTCGCGCCGACCGCCCCCCCTGTCAGGGCGTTGCAGAGGGCCATTATCAAGGTTCTAGGACGCCCTCCAGCCATCCTACGAAAGACGGGGACAGGCGACGTAAACGTAGCCTCGTCCAAGTGGGATATACCCATGGCTGTCTACGGCCCAGGAGACTCCAAGCTAGACCACACCCCTGAGGAAAACCTGGCCATTCAAGATTACTTTGACTCCATAAAGGTCTACGCCCAAGCCTTAAGAGAGCTGGAATCACTCCACCGACGCGTCGACCAATAAACTGGAAAGATCAAGCCTCAAGTTTCCGCCTGTCTATCCTCCTTTCCATGACACTTTGAAGAGATACAGTTGGGAAATAACATTAGCCTCGTAAACCCAGCTAGGTTTTTAAACATTGATTCCCTATTAAGCACTCGACCAGGCTATGAGTAGCTTTAAGCTAAGGTATGGTAGATGGGTACTTAAAGACAAGGCTTTTAGGGAGCCCTACTTAACTATTGGCCGATGGATTTTAAGGGCCGAAGAACATGGTTGTACACGTAAAACTAAGGGTTAAGCCTAGAGGAGGAGCTCCTAAGGAGCTTATGGTACTCGTTAATGGAGGAGCTCATAGCCCTGAGCCTGTGTTAGTGGTTGATGAAGGGATTGCAAGGGAATTTGGATATACTTCAGGCGAGGAGGTTGAAGCCTCAATCGCTGACTCGACGAGGAAGGTTCAACTTGTAAGAGAAGCCCTTGAGCTAACCCTCCTGGACGACAAGGGGGGTGAGCTTTCAAGCATCAAAGCACACTTAGTAATCCATCCAGGGCTGGAGGAGCCCTTAATAACAGATGTAACGATCGATGAATTAGGGATAACCGTGGTAAGCTTTAGTAAAGGGTTATGGAGGCACTTAAAAGACCCTCCTAGCATGGTTAGGAGGAGTGCTAAGGCGACTTAAACCTCAAGGTTAACGTTAAGCTAGCTTAAACCTACCCCTAAAATGCATATCGTCAAGAGGATACGACCTATAAAGCCTCCTCCACGCTCAACCTTCCCTTAAGCACAGCCTCCTTCCAGAACGCGTTGCCCAGCTCGTAGCGCGCTAGCTCCACGGTCAACCCATCGCTTAGAGGAGTCAACCTCCCCATCCACATAAGGGCGTAGATCGAGCTCGCGTCGAAGGTATACACCTTCACTTAGCCTCCCTATCCTCCCTTATAAGCGAGGCAACCTCCCTAGGGCCCAGCTTAGCCAACACCTCCCTCAACCCTTCAACCCTCCTCTCCAGATCCCTAAGCTCAGCTTCACGCACAGCCCTTTCAAGAACCGCCCTCACCACCTCACCCACCTTAACACCATACCTCTCAAGCTTATCCCTCAGCTCGCGTGGAACCTTCACCGACAAGGTAACGAGGCCACCCATAAGACCACCTATAAGTAGTATTTAAACGTCGCCTCAAGACCACCTAGAGCGTCACACCTAGACAAGGCGTGGCCACGCAAGGGTTAAGACGCTGAAGCTTAACGATGTAAAGAGGCCCCTTAACCACCTTAAGCAGCGGCGGAACTCCACGCAGCCCTTTAGGAGGAGGAAAATGAAGAGCGTACAGAACCCCTCCTAAGCCGCTTTAGCTTCAATGGACTTACTCCTTACCGAGCGCCCCCCGCAGAGTTCAATGAAAGCTTGCATGCATCCCATGGAAGGTAAAATTATTTAGCGAATAAAGTGATCCACGCGGCTTTAATTGTGAGAGGATAAGAGTTACATGCTGAGCAACCTCTTTCAGTACTTGTCCATAGTTCATGAAGTCGAGAAGCTAATTAGCGTTTTAAAGCGGGATGTGTGTGGGGCGAAGGACTTTTAATCTATGTTTGGAAGACTATTGCTCGGGGCTCTTCCTTGTCACTAGCTCCTACCTACAGCTTAGTTAAGCCGTATCTACTCTTCACAGTTACGCCAGTGCACGCTGGAATTGGTAGAGGGGTTGAGGAGCACCTTGAGCTATAGGAGCCCAAGCTAATCGAGCTTCTCCAGATCCTCGAGAGGCTTCTTGAAGGAGTTGATGGACAGGTTACCGCGATACCTGTCTGTGGGAGGGGATTTGAGCAGGGTTTTGGTGGTTGGCGAGCGGCTTAGAGAAGACACGGTTTTCTAGCTTAATTGCCTTGAAGGCGCTTGGCCTCCTAGTCTACGTTTTCTCCATTATCTTAGGCCTAGGATTTGAGAGTCCGTTAAAGCAACCTCTATATAGGAGAGCTTGCTGACCCTCAACCGTAATGGTTCTAGAGGAAGCTGCGGGCTACATTTACGGGTTGATGTTAAGCTATGGATATATTGGAGCTTTTATCTCTGCTTTCCTCTCTCACCTCGTACCGTTCATAGCGCTACCATACCTAGCGGTGGTTTGGCTCCTCGTGACCACTGTGCCTCAGCTGAACCCTGCTTTGATAGGCTTGTTGAGCGGTTTAGGAGCAGGGATGGGTAAGGTCTCCTCCTACTACATAGGGGTGGGCGGGGCTAGGGTTGTAGGTGAAGCTAGGCGTAGGGAGCTTGAGGCTTTAAGGGGTCTTCTTAAAGACTACGCTGCTTTGGCCGCTTTCCTCGCAGCTGCCACGCCCATCCCTGACGACGTGGTGCTCATCACAGTAGGGATGATAAAGTACCCGCTCTGGAAGTTCCTCGTATCAACGGTGCTGGGGAAGATACTGCTGTGCTCAGCGGTGGCTTTAACAGCCTCCAAGTTTACCGAGATACTTGGATGGTTGGTGGGGGCTGAGGGAGGGTTAACTGGGACTTTCATCTCGGTGGCCACCATGCTGGTTTTCACCTTCTTCGTGCTTAAGATAAACTGGTCATTTATAGCTGAGGTGGTTGGCAGGGAGGGTTGGAGGGGGTTGGTGGCTAAGGTTAGGCGTGAAGGTCTAGGCACTATATTTCTAAGTAGAAAAAGCCGTAAAAGCCGAGCTTAAAACTGTTAAGGAAGAAAGGAACGCTTCAATAAGGCAGCTCCCCCTCCTCGACTGGATTGGAAGCTTCTTCCAATACAGGAGGTGGCTAAAGATTCTAGCTAAGGTTAAATGTAGGGGTTAGTGGAGGCGGCATCGTTAAGCTTGGCTGTTCTTTAACCACCTCGTAATTCTGTAGTAAGACTCCCTGAATGAGGCGGCTAAGTCTAAGACCTCATCCACGTCCTTTAACCTCAACTCGGCTATTCGCTCAAAGTTCCACCCCATGCATTTAACCGCTGAAAGGATGGATGCAGCGGTGGTGGCTTTATGTAGATCGTTGGTCTTGGCGTATGCTGTTAGGAAGGCTCCGCACCACACATCCCCAGCTCCAGTGACGTCTACAGGCTTCTTCACTAAGGCTGAGAGGGCGGGTGTGAGCTGCGCTTTATCCCCCTCCTTGATCAAGGCTCCCACCTCGCCCAGCGTAACGACCAGGGTTTTAGCCTTAACCTTCCTCATAGCCAAGGTGATCGCTTCTATCCCTGTGAGTAAGCGTAGCTCTTGGTCGCTGACTATGGTTACGTCAGCCTCCTCAGCAGCCTTTAAGAAGAGGCCTCTGTTCCTAGCGTTGTTTTCGAGGTAGTGCGTGCAGGTGTTGATGGATACCTTTAACGATGAGGCTTTCTCCTTCAACCCTTTAACTATCTTCAAAACCTTCGGAGGGTTCATGGGCGCCACGTGTAGGAGGCTGCTTTTCAACACGTGGGGTTTAACCACGTCCGCGACAGTTATCTTGGCTCCTGCGCCTATCTCCACTTTCCTGTAGTGGGCTTTCCAGGCTTCATCGTACTCTATCTCAAACCTTGTTGAGGGGAGGTTTACGAGCTTAATGCCTTGCGAAGGGAAGTTGCTGTAGAGGATTTCCTTGTAGGGGTAGTCGTAGCCTATCGCGGTGATGAGGAGGGGGCTGGCCCCTAAGGCCTTAGCTGCCATGGAAGCATACAGGGCGGCTCCTCCAGGCTGGGCTCGTTCTCCTTGCTGGGTTCTTACGTTATCTATGGATACGTGGCCTACAAACACCGCCTTAACCATTACCCGCTAACCGTCTCTCTCCATGCTGAGGAACGAGAAAAGCCTTCCGTCTAAGCGTTAATCCTTATATACAGGGATTGTTGCCGTTGATAAAGGGTCGGAGGTTTACGAAATGAAGGTTAAGTGTCCTGAATGCGAAAAGGAAATTGATGTTGGGGACGACGTCCTTCCAGGCGAGATTGTTAGCTGCCCTGACTGTGGCCAGGAATATGAGGTTGAGGTAGCTGAAGGGAAGATCACGTTGAGGTATGCTGAGCGGTTGAAAGAGGATTGGGGAGAGTAGCGGCGGGATCTAACTGATGAAGATCTGTATCTTCTACGACAGAGTTAGAGCCGAGGAGAAAGCCCTTTACGATGCTATCGTCAAGGCGGGCGCGGAGCCCTT
>QMSI01000070.1 GCA_003649615.1 Thermoprotei archaeon | reverse complement strand
GAAAAAATCAGAGAGCTTCACGGAGATCTAGGACAGAGCGAAACTATCTTTGCGTGGCTCCTTACAAGAAAAAGGAAAGGGCTCGAGGTAGCTCACATACTCGAGCTTGTAGAGAAAGCAGAGGAGGAAGCTGTAGAAAAGCTTGATTATGATAGAGAAGTTGTTCGATTGCTTAGGGAGCTTAAGGTCAAAGATGTTAAGTTAGCAATAGTGTCCATGCAAGGTGAGAAGACTCTTAGAAAAGCGCTCAAGTTAATGGGCATCGAAGAAGTCTTTGACCAGATAGTGAGCAGAGATTTTTCCTTATCGCGAGAGGAACAGCTAATGGAAGTGTTAGCTAAGTGGAAAATAAAGCCTCAAGAAGCCATATTCATGTCAGATAGGGTTGACGATATTAATCTCGGACGTAGACTCGGACTAAAAGCCTTCAGAGCCAAAGCTTCCGATGGGGGCATCATAAAGGTCCTAGAGAAGCTAGTAGGTAAAAGACAAGAGCGGAAAACTTGATGAAAGCAGGGAGTACGTGTCATGTCTAATGTGCTATAACGTTATCTCGCTGAGGCGGTTGAAATTACGCTTATACCACTCAATGGTTTCTCTAAGCCCCTCGACAAGGTTAGTCTTTGAGGAGAAACCTAGAATCTTTGAAGCCTCACTTACGTCGGGAACCCTTCTCGGAAGATCTTCATACCACCTTCCATAAAATTTTTCATAAGGTATGTAGATAGGCTTCACCTTACCCTCAACCCCGGCAAGTTTAATGACAAGGTGGGCTAGGTCTATTATCTTTGTCTCGTTGGTAGAGCCTAGGTTTAGTATCTTGCCTATGGCCTCGTCAACCTCAGCAGCTCTAATAGTGCCTTCCACTATATCTTCAATGTAAGTAAAACATCTGGTTTGTTTACCATCACCAAAGACCGTTAAATCTCTCCCCGTGAGGGCCTGCGCTATGAATCTAGACACTACTCCTCCGTAAGCGCTACATTCCTGTCGAGGACCATAAACATTAAAGTACCTTAATATTACCGGTTTAAGGCCGTAACGCCTATGGTACCCTATGACTAGATGTTCGTCAAGCGCTTTAGAAGTAGAGTAACACCACCTATCAATGTAGGTAGGTCCAAGCACCCTGTCATCACCTTCACTGAGCGGAGCTTTGATGTTCTTCCCGTAGACCTCCGACGTACTTGCTAAGATAAGACGCTCCACGTCATGTTTTCTGGCAGCCTCAAGTATATTATGGGTCCCAAGCACATTTACCTCTATGACGTCGATCGGGTTTTCCACATATCTCTTTACACCAACCACAGCAGCTTCGTGAAAGACAACCTGGCAATCCTTCACGAGTTGGTTGACAAGCTCCACGTTTCTAATGTCAGCCTTAACCAACCTGACCTTGCCGTTGGGTGTTAAATGATGAGCTATGTTTTCAAGCTTACCAGTACTTAGGTTATCGAGAACGATGACTTGACAGCTAGCGTCCACCAAACGGTCTACTAAGTGACTACCAATGAAACCTGCTCCACCAGTGACGAGGACCTTCAAGCCTTCAATCTTCAAGTAGACCTCCCTCCGAGCCCAACAGCCTCAAATTCAAGTTCTGATCGGAATAGCTTAGGGTCGTATATGCGTCTACCATCAATAATGAAGGGTCTCCTCATGTTCTCCTTGAAGAAAGACGGCGCTAGGTCTTTAAATTCATCCCATTCAGTCACGATCATACAACAGTCAGAGCCCCTAATACAGTCAACTATAGATTCACATAGCTTTACTTTATCGCCAAATATTTTCCTAGCATTACCTATAGCCGCCGGGTCGTAGGCCTTCACGTAAGCCCCCCTTCTTAGTAGTTCTTTCACGATTCTTATTGAAGGAGCTTCTCTCATATCATCTGTGCCAGGCTTAAATGCTAAGCCTAAAACAGCAACTACTTTACCTGAAAGATTTCCTAATTTTCTCTCGGCGGTGTCGACGATCCATATAGCTTGTCTCTCATTAACCCTCAACGCTTCTTCGAGTAGGGTGGGTTCATATCCCTCTTTCTTCGAGTACGCGATCAAGGCCTTAAGGTCCTTAGGGAAACAGCTACCGCCAAAACCGACGCCGGCATTCAAGAAAAGAGGGCTGATGCGCCTATCCATGCCTATAGCCTTAGCTACATCTCTCACATCGGCATCAGGGACGCGTTCACATATGTTGGCTATGGTGTTTATGAAGCTTATCTTAAGAGCTAAGAAAGCATTATTGGCGTACTTTATCAATTCTGCCGTGAAGGGATTAGTCCTTATAATAGGTACCTTTCCAGAGTAAAAGGAATTATAGAGCTCCTCCAAGACATCTCCTGAGCGTTTATCAAATTCGCCTATCACGACCCTATCAGGGTTGAAAGTGTCATACAATGCAGAGCCTTCCCTTAAGAACTCAGGGTTCATGGCTAAGCCGAAGTCTATGCCAGCCCGCTTACCCGATAGTTCCTCTATGGTGGGCTTAACTAGGTTTACCGTGGTGCCGGGGATCACCGTGCTTTTCACAACCACTATGTGGTACTTGTTCTTACGAGCTAGAGCTTTACCTATGTCTCTTGCAGAGGCCTCCACGAGGCTAAGGTCTATGCTCCCGTCTTGAAGGCTCGGAGTACCGACAGTGATGAAAGTAATATCGCTTTCAAGAACTGTCTCTTCCCTATCAAGAGTACATCTCAAGTTTCCTAAAGCCACAGCTTCACTCAGTAATTCTTTAAGTCCAGGTTCATAGAAAGGTGGTTCCCCGCTATTGATGAGGTCAGCCTTAAGTTTATCCGAGGTAGAAGTGATGACCTTGAAGCCTCGACTTGCAAAACCTACTGCTGTGCATAGTCCTACGTAGCCTGTACCTACAACACCTATGACCGGTAAAGAGCGGTTCATAACATAAACCTCATCCGTTCGTTCCTCGACTTATACTCCAAGGTAATTTTTAAAGTTTATATATGAAATTAGCTCGGCATAGGTTGACGAGGGAACTTTATTGATTAGAAAAGCAGTCATACCTGCTGCTGGACTTGGGACAAGGCTACTATCAGTTACTAAGGAGCAGCCTAAGGAAATGCTGCCAATTTTCGCTAAAGCTAGTAATGGAAACCTAAGTTTAAAGCCTCTTTTACAAATGGTCTTCGAACAACTTTATGATGTAGGTTTTAGAGAGTTTTGCTTCATCGTAGGCAGAGGCAAGAGGGCTATAGAAGACCACTTCACTCAGGACTACGAGTATGTAACTATGCTGAGGGCTAAGGGTAAAGCCGAGCTAGCCGATGACCTTGAAAGCTTCTACAATAAACTAGAGGACTCAACGATCATATGGATAAATCAACCCCACCCTAAGGGATTTGGCGACGCAGTGCTAAGAGCAGAGCCTTTCATAGGAGATGAGGAGTTTCTGGTCCATGCAGGTGACACCTATATCTTCTCTCCTACCAATAGTCATGTAACGCGTTTATTGAAGGTTTATGGAGAATACAAAGCCGATGCAGCGTTCATCGTACAAGAAGTAGAGGACCCTAGGCAATACGGGATAGTCAAAGGAAAACAGATAGAAGACGGAGTGTATGAAGTTGAAGTAGTAATAGAGAAGCCTGAAAGGCCTGTTAGCAAGCTCGCAATAATGCCAATATATATCTTCCACCCGGTGATCTTCAAAGCACTTGAAAGACTCCCTCCAGGCAAAGGAGGAGAAATACAGCTTACAGACGGTATACAGAAGTTAATAGACTGGGGGCTGAAAGTATACGCCATTGAACTACATCCTGAGGATGTCAGGCTAGATATAGGAAACCCTGAAAGCTACTGGGAAGCCCTAGAAACCTCCTATCGTTACTTCAAGGGTTAAACTAGAAAAATTCTCGCCGCTACTTCAGCCACTATAGCCATTATTATTGATCCGAAAACCATCCCCTTCCCTCGGTAAGGGGAAAGATGGCTTAGCCATAGGAAAAGCCCTAGCAAACCTAGAATGATGTAAGACGCCCTCGCAACTAATATCACAATCCCTAGAAGCCTCGATAGGAAGTAGAGCATAGAGTCCTGGAAGAGATTGAAGATGCTATCTATTATTTCGCGAATCGTGCTGCTAATGTCTTGTCCAAGCGTTAATGGATGCGTAGTCGCCCTGCCCAGCCCCTCTTTAAAGGATATTTAATCTCTGCGCCGACTCTTTAGAGGAGGCTTAAGGTGTGGATGAACAGGAAGTACTGATCAATCCTTCTCTTAGCGAGGCTTCGGCCATCATTAAGCACGCGGTGAAGGAGGGAAAGGTATTAGTGCTCATCGGGAGGTGCGGGGTTTCATATTACGGTAGAGCATCCTCAAGCTTAGGGTTGGGCGATAGAATAATCATAAGTAAGCCTGACGGCTCATTCATGGTGCATAGATCAAAGGGCTATGAGCCTGTAAACTGGATGCCTCCAGGAGCCCTCCTTAACGTAGTGGAAAGCAAAGAAAGATTGAACCTAGTGTCTATACGTCGTAGGCCTCCTGAAGAGTTGACTGTGTCTTTAATTCAAGTATACTTCTTGGCATCCACGAACCTAGTCGACGAGGAGGATTTCATACTGTACGCTTCTGAAGAGGACATGCGCAAAGCCATCTTACTAAGGCCCGAGCTAGTTGAATCAGGCTTTAAACCTCTCAGCGTAGAGAAAACCATGACGCTAGATGGGTTTGAAGGGTTTGCCGATCTCGTAGGAGAGGATAAAGATGGAAACCTAGTAGTCGTAGAGCTCAAGAGAGTCAAGATTGGAAAGGATGCTGTCTTGCAACTTAAGCGATACGTCGACACCTTAAGGGCTAGAACCCCACGAAAGGTCAGAGGTATAATAGCTGGACCCTCTATCACGAAGGAAAGCTTAACATTAGCTAGGCAACTGGGTTTCAACTTCACACGTATAGACCCTAAAGCCTGCTGGGAGTTATTGAAGAAGAAGCCTGAAGGCAAAAGGATACTGGATTACACTTAATCTTCTCCTTCCCGATGACGCTTCAAAGCCGCCCGACGCGCGATCAACGCTGCCACTACTCCAGCAGCTACCCCACCATCAATATTGACCACGGCTAGCCCTAGACTACAACTTTGAAGCATTGAAAGTAATGCCGCTACACCTGACCCCCCCAAACCTTCACCTGTGGAAACAGGTAGACCTATAACTGGAATATCGACAAGGCCAGCCACAACAGCTGGTAATGCCCCCTCCCTTCCAGCAGCCACTATAAGTACATCCACACCCTCTTTAAGCATTCTGGATAAAGGTTCAATCAACCTATGAAGACCTGCAACTCCCGCATCATATGCTCCGTATACCTCACAGCCAAGCTCTTCAACTATCACCTTCGCCTCTTCAGCAACCTTCACGTCAGCCGACCCAGCAGTTATGATACCTACCTTACCTCCTACCTTAGGAAACTCTTGGCCTCGATGCCTAACAACCACAATGCTCGCTTTTTCATGAAAAACCACATCAAAATCCTCCCCAGCCTTAGCTGCAATAGCTTCCGCATGTATCTTCTCCGCCTTGCTAACGATAGCTCTTCCAGAAAGTGAGGCTAGCTTCAAAGCTGTTTTCACCACGAGCTCTACGGGTTTACCTTTAGCCAGTATAATTTCAGGTACAGCTCTCCTCAACTCCCTACCTACATCAAGCCTTACGAGATTATCTAGGACTTCAGTTCTAAGCAAAGCCTGTCTAATTAATGCTTCAGCTTCACGTACATCTATCTCCCTTCTCATAAGCTTCTCGAGTATGTCGGTTATCAACCTACTCCACCCTTCTCTAAGTAAAGCTCCAAATAGGATTTGGTCGTAGCCTTCTCTAGAGGAAGATTAAGGCGTTCAGCAAGTTCCCTTAACTTAGCTTCTAGCATGGTTCTTTCCTGGTCCTCGGTTGTTAAAGCCTCCACCTCCACGAAGGAGCCTAGACCCTCCACATGATCCAAATAGACCCTAAGTCTTTCTACTTCATATACCATCCTTCGTTTCTTAAGTACGGCCACCTCTCTGAACCCTAAGAGTTGCAGTAAGCTTATTATGGATTCGAAGCTTGAAACCATAACCTCTTCTTCACGCCTAACCTTGTATGCTGTGCCTATTTTAGGTCCCTTATAGGTTAACCAGACAGCTCCATTAACCCTCCTCACCCTTAACGCTTCATCAGTGAAAGCTAAGTCTCTACATGGATGTTGAAAGTAAACGTCTACTTGCTCCTCGTCTGAGAGAAGTTTAGCGCCTAAAATGCTTAAGGAACTCTCTAAACCTTCTAGAGAAGCGACAGGGATCTTTATTTCAAGCTCTATGCGCATATGACGTTTATATTTTGCCTCAAAGCTTTAATTTTAACGTACACAATGTCTAGGAAGAAAAGCGTCGTAAAGCATTATGATGAAGCCTCCAGGTTCTACGATGAACTTTACTTCCCTGAGCAACTGAAGAAACACGTCATAGCTTTAAGTCTCGTTAACCCAGATTTGGGGGCTAAGGTCCTCGACGTAGGATGTGGTACAGGACTTCTATTAGAAAAACTAGCTCAGATAGACCATCTAGCGGTCGGCGTCGATATTTCACGTAACATGCTTGAAGTAGCAAAACATAGAGTTGATAAGGGTGTAATGCTCGTGGTTGCCGATGCCGAAGCCCTACCATTCAAGAATGAAAGCTTCGAGGCAGTATTTCTCATCACCGTACTACAGAACCTGATCAACCCCGTTAAAGGGTTAAAGGAAGCCTTTAGAGTTTTAAACAGAGGAGGGAAAGCTTTCATCACGTTCCTTAAAAAAGCTGAAGGAAGCTCAAGGTTCAGGCAGCGGCTAAGGAGATCAGGATTTAAAGTTGAAACCATCTTAGACCTAGAAGGAATACCTGACTTAATGATCCTATGCGTTAAGGTGTAATCCTTGAACTCGGTGGAGCCAAGGGCTTATCTCAGAGTGATAAGAAACGTGAAGAGAGGTATTGAAGCTAGAAGTATCATAATCTCGGCGTTGAGGCGCGAAAGCCTAACGGCCAAGGAAGTGTCCCGTAGAACAGGGCTCAGCTACGCTACAGTTCGTCTACAGTTGAGAAACCTTGAAAAAGAGGGTATCGTGAAGAGGGAGGGGGGCCTCCCCCATCGGTGGAGGCTAACGGGTAAAGGACAAGCAGGGATTAATGACTACCTTAACCTTTAGAGCTCAAGTAGCGGGATAACACTAGGAAGACACAGTACTTGCCGCATACTGAACATGCACCGCTACGCGATGGAACCCTGTTATGTATACGCTCCGCCTCTTCAGGGTCCATGGCTAGTTTAAACTGAGACCTCCAATCCAGCTTCGCTCTAGCCTTAGAAATTTCGTAATCCCATTTGAGAGCACGATCACCTATCCTAACGATATCGGCTGCATGCGCCGCTATCCTTG
>QMSI01000069.1 GCA_003649615.1 Thermoprotei archaeon | reverse complement strand
GGATTTAACCTCGGAATTAATGATTTTAACGGTTGCTCCGCGAATCTCGATCCAATGCTCTGATTTGTACCTTTCGGCGATAATTAGCGTGCGTTGTCAATTATTAGCTTGGAGCCTGGTTCCGCTATTAGGCAACCGTTAATTAGGAGAGCTTTGCCGCGTACGATTAATTCTTGCCCCCTCCCCGATTACCAAGTCGCCTTGATGGTACGCGTTTGCCCCCGTTGCTTCCTCCACGTAGACAATTGGTAGCGGAAGGGCGATGAAAACCGCGAAGATGCACGCGGCTAAGAGTAGCCGTAGCTTGCTTGGCGTTAATCGTCTATTTACGATCATTGCGCTACCTATTTGAAGCGTTACCAGATTTAAAATTCTCTGATCTATCCTTGCTATGCGTGGTTATTGTTTAAAGATCATTTTCGTAGTTCTTTTATGGTGTATTCGTTAATTTCCTTAGCAAGCCTTGGGTTTAGGGAGATAGCTGAGCCCTTTTTATGTAGCAAGATGTAGCCTTCTTTAGCTAAATTCCTAATTGCCTTCTTAACCCTTGTACCGTTCTTCTTGATAGCTTTGCTTAACCAATTGGTCATGGTGGGTACCGGGAAGTAGTGTGATCCCCATCTTCCTTGCCTTTTTAGGAATTCGAGTATTAACGCTTTAAGCTCTGTTTCCTTGTAGTCCCTTCTAACCATAAGGTATCGTATAGTACCTTTAGAAGGTTACGTTTAAATACTTCACATGTGCATACTTTGCTTAGTTGAGCGGGTATGCAGCCGAGGTACAGGGACTTCGCTAAGGATAGCTTAATGATTAAGTGCTTAGGCGATTCGCCAAAGTTAAGGATTATAGACTTTATGCTTTACCTACCTTTAAACGATTTTACTAAGAGTGAGATTATTAAAGAAACCGGGATGAGTAAGCGAACGTTCTATAGGCACTTTAAAGAGTTAGAGGAGCTTGAAGTAGTAGTTCCGACTAGGAGGATAGCCAAGGCTACGCTTTACAAGGTAAATAGGGAGCATCCGGCCGTAAGAAAGCTGGAGGAACTGGTTAAGGAGCTTTCACTTCAAATAGCGCGGCAAGAATTAGAGAAGCAAGCAGTAAAGGTTAGGGTAAAAAGTTAGCGCCCCTGCTTTTATTTAACTTCTCCTTTCTGCTACACGTTGCGTGGAACCTTTACAACATGTTTTACATTTAACTACGGCTAAGGTAGTTAAGGGAGCGTTCAACCTTGAAGGACACGTTTACCTGCATGATCGTAATTTACCCTATTCTTCAACCTCATAATGTTGATTAAGGCTTATATTGGTCCCCTTAAACAAGTAATGAGGGCCCGTAGCTCAGCAAGGTTAGAGCGCCCGGCTCATAACCGTGTGGGAGACCGGGTGGTCGTGGGTTCAAATCCCACCGGGCCCATAGTTGGTGCTCTCGGCTTGTATGGTTGAGGGTGGTGTTTTGCTCTCTTT
Organism: Thermoprotei archaeon; assembly: GCA_003649615.1. GTDB lineage: Archaea > Thermoproteota > Methanomethylicia > Nezhaarchaeales > B40-G2 > B40-G2. The sequence continues at coordinate 6,040 of QMSI01000069.1, read as the reverse complement.
ATGTTTTTTAGCTGTTGCTTAAGGAAGATTCATGAACATTCTCGTTTCTCTTTTAGCCGCTGACTTCCTTAAGCTTTCTTGGTAGATATTTGTCCACTATGGCTGAGAGGCCTTGAGCGCTGAAGCTTTCAAGCTCTGCTTTGCGCTGTAATTTGAGGAAGGTTTCGATTTCGCTCTGCCAGAAGGAGTCTTGGTATCTAGGGTCTTTACGTAGCTCGCGTAGACGTTTAAGGTCCCGCTCGCTCATAGGGAGCGTGGGTAGCTTACGGTATTTTTGGAGGTCGCTGGCCCATAAGCCTAGCCATTTAGCTTCAGGGGTGGTGAGCCCTTTGATGTGAGCGGCGTTGGCTGAGCCATGTATTATGACATTAGCTATATGCATTCCCCAGGGATCTGCATCGGTTAGGATGTAGATAGGTAGCCCTAGTTCCTCCTTAAGCCTCCTCAAGAGGAGGCGGGTAAACCGCGGTGCTTGTCCAGCGCTATCTATGAGTATGGCCTTAAACTTCTCGTACACCCCTTCCTCTATGAATCTCCTGAAGATGGCTCCCTTCTCGATTACTATGACCATTTCGGCTCCGCAGTCTACGAACTCGGCAGTAGCTATGGACATGCCTATGTTCTTCCCGTCAGGGTCGGAGAGCAGGTTTACGCGTCTACCTGCATGGCTTGGGGGCACAGTGTACTCGATGGTTAGGTCACCGAAGATGGAGCTTCGCTCTTCAGGAGAGATCTTGAAGTCTTCGCGAGGTACACCCAATATGCTTTCTAGGTCGGTGATGATGTCGTCCGACTCCTTCTGGTTTTTGAACCTGAATTCAGGGTAGTTAAGGCTCGTGTAGTAAAGATCTCGTAAGCTACATGACTTGCCTTCTCTTATAAGCTGGCTGGCGAACCATGAAACCCAGATGAGCTGGGTGAAGGACTTGATATGTCTTATGTTGGCAGCGCTTCGCTCGACGTGTTCGCTGCCCAACACGTATTGTTTAAGCCTCTCATCGTACTTTATGTTGGAAGTTGAGCGGCTAGGCAGGTAGATCTTAGGTAGTCTTCCTCTATACATTTGCAGGTATACGTTCATACCTAACTCCGATAGCTTCTCCAACACATTCTTCCTGGCGGCATCATACCTGGTCAAACTAGCCCTACCGGTTTTAGCTAAGGAAGCAGTCGATTAAAACCATTTTGTGTTAAGCTAGTCTTTGGAGGGCAGTTTTCACCTTCAGCTCCTCCTTAGCTACAAGCTTTTCGTAGTCTGGTATCTTCTTTTCACCGCAAAGTTCAGTGGCAAACCTGGCTATGTGAGGGAGGTATTTCAGCAACGCCGCTCTCCTACGCTTGAGGCTTTCTTCCCTCCTCTTCTTGGATAGGTAGAGCTTAAGTTTCCTAGCTGCTTCCTTTAACCCCCACTCTACCTCGTACTCTACCTCTGGCCTATCAGCTATGTACTCCTTACCCACCGTTTTGTACGGTATTTTCGTGGAGCATACGTGTATGAAGAAGGCTATGGGCATCGATTCTGGGCTTATCTTATACCGCCACCACTTAATCTTCCTTATCACCTTCATCGAAACGTCGTTGTGAACGTCATACAATAGAGGTATCTTATTGGCGTACCTGTATAAGTTGACTTCTCCTTGGCTTGGTGCATGTACGCCCCCACCGTAGGCTATGGCTACCTCAACTATGAAGGGGTGGCCGCCATATGTTGAAGGTTTGCGTTGAACTACAGCAACGAACTCTGGCCTAAGCTCCTTCCTTATACCTATCTCTAATAGGTCTGAGCCTATGGGCGAGAGGCAGGATGGGTCAGGAGGTAGCCAGCCGTCGAACTCGTTCATGGCTTTAACCAGCTTAGGTATGAGCTCTTCCTTCTTAGCTAGCTCGCTTACATCCATTTCAGGGTCTAGCTTGGTTTTCCTCAGGAACTTCAAGGCTATGCGTCTACCTACTCTATGGAAGCTCTCCACCAAGAAGTCGATGAGGGATCCTTGGCCGAAACGTTCGATAAGCCTCCTCAAGGTCTCTACGTCTACTCCTTGAGGGTGGGGAAGGACCTCTAACGGGGGTCTGGGCATGCGCTCAGCTTTTCTCCTAAAGAAGTAGAATACGCCGTCAGGGTCCACGAACATTATTTGCGAGTAAGGCTCTATGATCGCTACATGCCTCAAATAGTCCACTATCTTTGCCCTAGCTCTTGCGTAGTCTCCTTGGAACTTGAGCTTCACGACGGTTCCGTGCCACTGACCATGGTTCCTCTCTATGCTCTCACCTTTAGTGATGGGCTCGTTGCGCTCAATATCGACCATTATCTTGTACGAGTACCTCTCCATACCTCCTGTGCTGGAGATTACATGTACTGGACTGTTAGTGGTGATTTGTCCATAGAGCACCGCCATCTTTCCGCCTAGCCCAAAGATCCCGCGCGTCTGTCGTAGCGTATACTTAGACCCGAAGAGCACTTGGCCGAAAGCTCGCTTAATGTATCTTCTGGGAACCCCTTTACCGTTGTCTTCTACCTTTATTTCTAAGGCTTCTCCATCCACGTACCTAAGCCTCATGTATATGTCGGGGAGGTATCCTCCACTTTCACAAGCATCCATGCTGTTTTCGAGGAGTTCTCTACAGATGGTGTAGGTGCTCCTAACTGGGTTATCAAAACCAGCCATCTCACGGTTACGGTAGAAGAAGTCGGCAGCTGAGATTGCTCTAAACCGCTCCTCCATGTCTATGCATCCCTTTAAATGTCAACGCTATGGAAAGATAAACTTTAGCCTTCTCCTCAATATAGCAGCGACAGCTTCCTTCTTTTCAGCTCTCTTCGTTTGCTCATGAGATACCTATACACTGTGCTGTGTTGTTTTCCTGAAGCCAACATCTCCACAGCTTTTTTAGCTATCTCGAGCGCGTCATAGTCACCTATGATAGCCACCTTATCCCTAGAGACCGAGACGAAGGCACCAGTAGCCTCTTCTATAAACCTTCTCGCCTTCCCTTCTTCACCAATGATCCTCCCCTTGATCCTAACCAAGCTCTTCTCTGAGTCTCCCACATAATCTCTGAGGTCTACGAGGGCCAAGGAGACATCTTCGTCGACGAGCTTAAGCGCCCTCTCTGGGCTAAAACCATTAGCTATGGCGGTGACCACGTCCTTAGCCTTGAAGAGCTTAGAGGGCTCTTCACCCTCCTTAAGCTTCACCTCGACCAAGCCGCTCTCGCTATCTACTTTAAGTTCTACTCCAAGCTGCTTTTCAACTTCACGTTTGACCTTACCTCCTTCACCTATGAGCACTCCTACTCGATCGACAGGTATTTGAACAAAGTCTCGGTAGATGAAGCGTGGAGTGTCAGCTGGCTTGCTCAATACTTTATCCCCTTAATCCACCACCCAACTTAAATACGATGTCTTTTAACTTTACGCTTAGCCGTGTCCGATATGCCTCGCGGAGAAGACTTGGAGCTTGAACCCACCCCTAAGGAAAAGAGGGTTAGGAGAATCAAGGATGAAGACCTCTTTAAGACCGTGGAGGAGGTTTTCGATAAAGCTACGCTGGAGGGTCTCTACTACTTAATCAATAGACACGTCATAGACGTGATGTACGGCGCAGTGGCTTCAGGTAAGGAATCTAAGTTGTATTTAGCTCTAGACCCTAACGGGGAGCTGATAGCCGTTAAGATCTACCTGACGACATCGAGCGAATTTAGGAAAGGTATCGTAAAGTACATTGATGGTGACCCTAGGTTCATGTACGTTAAGAGGGACACGAGGTCGCTGATATATGCTTGGGCTCAAAAGGAGTTCAAGAACTTGGAGAGAGCCCATGAGGCAGGCGTGAGGGTTCCTAAACCTATAGCTGTATACCGCAACATACTTGTCATGGAATTTATAGGGACCGAGGAGGGCCCTGCCCCTACGCTTAAGGAGACCAAGGTAGAAGACCTTGTAGGCGCATTGAAGACTTTACTGCGGTACCTGCAGCTGCTTTACCAGAGAGCTAAGCTTGTACACGGCGATGTAAGTGAGTATAACGTGATGGTTAAAGGAAGGGAGCTAGTCCTCTTCGACTTCGGCCAAGCAGTGTTAACCTCTCATCCTACCGCGCTAGATTTTCTTAAGAGAGACGTAAATAATGTATTAAACTACTTCCATAGGGAAGGCGTGTTTAAAGCACTACCTAACTTAGAGGAGGTCTTACACTTGATGACTAAGGGCGACTGGAGGGAGCTTGAGGCTTTCATTGAAGGCTTACGCTTCACCTAGTTTCTAAGAACTTGAGCATCCCCATCTTATCTAACTCTCTAACTTCGTCTCGACTATAGCGCCACACCACATCGGCTTTACTCTTAGCTTGAAAGTCCCAGGGTGCTACGAGCACTATATCTCCTTCCCTAAACCATACTTTCTTCTTAAACCTCCCAGGTATACGAGCGATACGAGTATGTCCATCAGCGCATTTCACCTCTAATCTATCATAACCTAGGAGTTTAGTGACCACACCTACGACCTCCCATTCTGAGGGTAAACGAAGCTCCTGTTTTTCCTCCTCTGGCACCTGTTTCACCATGCCTACTATAGAGTAGGGCGGATTTAAGTCCTTGCTCTGCTTACACCTTAACCATCATAGCGTGAGGGATGGAGGCTATCTCGACGACCGCTTCTCTGTGAATAAAACCTCTCTTAACAGCCGCTTCAACTATCTTGGTACCTATTAGGTTAGCGCTTGTAGCCTCCTCCATGAGCCTAAGCGCCTCCTCTATGTCTGTCAGAAAACCTCCATAAAACCTCTCCGTGATCCTTATCGTAACATCGCCATGCTTAATTTCCTTACCTAGAAGATCTGCATCGCATATGGCAACGAGCACCTGTTTACCCTGCTTATGCACTTTAACCCATACATCGTCCAATGCTAACCCAGCCATTAAGCCTTAGCTGGGGATACTGCTCCGCAAGCGCCACACACTATAAGCGTTATCCTCCCTTCTTTCTTTAACTCCGTATCTACCTTACCACATACGGGGCACAGCACATACATTTTAGTGTACCGTTCCACTAGGCTGTCAATGCTGCTCTTCGCAAACTTTCCATGAAGCACCGCCCTCCCCTCCTCTAAAACTCCGGCGGTGCCTAGTTCATGTAGGAGGAAGAGGAAGAGGTGTTTCGGCTCTCTATTGAGGGCGTCGCTTATGTCCTTAAAGTTGGTTATGATGGTGCGACTACCTACAATTATCACTTGGCTCTTGGGCATCTCAAACCTATCCCACTTACTAGCCTTGGCTGTCACCTTCGATAATGCTCTCTCCAATAGCTCTTCGTAGTCATACTTGCTCACGTTCTCCACCGCAGCTGTTAACTAAGCTCTTCCTTAAAAAACCCTCACGCAGGTGGACGAGTTGAGAAGCCTTTTGGTGAGGCGTTGCTCTTACGTCATAACTCAAGATAGCGAACGCCGAGTTTTAAAGGATATCTCCATCTACGTTGAGGACGGCGTGATAGCGGAGCTGGGTAAAGCTACCTGCGAAGCAGAGGTGAAGCTTAACGGAGAAGGTATGCTAGTTTTGCCTGGTTTGGTTAATGCTCATACACACGCCGCCATGACACTGCTGAGAGGCTACGCCGACGACCTACCCCTAAAACAATGGCTAGAACAAAAAATCTGGCCGCTGGAAAGGAGGTTAACCTATGACTACTGCTACTGGGGAGCCTTGTTAGCGTGCTTAGAGATGGTGAAGTTCGGGTCAACGTGTTTCATGGACATGTACTTCTACCCTGAAGCTACAGCTGCTGCCGCCAACACGGTAGGGCTGAGAGCAGTCGTCTCTTATGGCATGTTTGACTTTAAGGACCCAACCATCGCGCAGGAGCAGCTTAAAGGAGCTAGACGCTTCCTAGAGAAGGCTTCAGAGCTTAGAGATAGGGGGATAGTACTTGCTCTTGGTCCACATGCTCCTTATACGTGCTCCGACGAGCTGCTGGTAGGGGCTGTTGAACTAGCTAGAAAGAATGGTGCTCTTATCCATATGCATGTGGCTGAAACCGCCG
>QMSI01000068.1 GCA_003649615.1 Thermoprotei archaeon | reverse complement strand
TTAGGTATCAATACACAGTCTCCACGTGCAACTTTAAAGATCTCGCCGTCCACGTATACCTCTCCTTTCCCTTCAATGACTAGGTAGAGCTCCACGAAGTCGTGGTGGTGGCTTAAAGTGGCTTCACCTGGCTTAACGGTAGCTAGAGCTAAGCTGACCTCATAAGTGTTGGTCGGCCTAATACCTATGAGTTCTATTACTTCAGCCCCATCGGGAGCTTTCACTCTTAGCCCTTTGCGAAGGTTTCTCTTAACAGGCTTCAAGCTTTTTCAGAACCTCCAAGAGCTTAAAAGGTGAGTCTATAACATAGTCTACCCATGGACTCACTACCTCTTGATTAGAGACGAGGACGGTTATCATACCAAGCTCCTTAGCTGGCTTAACCTCATCTTCCACCCTATCACCCATATAGACGGTTTCCTTCGCTGGTACGCCTAACAACTCTAAGCCTCTCAGGTACGGTTTGGGGCTAGTCTTAGGTTCTACTTCGCTACTAGTGATTAAAGCATCTACGGCATCGAGAGGTATCTTGAGCGCTCCCATGGTTCCTAGCGCGTGAGGTCTACCCGAGTTGGTTATGATAGCTACCTTATAGCCCATGCTACGTAACTGGCGTAGAAACTCAGCGATTTTAGGATCTGGTTTAAGCAGCTCTGTATACCTGAGCCTTTTAGATAACTCATCATAGAAGTAGTGTCGTGATACCCCTACATACTCGATGCTCCTCGTCAAGGTTACGCATATTTTCCTAGCTTCTGTCAATCGGTGCTGAGCTTCTTCAACGCTCACACCGAGTTTTTCCGATACGATCTCCAGCGTCAGCCTCTTAATCTCAGCCTCATACTTAGGACATCTATAGAGCGTGCCGTCGAGATCGGTTAGTATAGCTTTAATCTTGGTCAACTTCATCCCTTTCCTTGTTCGAGCAACTTAGACTTATAACTTTCAGCTAGCTATTAGTCTAGCGTGAATGGGAATGAAGCTTAAGACTGTTTTCTTAGCGGCAGGGGTTTTCATAGCAGCCTTGGGGGTAGGTGCCTTATATTACGTTCTTGAGGTGTATCCATACCTTGTGGCTGGCTATGGAGGCTCTGAGCCCTTTACGTTGAGTACGGTTAACGGCTATACTTTCATACTCCCTGTTTGGACCGGGTCTAAGGTAAATGTTCAAGTCTACGCTAACAACACGGTTCAGGTGTGGGTCGAAGGTGAGTTGATGGGAGAGGGGAATCAGGTTTTCTTTGACCTAGAGCCTGAGAAGCAACATCTAATTATGGTTACTTCCGAGGTTCCCGTCGAGGGGAGAATTTCCTTCAGACAGCAGCCTCCGGAGGTGCTTTTGCTGGTAGCAGGTTTTATGGTTGTATTAGGGGTGTCTATTTTCATTGCTTCCTTTAAGCTACGCTAGCCTTCCTGTAGCCTCAGTTTTATAGCATACTCCTCCTATCCACTTTTAGGGGCTTGAACTTGTATAATCCATTAGAATATGCTGAAAGGCTGAAGCAACTTGTAGTTAGAGGTATGGCGAGGAAGTATTATAGAGTAGCTAGAGGCGGTAGATGGTACGGCGGTAAGTAGGCTTACGCCTACCCGCATTCGCCACCGCAGACTGTGTAGGCTGTCCTCTAAAATGCGTGTTCTGCTGGAGTAACGTGCCTCGAGACTCTCCTGAAAGCGTGGGGCGTTTCTATACGCCATCGCAGGTGTTTAAGGCTCTCGATGCTATTGCAAGTAAACGAGGCTACACTCAGCTTAGGGTGAGTGGTAATGAACCTACTCTCGGCAGGGACCACCTTCTAAGCCTCTTAGACCTCGTTGAGGAGGCAGGGCGCTACACCTTCATTTTGGAAACCAACGGCATCCTAATAGGCCATGACGCATCTTATGCACGCGATCTAGCCAAGTACAGGTGTATTCATGTTAGGGTGAGCTTGAAAGGAGCTTCACGTGAAGAGTTTACCAGGCTTACTGGAGCTATACCTGAAGCCTTTGACCTTCAATTAAAGGCACTTGAAAACCTCCTCAAGGAAGGTGTACCGTGTCATCCAGCTGTCATGTTATCCTTTAGCTCTAAGGACTCGCTCAAAGCGCTAACATCAAAGTTAAGGTCCATCGACCCCACCCTCGTCGAGGAACTTGAAGAAGAATACGTGTTCATGTACCCTCACGTAGCTGAGAGGCTTAAGAAGGCTGGAATACAACCTAAGATAGCCTACAGCCGCAACAGGATACCTGAAGAGCTTATATGAACAAAATACCCGCTAAGAGGTTAGCGGAAAGGTTTACGGTTTGCATCAAAGCTACGTAAGCTTCGCGTGGCAGCTTGCCTATATTCATCCTTCTAGACCCATTAACCTAACCGCATTTCCCCCAAGCACTCTAGCCTTGTCCTCCTCGCTTAGTTGAAGAGAAAGCAGCTTCTCAACCTCATGCTTCATGTAGCCAAAAGGTATGTCAGAGCCGAACAATAAGCGATGGGAGCCAAGTTCCTCTAAAAACCTCTTTACGGTGCTGCTCGGAGCCAGCGAGGTGTCGAAGTAGACATTATCTTCATGCTTAAACTTCTCTAGGAAAGCTAGCGGAGAACCTCCGAGCATACCTAAATGAGGTATCACGAGCGTCACCTCTGGGAATAAGTTCACGAACCTAACCGTAAACTCAAGCTCCTCCTCAAAGATGACGGGTAAGCGTAACTTGGCAACTGTCCTTGCGAATCCCTCAAGCCTAGGGTCAGAGAGCACGCTGTAATTAGATTTTGTATCCGATATCCCTCTGACCCAATGCCACTTAACGCCTCGGAAACGTGGATTGCTAGGTGGCGTTAAGTCGTCTGGGGCGTAGTAAAACGGTATGAAACTACTATGGTGTTCGGCTTGCCCCAATACCCACTCAACTATGGATGGATCTGACACGGCTGTGGAAGGGAATGGAAACACTACGGCCCTATCTACCCCAGCCTCCGACATTTGCCTTAAAATCTCCTCTGAGGTTATAGAGATCCCGAGCACCAGCGACGGCCCCAAATGTGTATGGAAGTCTATAATCACGTTTATCTGCCCCCTAGGGCTCAGCTGCTGATGGTTTTTGTAATTATAGTTCAGAGGAAACCTCCACTTTTAAGTATGTCGAGTTACGCTTCCTCTATAAGAGGGTCTACTTTGAAGCGTATTAAGCTAGATCACGTAGCTATCCTCGTAAAGAACTTTGACGAAGCGCTAAGCTGCTTTAAAAAGCTCTTAGAGCTGAGCGATGACGACATCATCATTGCTAGGGGGCTGGAGGATGGAGAGGACGTGGTGGATGCAGCCTTCCTCGAACTAGGCGGGGCTTACATAGAGATATTTTCACCAGCAAAGCCCGATGGAGCCATGAGCAAGGCATTAGAGGAGCGAGGAGAAGGGCTACATCATATATGTTTCTCAACCACCGACCTAGAATCAGAGCTGGAAAGAGTTAAGGGACTAGGTTTAACGTTGATAGACGAGAAACCGAGGGTGGATAAATTTGGCGTCAAGTACTTCTATATACATCCACGAGCTACGTATAGAACCCTGGTATGCTTCATCCAGGCATGGAGAAGAACAGGCCCAAATTCATGGGAAGCTGAAACTAGAGCTAAATAACTGCCTCTGCCAGGTACCTTTAGGGAGCTTGACATGGCATTAAAGGATCTACTGGGCGTAGGTGAGGAAGCCTCTCCAGAACAGCTGGCTTCAAAGATACCTCAACACCTAAATGACCTTCTTAGAAAATATGGTGAACTGACAAGGGAAGAGAAGATAGCTATAGGTCGGAGTATCCCACTGCTTTACCCAAACCTATCTCAAGCTCCACCAGAGCTTCAAAGCTTAGAGTATGTAGGAGCCTATAGCGAAGGCCTCGTTGTGAGGGGTGGAAGCTACGGTAACTGGGCTCTCTACAGAGCTAGAAGACCTATAGTGCTTGGAGGGCGTTTTGGCTACGGTGCTCTTGGCGAGTCAGAGGAGGCGGTAGTGCTTGGAGGTTTCTTCACTACGTCAGCTTTCTGGGCTGCTAAAAAACCAATAGTGGTCGGAGGCCAGCTTGGCCAAGACGCCTTCCTAAGAGCAGAGGGGGTGAAATGCTACGTAAACACTATAGGATCTCTATGTGAAACCCTTAGCGGAGTAATAGTTGCTAAGAAGCTTGGCAGCGTAGTGGCCCCAGCCTCAACCCTAACCATATACTGTGTAGAGGTAGACCATGGAAGTGAACACTGTATTAAGATAAACGAGGAGGACTTTGACGACCAGCTCACTCTCGATGGGCTAGAGAAGGCCTTAGAAAAGCTTAAACTTAAGTATGGTAACCAGTGCCGAAGGTAGTGGAGGCTACGCCTTGGAGTACCTAGAGATCAAGGCTGAACCCAATAAGACTAAGAGGATAAAAGTTGAATGCGGAGAGTATGAAGTCATCCTTGAGGTTAAGCCTAAAACTACACCTAAACCTCTCGAAGGAAAACTGGCCCTCGTCTTAGATCAAACCCATAAAGGCTACAGTCAAACCCTCGAAAGGTACACACCTAGCGGAGTCGAAATCCATGAAATAGCAGGTATAGGCTTAACCGAGACCGTAAAGGTAGGGGAACGGACCTATAGACATCCAGCTGTCGACGACTACGACGTTCTAAGAGTCATAGAGAGCTTAACCAAACGCTTCCCTGTAACGATTTTCGTCACTGGAGACAAAACCCTCAGTGAAGAAGCCAAGCTCTTAAGGACAGCTAAAGGTCTAAACGTCGAAGTCCGCTACATGCCGCCCTCCGACTACATGGGAAAGGAAGCTATCATACAGGCCATCATAGACACCATTAAGCAGATACTTGAAGCCTAAACGGCCAACCAAGCCGCAATGGAGTAATCATTTAAAACCCCCTCTCTATAACACAGCCCGGAGCCGGGTGGTGTAGCGGCCAAGCATCACGGGCTTTGGCCCCGTGGACGGCGGTTCAAATCCGCCCCCGGCTATAATTGAATAACTAAAGTTTTGCTCTGATTTTGACCCTTGGCCCTTCGTTAGGGATTAAAAATTTTGGATGAACTCATGTAAATCTTTCATCAGTTTTCCTACTCAATCATACTAAGGTAGACTTGCATGGCGAATAGTCTTTATTAAGGGGGTTTGCTTTATCTGGGGCGCTGCTGGAGGTATGGAGGGCCCCGAGGCCTCAGGTTACCATGACCGTTTCGTATGGATTTTAGATAGACTACGTGGGTTCAGAGGACCCTTCGTCTTAGCTGGGCTGCGCATGTACCTTATGGGTCTTGAAAACGGAGGTTTTGAAGGCAGGTGGAATGGTGTATGGAACCTCCCGATAAAGGTGGCTGACTCTATAGACTTTGGCGTTAGCTTAAATGGCGAGAGGATTCTGTGGCTGAAAGATCATTGTGTCAGGTGTGAGGCTCATGTATCACACGCTGAAAGGGTCTATGTTCTCCCTAACGGTTTAACGATTAGGGAGAAGGTGTTTATACCAGACGTATACCGAGCGGTATGTTGGCTTTTCAGGTTTGAAGGGGTTAGAAATCTAGGCCTAAAGTTCATTGTTAGGCCTGTCATCAACCTCATGTGGGAGGTTAGGCAGGCTGGTGAACCGTGGCGTGAGAAAAGGATGCTGGCTGTCTATGACCGTGCCAGGAGAGCTTTGATATTTAGACATCACATGAGGCCTGAGTGGTTAGCTATCTTTGGAGGAAGCCTTGAACCGAGCGTGGTGAGCGTAGGACATCAAGAAGGTGTAGGGCTTCCAAGAGAGAATAGGATTCCAGGTCCTCGTGAACACATCTACGGCGAAGCGCTGATGGTTTACGACCTTCGCTTAGGCGATGGAGATTCATTGGAGCTCTCTTTCGTGCTTGTCGGAGGAGTAGCCTCCTTGATCTTTCTCCTAAGGGAGTATGACGAAGCAGCGAGGGGGGTTCAAGAACTTTTTGAGAGGAGCCGGAAGAGCGTAATGGACTATCTGCTTAACACCGTCGATCTCTCTGTGGGGCATGCAGCTATCGATAAGGCTTTCACCTGGTCGAAAGTAAACTTACACCTCCTCAAGCATTATCAGAGAGGCTATGGCTTGGGCTTTATGGCAGGCCTTCCTCACTTCCCAATCTACTTCGGTAGAGATACGGTGTGGACTCTTTTCGGCATAAATGCTATAGGTGACTTTGAGGCCTCTAAAGGATCCCTAAGTCTTCTTGCTAGGTTTCAGGCTAAGGAGGATGGCGAGGATCAACTCATGGTCCCCTACTATAAAGGGGAAGTACCTCATGAAGTGAGGACCGATGGCACGGTAATATACTACAGCATAGACTCCACTCCTCTCTTCGTAGTAGGGGTTTACGACTACTACTTATGGTCTGGTGACGAAGTCTTCCTAAGGTACATCTACGACAATGTCCATAAGGCGCTTGCCTGGTGTTTCGAGTCTGATAGGGATGGAGATGGCCTCGTAGATCATGGACCTGAAGGCTTCCTACCCGATGTTACTTGGATGGACTCTACGTTTAGAGGTAAATCGGCTATTGACGTCCAGGCCATCTTCGCTTATGCTTTCAAGTGTGGAGCTGAGATCGCTAAAGTGGTCGGAGACGTGGACATGGAGAAGGCGGCTCATCGTAAATATGAGGAGCTAAAGGATCTCCTCATTAAACGCTACTGGGATGAAGAGCGAGGCTTTTTCTATGATGCCATCAAGCCTGACGGAGAGCCCAGCGCTGACATGACCGTTAACGCCGTGGTTCCGCTTCTCTTCAACCTTGTGGAGGAAGAGAAGGCTGACAAAGTGCTCTGTAAGCTTGAAAGCCCTGATTTCATGACTGACTGGGGTGTCAGGACGAGGGCTAAGAGCGATCCTGAGTATGATGGTAGAAGTTACCAAAAAGGTGGGGTTTGGCCCTTCACCACGGGTTGGGTGGCGCTCGCTCAATTCAGGTATGGTAGGCTTAGTGAAGGCTACGACACAATCTTGAGGATGGCTGAGGCTCAGCACTTCATTCCAGCTTACTTCAGAGAGGTGCTGCCTGGCGATGGATCGATCAAAGAGGCGTTGTCCCAGCACCCACTTGGATGCTTTATTCAGGCCTGGTCTGCAGGTATTTATTTGTACTCTCTTATTACCGGATTAATGGAAGTAGAGCCTAGAGCCCGCCTCGCCGAAGCTACGGTCTGTCCTTACATGCACAGCTCGTCAATACAGCTCTACCTCGACAAGCTGCGAGTGGGTTCAAGCATGCTTGACTTAAAACTGAAGCGTAACGGAAGGATGGTAGAAGCAAAGTTACATGTTGAAGGCCGAGACCTTGACCTTAACTTAGGATTCAGGTCGAAGGGATCGAGCATGGACTGCGATGTCAAGCTAGACGGCTCCGACGTGGAGAGCTATATCCAGCCGGTAGGCAAGGAGTGCTTCAAGGTGCTAGCTCGAGTTAAGGTGAAGGAAGGTCAAACAGTTAAACTGACCTATAGACTGAAATGACTCTTTGTTCATGAAGAGTTGGCTTCACGTCATTCATGTAACGAGCGCGCTACCGAAAGAAAAATTAACCCCCTTTACGG
>QMSI01000067.1 GCA_003649615.1 Thermoprotei archaeon | reverse complement strand
GCACTACAAATAAAGTATAACCTCAATTAACCTCTTTGAAGTGCTCTTAATCCTCAGCGGGCAGAATATGATAAGAGGTATACAAGCTGACCATGATCACAGCCTCGAGCGGTGCTCCACAGTCAACAAGAGCTTTGACGAAATCACTAGGGGAGGATTCGTTAGAGGTACCTTAGTGTTGTTAGCCGGTAACCCAGACACGGGGAATGGCATGTTTGCTACCAGAAATTTCTATGAAGGGCTTGGTTAAACCTTGAAAAAGCTGAGCCTAGAAACTTGACTAGGTACCCTAACCTGTCAACCGAGGTGACCAAGGAAGCCATAAACTTCTTCAAGTCACGCGGCATAACAAGCGTTGAATGCCTCGCTGAAGATTACTTTAAAGAACATAAGGCTTCCTTGGACACCTCGGTTGACAACATAATAGCCCTTGATTTTAAGATCGAGGACAAGGCGCTCAAGAGGACTCTGCTTATTATTAAAGCCAGGATGGGAGCCGTTGACATTAAAGAACGCGAGCTTATCCTACTAAGCGGTAAGCCCATGGTCAGAGTATAGGCAAAGCTTAAAGCCTGCTTTAGCTGTAGGCCTAGCCCTGAGTTTTTAGGGGTGTCGATTCTAATGGGTATGACCATAACCGAGAAGATACTTGCTAGAGCATCAGGTAAGAAGGAGGTTAGTGCTGGCGAGCTTGTCGTGGCCAAGGTAGACGTGGCCATGATACATGACTTCACCGGACCTATGACGGTGAAGGCGCTCAAGGCCATGGGGGCACCTGGGGTCTGGGATCCTTCAAGGGTCGTCGTGATCTTCGACCACCAAGTACCTGCCAGTAGCTTGAATGCCGCCGAGTTTCATAAAATGCTTCGTGCCTTCGTGAAGGAGCATGGGATCACCAACTTCTATGATGTAGGTAGAGGAGGTATATGTCACCAAATCATGCCTGAAGAAGGCTTCGTAGTCCCCGGCTCAGTCATCGTTGGCGCTGACTCCCATACGACGACTTATGGAGCCCTAGGGGCCTTTGCTACAGGTCTAGGCTCCACCGATATGGCTGCAGCCATAGCTACAGGGGAGCTTTGGTTCAGGGTACCTGAAACCTTGAAGGTACAAGTGGATGGTAAAGTCAGGCCTCCCGTTTCAGCAAAGGACCTGACGCTGGCGATAATAGGGATAGTGAAGGCTGACGGAGCCACCTATAAGGCCGTAGAGTATAGTGGAGAGGGGGTCAAGGACCTTAGCATAGAGGGCAGATTGACAATGTGTAACATGGCTGTAGAGATGGGAGCTAAGAACGGCATCGTGGAGCCTGACGCTAAAACCGAGGCTTTCCTGAAAGGTAGAGCTAGGTTCCCCTACCAACCTGTCAAGAGCGACCCCGACGCTAACTATGAAAAGGAAGTTAGGCTTGAAGCCGATAAGCTTGAGCCTGTAGTTGCCTGTCCACACTCGGTAGATAATGTAAAGGTGGTTGTTGAGGTGGAGGGCATAGAAGTAGATCAGGCCTTCATAGGTTCATGTACCAACGGTAGGTTAGAGGACCTGGAGGTCGCAGCTAAAATACTTAAAGGCAGGAAAGTACATCCAAGAACGAGGCTGGTAGTGATCCCAGCGTCCCAGCGCATATACCACGAGGCTACTAAGCGAGGGTTAATAGAGATATTCGTAGAGGCAGGAGCCATGGTATGTAACCCTACCTGCGGTCCATGCTTGGGCAGCCATCTCGGCATCCTAGGCGACGGTGAGACGTGTATTAGCGCTGCTAATAGAAACTTCATCGGTAGGATGGGTAGTCCCAAGTCGAAGGTCTACTTAGCTTCACCGGCCACCGTGGCTGCCTCAGCTATAGAAGGTAAGATAACCGACCCTAGAAAATACTGGAGCTAGACTTTTTCCCCTTTGCCTCAGCCCTGGTCCTGCTATCATTAATTCTACCCTTACACGCCTCATCATTGGCTTGAGGGGCTAAAGCCCCAACGCCTCTACAACCTCGTCTATGCCCAACCCCTTCTTTAAGCTAGTCTTCACGACCTTTATCCAAGGCTTAACCCTCTTGATCTCCTCCACGAGTTTATCGGGCTCTACCTCCATGGCCTCGGCAAGGTCTATCTTATTTATTATAGCTACGTCGGCCTCCAGGAAAACCAGCGGATGTTTAGACACTACGTAAGGTCCTTCCGTTACGCTTATGACCACTAGCCTAAAATGAGCACCAAGTTTGAAATCGGCTGGACATATGAGGTTGCCCACATTCTCAATGAAAACCAGATCTAGGTTCTTGAGGTCAAGTTTGGATAAGGCCTTCTTAACTAGGTTAGCGTCAAGGTGGCATTCTCTCCCAGTATTCACTTGGATAGAGGGTACGTTGAGTTTCTTAAGGCGGTCAGCATCGATGGTGGTGGCCACGTCGCCTGCTATCACCGCTATCTTGTAGCGGTCCTTTAACTTAGATACCAACTTTTCAATGAGCGTTGTTTTTCCAGAGCCGATAGAACCCATCACATCTAGGACTCTAACTCCATAAGCATCTACTAACCTACGGTTTTCAGCGGCCAACTCATCGTTACGCTTTATGAAATCCTCCTCCAACTCTATGTCCAGTACTTCTCCTTCTTCACTGGTAACAATCTCACTCAATGTAGACCCCCTTGTCCAACGCTAACGCTGCATATTAACCTTACGTCAGACTAGGCCTGCATGCTTCGTTCCTCAAAGCCCTTATAGATGCAATCTTCCTTACGGTATGGGTGGTACAAGGCCCTGAAGCTGGAAGATCCCTCTTAGTATCAGCCTCACACCTATGTACACATAGACCGCGGCAAGGAGTATCTTGTATCGTTGAGGAGAGGTTCGATGAGCTATGCGTGGACCTAACTGTGCGAAGACGACGCTTGAAAGCCCTATTCCGAGGAAAGCTATCAAGTTGAACCAGCCTAAGCTTAACGGTGGGTATAGTTCAGGGTGCTTAACTTGATCTAAGTAGCCTAGGGCCATGAAGGAGAGGGAGCCCACGCTCGAACCTATGACCATGGTGCCCAAGGATATCGGGACAGCCATGTGAACGGGTATTGAGAGGAAGGCGTTCAGCACCGGCATATATATTATGCCTCCCCCTATGCCGATGAAGTGAGCAGCTATGGCTGAAAGCACGCCGCTTGCAGCATACTTTGATAGGGATGGTGTTGGAAGCTTCTCGATGGATATGGGTCTAGCTTTCATGAAGCGGTAGGCTCCAAAGAGGCAGAAGATGCCGAATAAAGTCTTTAAGATGATGCCAGCTGAGTGAGGGTAGTGGAGGTAGAAGGTGAAGGCGGCCAGCGCCCCAATGAAACTCCCCACACCCACAGGGACAGCGAAATAGAGGTAGTGCTTTATGGGGAAGGGGAAACCTTTCTTGAATAACTCTCTTTTATGCCTAAGCACTCCACTGAGGGCCGTCGGCACGACGACCGCCATGTTGGTGCCGAAAGCTATGAGAGGCGATAGGCTTGGGTCGACGCCCATGTAGGTCTCGAAGCAATATATCATCACCGGCACCATGATAAAGCATGCCCCAACCCCGAAGAACGAGCTAATTAAACCCACTAAGGAGCCAGCGACCAACATGAAAACCAGCACGTCAAACATAATCATGTTATCACCGATGTTAAAAAATTCAGAAAGAGTGTATAAGTTTTTCTGTTTCAGAATGAAATTGAAAGAAGAATGGAGAAGGGAGAGTATACTGGAGAGTTCAAGGATATCCCCTAGAGAGGAAGGGGGAGACTTCTTCAGTTGAAGTAGTTTAGCTGAGGGTGGTTTACAGTTCTTTTAACAACAGAAAAAATTTTATATTTTCTTTGTTTCAATTTGTAAGCATGTCGCTGATAGACAAAGTCGATAGGGAACTTATTTCAGCTCTCCAAGAAGACGGCAGGCTTAGCTTAACGCAGTTAGGTAGAAGGCTTAGGATGAGCCATGTAGGCGTCAGTAGAAGGCTACGAAGGCTCATCGAAGAAGGTGTTGTGAAGGTCCAAGCCAACCTAAGTCATGAAGCCCTTAGAATGAAGCTCGTGGCAGTCCTCTTAGAGGTGGAGGGGAGAAAGCAGCTAGATGAAGTATGTAGGAGGTTCAGTGAATGCCCAAGGATGGTGCTATTCTCTACGCTCATAGGAGGACTGAACCTCCTAGCCCTGATGGTGGCTGAGGACGAGAGCGTATTGGAGAGCATAACCACCACCTGCGCCATAAGAGAGTCTCCAGGAATTAAGAGGACCGAGATTTACTTAATGGGCGAAGTACTAACCCCTAAGTTCCTACCATTAAAATTAGCTAAACGTAGAAAGAGACAGGCCCCTTGCGGAAGGATATGTAGTGCTTGTTCAAGGTTTGAAACTATGCGTTGTCTAGGTTGTCCAGCAGTTGAAGGTTACAGAGGGCCCCTGTGAAGAGCGTAGCTCTCTTAGCCGTACTAGAGAAGGAGGAGGGCTACGGCTAGAGCTATGGCAATCACCCAGATCAAGGGGTTCCACTTAAAGATCTTAGATCCATCTAATGGAGGTATAGGTAGAAGGTTGAAGAAACCCAGCCATAAGTTTACGGTTACCAGGTATTGAGCGTAGCGTGTCATCTGCCACGGTATAGCTAAGCTAGGGATTAGAATCATAAAGATTAAAGCTAAGAGGAGGTTGGTTAAAGGGCCTGCCAGCGATATTAAACCATAGTCCCTTTTATCCATCACTCCTTCAACATATACTGCTCCAGGAGCTGCGAAAATAATGCCGAGGAAGGCGGAGGCTAAAGCTAAGAGGAGGCCTGGAGGCCAAGCTCGATACTCTGCCCAATACCCCATCTTTCGAGCAGTGAAGCGGTGGGCAAGTTCATGGAAGAGAAAAGCGGTGACCACAGCTGCTAACATGACTGGGAAGATTAAGATTAAACCCAGAGGCTCGACAAAGAGCAGGCCTCTACCTATAAGTATGGTGAAGGCTACGGCTAGAGCTAAAGTAGAGAAGGCTAGGTCCTTGACCTCAACCGAGGACAATGAAGGCTTTAATTTAATTCGAGGCCTAGGCCTTAAAGGCTCCACCTTTATTTCAAAGGTCTTAAACCAAGCGCCTTCACCGGTGGGGCCTCTAACCAGACCTGTACAGTGGTGGAGCTCAGGGAGCATGTGTTCTATGCATACCCATTCACCGCAGTACCTACATCTATGACCTGTCAAAGGATCTAACGGTACTCCACATTCCTTACAGCGAGGCTTCTCCAAAACACTTTTCCTCCGCCTTTCAAGCTCACTTAACCCTAAATTAGTTTTATCGCGAAAAATAGGGCTCACAGGTGCATAGACCTGCCTTGTGGAGAAATGAAACCTACATCTTTCTGTTACCTCTCGTCGCCGCCTCGGTGAGCTAACACCGCAAGCTTTAAACAGATGATGGATAACCTAGAAAGGTCATGGTTAGAGCTCTAGGCATAGATCCAGGTACCTTCAGTTTTGACTTATGCGGCCTCGAAGACGGCGAGGTCGTGTTTGAGAAAGTAATACCGACGGCTGAAGTAGCTAAGAAGCCTAGGTTGCTGGTGGATGGATGTAGAGAAGCTCTTCCTCTAAACCTCATAGTTGGCCCCTCAGGCTATGGTGTGAGCTTAACCTACCTAAGCGACGTAGATGACCCTGAGGCCTTCGCCATCACTGCTCTACTCCTCTCCAGGCCTAAGGATATTGAAGAGGCCTACAAGAGGAAGGAGCTAGGAGCAATGGTTTACAAGGCGATAGCCGTCGCTGTCGGTCAGCTAAAGGAGCTTATGGTCCCTGTCTGCTTCGTTCCCGGTGTGATCCACCTACCTACAGTGCCAGCTGAGAGGAAGGTGAATAGGATTGATATGGGGACCGCCGACAAAATGTGTGTCGCTGTGCTGGGCGTTTATGATCAAGCTAGGAGGCTTAACCTAAGTTACTCAGAGGTCTCCTTTATACTCGTCGAGATGGGCTTTGGCTACAACGCCGTTATTGGCGTTGACCGTGGGAGGATAGTTGACGGCATAGGTGGAACAACCGGCAGCATAGGTTTTCTAGCTATGGGAGCTGTAGATGCCGAGGTCGCCCAGCTTATCGGTAAGTGGGAGCGAAGCGACGTGTTCTACGGTGGCGTCCGCGACGTAACGGGGAAGGAGATGCCGGAAGACTTCATTACCAGCGTAGGGAGTAATGAGTTGTGTGAGCTCGCGTGGAGAGCAATGATGGAGAGCATGGAGAAGTCCGTCGCTGCGATGAGGGTTTCAGTACCTAAACCTCGCGAAATACTCTTTTCAGGCAGGCTAACCAAGATACCGAAGATACGTGAGGAGCTTATCTTTAGGCTCTCTAAGTACGGCGAGGTTAAGCCGCTTGGCTCGCTCGAAGGTGCGAAGCTCACCAAGGAGACGGGGCAGGGCTACGCCATAGTAGCAGACGGAATAGCTAACGGCAAGTTTAAGGACCTAATCGAGTGGATGCAAATAAAGGAAGCTAGCGGCACCGCCCTCGATTACATATTCCACCCAAAGGGGAAAGCTTTGAGGAAGCTACTTGATCGTTGGTACCCAAAGCTTACAGAGCAAACCTGAAAAAGTATCTCTAAGTCCGCCCTCTTTATTCTCACGTAAACATTACCTTCCTAGACCTTTTAGTATAAGATAAGATTTCTAATATAAAGAAATAATCAGCGCTTAAGCCTACTCATACGTTATTGAGGCAAGGCCATAATTTCTATGTTTAATTCTATACAAAACATTGACTTGGTTTTTTGGAGGATTATGTCCCGCTAAGCGTACTTAGGATGGTTTATGACTCTTCTCGTAAATTATATAGTTTAAGGATTATGGCTAGTATTAGGCCAAGTGCTCTAGCTGAGATAACTTCGGTTTTCGCCAAACATAACATCAACATTCTCTGTATTGAGCTTGGAGCCAGATCAACAAGTGATGAAAGAGGCACAGCATTCCTAGTGGTTGACTTTACTAAAAGCGCCATGGACGTGGAACAAATCATTAAAGAGCTCGAAGGTCTGCCTTCAGTACTTGAAGTTAAGCTTATGGATCCTTCAATACCTGGCTTAATCATTGATACCGGACACTTTCCACTTATCATTGGTCCTTGGAGAGGTATAATCTTCAGAGTTGAGTTTTCAAGTACATTGTCGAAGGCATTAGGCGAGAATTAGGATCAGCCGTCGAGGCCTTATTGTTCCATGAAGGGAGGATGGTGAACTAAGGCATAAAGGACTACCTAGAGTTTTTCAGGTCATTAAGTAAGAGGCAGATAATCGAGGCCCTGCTCAACATAATTTTAGCTTTAGGATGGCGTGTAGGGGGAGGTAGTCGAATACGACGAAGAAAAACTTGCGCTTACGCTGAGGTTTTATGACCTCTTTGAATGCGTCCCTGTGAAGTATCAGAAAGAGAAGCCCAATAGTGAGTTCTTCAGAGGGATTCTAAGCGGAGGATTATCTGTAATTTTTGACAAGGTACTATTGGCGGTGGAAACCAAATGTATAGCTAAGGGCGACCCATACTGTGAATTTGTCGTGAAGCCAGCTGAAAAACAAGGTGTATAGGTACTTCATACCATATTTTGCCGCTCCGGACCACGTACCTACGTCTCTTAAGAGGAAGGGAGAGCAGCGCACCGGTGATGAAGCCCCCTATGTGAGCCCAGAACGCAACGCCAACGAAGTAAGGTAGATGTAAACTTAGAAAACCCATCCAGAGCTGGAAGAGGAACCAGAAGGCAAGGAAAAGCACTGCTGGAATAGGTATGATGAAAGGTAGCCCTAGTAGGGTAAG
>QMSI01000066.1 GCA_003649615.1 Thermoprotei archaeon | reverse complement strand
TAAGGACTTTAATGAAAGGGTCAATAGGCTAGCGAACGCTCTCCTTAAGCTGGGGCTGCAAAAAGGCGATAGAATCTCTACGATGATGTTGAACTGTGAAGAATATGCAGAAGTATATTGTGCTGCAGCTAAAGCTGGATTGGTAGTAGCACCGATAAGCTGGAGGTATGTGGCTAGCGAAGTGGAGTATATTGTTAATCATGCAGATACTAGGGCTATCATTGTGGAGGAGGAGTTTGTACCTGTTGTAAACCAGGCTAAAGCTAACTTTGAGGACGTGTTAAAGGACGGTTACGTAGTGGTTAGGAGGAGCGACAACCCTGTCCCTGAAGGGTATGTGGACTATGAGATGTTCTTAGCAGGGGCTCCAGCCGATAGGCCTAAAGTTAGGGTGGAGCCTAAGGACCCTTGGATCCAAGTCTACACGTCAGGCACCACAGGCTTACCTAAAGGTTGTATTAGGTCGCATGGGTCATATGCTGCTGTCTATACGATCTTCACCATTGAGCATGGCTTCAACGAGAACATGTACGGCATGACCATAATGCCATGGTTCCACGTAAACTCCACGTTTTATGGGCTACTATGGTTATACATAGGGGGCTCGCAGTTCATAGGCCGTGACCGCGGCTTCGATCCCGAAGAACTACTACAGATAGTTGACAGGGAAAAGGTGAACTTCATTTCACTGATACCGACACACTATAAACTTCTCCTAGACCTGCCCGAGGAGGTAAAGAAAAAGTATGATGTAAGCTCTCTACAAGTCCTCTTAACCTCCTCAGCACCTGTACGTGGACCAATCAAGGAACAGGTCCTTAAGTGGATGCCAAACGTTAAACTTCTCGAGGCCTACGGCTCCACCGAGGCAGGCATAGTGACCATCTTGAAACATGAAGACCAACTTAGGAAGGTGGGTTCCATCGGCAGGGAGACCTTGAACACCTACGACATCAAGCTGCTGGATGATGAAGGAAACGTCATCACGGAGCCAGGACAGGTAGGAGAGCTTTACTCACGTGGACCCATGATGTTTGACGGTTACTACAAGAACCCCGAGAAAACTAGGAGCTCCTTTAGGATCATTGATGGCTATCTTTACTTCAGTGCAGGAGATATGGCAATGAGAGACGAAGATGGTTACCTTTACCTGGTGGATAGAAAGGACAACATGATCATTACGGGAGGAGAGAAGGTCTTCCCATCAGAAGTGGAGCAGGTGGTTGCACGTCACCCTGAAGTAGTTGAGGTTTGCGTAATAGGCCTACCCGACGAGAAGTGGGGTGAAGCAGTTACTGCAGTAGTGGTTCCCAGAGAGGGTTCTAAGCTAGCTGAGAAGGACATCATTGACTGGTGTACCGGGAAGATCGCTGGTTACAAGAAGCCGAAGAAAGTAGTCTTCATGAAGGCCGAGGATCTACCGAGGACAGGCTCAGGCAAGATCATCCATAGAAAGGTTAAGGAGAAGCTGATCAAGGAGCTAGGGTACACGTAGCCACTGATTTTTTATTCATTACTAATTACGTATGAAAACTCCGCAAATTTTTTAACCTGTATGTATCTTTAGAGGCCTTCTGATGGTGTCGCCTTATGGTTAGCGAACTGCTTAAGGATGTTCCAGGTGAGCGACTCTTCTTGCTGGGAAATGAAGCCATCGCCCGCGGAGCGCTTGAAGGAGGAGTGCAGGTTGCAGCTGCCTATCCGGGTACGCCCTCCAGCGAGATCCTTATGACACTGGCTTCCATAGCTAAGGATGCAGGGATCTACGTCGAGTGGTCGACCAACGAAAAAGTAGCGTTGGAGGTTGCCTTAGCCGCCTCAATATGTGGGCTTAGGGCCATGTGTTCCATGAAACATGTGGGCCTCAACGTAGCGCACGACCCCTTCGTTACAGCTGGTTATATAGGAGCTAAAGGAGGCTTCGTAGTGGTAAGCGCCGACGACCCGTGGGCTTGGAGCTCACAGAACGAACAAGACAATAGATGGGTCGCCAAGCAGGCTTACATACCTGTGTTAGAGCCCAGCGACGTACAGGAAGCTAAGGATATGATGGCAGCTGCCTTTAACCTCTCCGAACAGTTCAACCATGTGTTTATGTTAAGGAGTGTAACTAGGATAGGACATGCTAGAGGAGATGTAACTTTAGGACCTCTATTTAAAGAGAAGAGGAAGGGCGTTTTCAAGAAGGATCCTTCATGGCTCACCTACGTTCCTGCTACAGCTCGTAAAAATAGGCCTCTAATGATACAGAGGCTTGAGAAAATTAAGAAGGCAGTGAATGGGTGGCCGTTCAATAAACTTGACCTTGTCGACGGAGCTAAGCTCGGCATCATCGCTAGTGGCTTATCGTATGCCTACGCCATAGAGGCGGTGAAGTGGCTCGGTCTTGAAGGAAAGGTCTCGATGTTAAAGATCGGAACCACCCACCCTATACCGGAGGAGCTTACAAAGAAGCTGCTAAGCTCTGTTGAAGAGGTGTTGGTAATAGAGGAGCTAGAGCCTTTCGTAGAGCTCCATGTTAAAGCACTGGCATGCGAGGAAGACATAAAAGTGAAGGTGCATGGAAAGGACCTCATCCCAGTCATAGGTGAGCTATCCACGAGAATAGCGGTGGAGGCCATAGCTAAATTAACAGGCACGCCTACACCTGTCGATTTCTCCATGTTGGACAAAGTCAGCAGCGAAGTTGCTCCCATCCTACCGTTTAGGCCACCGATCATGTGTCCTGGCTGTCCTCACCGCGCCTCCTTCTATGCCATTAAAGTGGCAGCTCAGAGAGTGATTAAGAGCTATGGTGAAGGCGTAGAACCCATCTATCCTGGAGACATAGGCTGCTACACGCTCGCGTTTCAGCCGCCCCTATCGACAGTGGATACAACCATCTGTATGGGAGGTAGTATAGGCATAGCTAACGGCTTAGCTCATGTGGTAAACGCCCCCATTATACCTTGTCTAGGCGACTCAACTTTCTTCCATGCAGGCATACCTCCGCTGATAAATGCGGTGTATAATAAGGCCAAGATAACCGTCGTGGTCCTAGATAACCTGACAACCGCTATGACAGGTTTTCAACCCCATCCCGGGACGGGCCTCACAGCCATGGGAGACTCCACAGTACGGTTAAAGCCGGAGGACGTAGCTAGAGGCTGCGGCGTAGAGTTTGTAGAGGTAGCTGACCCTTACGATGTGAAGAAGGCTATTGACATCATGGTTAAGGCCCTCAAGTTTGAAGGCCCCTCCCTAGTAGTTATGCGTAGGCTTTGCGCCCTCGAAGCTTTAAGACAGAAACGTAAGAAAGGCGAGAAGATAGTCCCCTACACGATAGATCAGGAGAAGTGTAAGAAATGCGATGTATGTGTCAAGATGTTCGCCTGCCCCTCCATCGTCAAGACAGGAGACACCTACACCATAGACCCTATCACCTGCGTTGGTTGTGGCGTCTGCGCCCAGATATGTCCATATAAAGCAATAATCCCGCTGGAGGAGGGATGAGTGTTGAGCGAGTTCAAAGAATTAAACATAGTATTAACAGGTGTAGGTGGTCAGGGTACCATCGCCATGTCAGAGGTGCTAGGTAAAGCAGCGGTTCTCGACGGGTTTAAGGTGAGAGGGTCTGAAGTCTTAGGAATGGCTCAACGTGGAGGAGCAGTCATAACGTACCTTCGCCTCGGCAAGGAAGTATACGGCCCTATGGTCCCTGAAGGAAAGGCAGACGTAATGATAGCTATGGAGCCTTCGGAGGCGCTCCGCAATCTAAGGTTTCTCTCTAAAGACACCATAGTCGTAGTCGGCATGAGATCCATAGTCCCTCCTTCAGTATCACTAGGCCTAAGCAAGTATCCGGACGTGGAAGATGTTATTAAGAAACTTAAAGAATTAAGTAACAACGTGATCACCATTGACCCGTATAAACTAGCAACTGAAGCTGGAGATGCTATTGCTGCCAACATGGTAATGCTTGGTGCTTTAGCTGGGACGGGCAAGCTACCCATTAAGGTAGAGAGCCTTAAACAGGCTATACGTGAACGCTTCAAAGGGAAAGTGGTCGAGGTAAACTTGAAGGCCTTCGACCTAGGCTACAGCTACATCAAGGAGGCATTGAAACGTAAAACCTAAGTTTTATGTAAAATAATACTTTACTTTTTTAGGAAGCGAATAAACAATCGATAAAAAATTATCTTGAGGTTTTCTATAACCTTATCCCCGTGAGCACTTGTATGGTTATTCCTCCAAGGAAGATGATGTACCATATGGTCCCTATTATGAGCAGTATAATTGTTACTATGCTTGGCCTGAGCTCCTTTGGTAAGAAGCGGTAGCTTACAATTATCTGTAGAGGATAAGCGATGACCAAAGCGAATAGGCCTAGGATTGCTCCGGTCGCTGCAAGTTCATAGGGCCTGGCCCAACCTAGCCCTAACGAACCTACCAGCAGTATCATTGCTACGATGAATAGTAAGTAAAGGACACCGTAGTAGAACCTGCGCGGATCTCCCTTGGTTATCTCCCTAACCTTGGGGCTAGCAAGCCAGAAGTTGTCTGTGATGATTCTTGATACAGCGTCCATTAATCCGAACTGTGTGCCGAAAAGCATCCAGAAGCCCCCGAACAGCACTATAAACCATGCAGCTGGGCCTAGAACATCTGCAAGAGCCTCAGCTTGAACAGCTGCTACTTGGAAGCCCATGGGAGCGAGGCCTCTTGGAACCAGCAATCCATAAGCCAGAACGCTGGTCATGAAGACGGTTATGAACGTGATTAACGACATCACGATCCAGCTGTCTATCCTCACCGTAGTGAGCCAGCCTTTCCATCTCTTCAGGTTTTCTTCATCTAATTTAAAGGGCACTTCCTCCGTGCGCACCTCAACCTTCTTGCCGCCTATGACTCCAGCTATGTAACCTACTTTGCTTCCCATTCCCCATCCTTTATCTCGGGCGTAGCTTGATAGCATCATGTTGAACCCGAATCCGGCAGGTAGGTATGCGATCGCGGCAGCAAGGATGAACCAGTTAGCTCCTCTGGGGAATCCGGGTATGAAAATTCCTTTAGCTACCTCGCCCCAAGCACATGCAGGCGCGCCAACAATGACTGCCACAGCGACGAGGATCACTACCATGACCACTATAGGCCAATTCACTACTTCTAGGGTTCTCTGGATCTTGGTTCCCACGTGGAGTATCAGCAAGCTGAGTATGAGCAGTAGAACGGCCCATGCTAAGACGAGGCCGCTGTCACCGGGGCCTGGCAGTCTTCCTAGCTGTAAGGCCGCGATGGCCGTGGCTGAAGCTGCAGCCCACCCTGGCCACATAACTGGGATGAACAGCAGGAGCGCCCACGCCCATGCCCACGCGAGCGGTTTACCGAGCTTCATGTATGCTTGATGGATCGGTTGGCCACAGTAGATGGTGTACTTCATCGATTCGGCTCCGAGGACGGCTTGAACAACGCAGCCCACTACTGCTGTCCACATTAACGTAGGCCCATAGGAAACGATCATCGCTGGGAAGAGGAACCACTCGCCAGCACCGATGGAGAGCGATGCCAAGATTATTCCTGGGCCTATGGCCTTTAGATGGGCTAAGAGGCCTGGTCCTGGAGGTGGTGGTAGTTCATAGGTCTTTTCTTCCATAGCCATCCTCCACCACTTTCAACTAGAGTTACCCCGCTGACCTTCTTTTTCTTTTCTAGGGCTAGCTTGAAGGCCGATTGGCGTTTTAAACTACGTCCCAGCTTGCTTCTTCCTGAAGCCTTAAGTACCAGACGTCACCTTTAAAACTCGCCTCTCGCCCCTCACTGGGGATTTATTTGTCGTTGAAGGTTAGGTTTGGGCATCGATGGATGAGCTTCGATCTCCCCGCAGGTTTTCAAACATCGTTTATAGTTGAAACGGGAGAGGTTTCACAAGTCGATTTGGCTGAGGCTGTGAAGAAGGCTCTAGACGCACCTCTCAATAGCGAGAAGCTAGAGGCCCTTGCTAAGCGTGAGACGAAAGTGGCTTTGATAGTGGATGATGTAACCAGACCGACCCCTGTCTCTAAGATCTATCCCTTTATCTTAGAGAGGCTCAACGAGGCCTCAGAGGTAAAGGTCATTATGGCTCTGGGACTGCATGGTCATCCCAGCCGTGAAAGGCTAATCGGCAAGTTAGGTGAGGAATTGGCTGAGAAGGTGATAATGCATGACCCAGACCATGATTTGTTGAGCCTTGGAGTCACTCCGCAGGGAACCCCTGTATACATTAATAAATTGGTTGTAGAGGCAGATCTAAGGGTAGCCTTAGGTACAATAAATCCTCACCCCTTTGCAGGTTATTCTGGTGGACCAAAGATACTACTGCCAGGTGTGGCTGGAAGAGTTACGATTCAGCACAACCACTCTCTCCTATACCACCCTAAGGCTTCTTTAGGCCAGTTGGACAGTAACCCAGTATACCTCGATATGTTCTATGCAGCTTCAAAGCTTCCAACGTTCATCGTTAACGTTATACCTTCCTTAACTGAAGGTTGCCTAGGCGTTGTCGCTGGAGAAGCCATAGAGGCGCATAGAAAAGGAGCTGCAGAACATACAAGGCATTATATGTACAACTTAACGAAGCCTGTCGACGTAGCTATCACTACGAGCTATCCAGCAGACATAAACTTCTACCAGGCCTGGAAAGGCGTGTTCTCAGTCTGCCATGCTGTAAGGAAAGGTGGAGCGGTAATCCTGGCATCGCCCTGTTATGAAGGCATGCCTATAGAGAAAGCCGACGTAATTAAGCGTTACCGCCTACATGAACTTACCTTAGGCGAGCTGCGTAAGGTAGTAGAGGAAGGGCTGCTTCCCGACTATGTCTTCGGCCTCATATATCTTAAGTTGAGGATGGACCTAGAAGGAAAAGAATTGGTCGTGGTGACGGACAGTATGGATGAACGTGAGGTAGAAGCTTTAGGGTTTAGGTATGCACCGTCTATCGAAGATGCTTTAAGGAGATTGAAGAGTAGGATGAGTAATGCTGGGGTGCTGGTGAATCCCTACGGAGCCGAGGTCATAATAAGAGCCGCAGGACAGTGAAGAGGGTTTTCTCTAAGATGACTCACTGAGAGGTGAGTGTTGAATTAATCATTAACGATGAAGGAAAGCCTTAGCAGGCTGACAAATGTGGGGCCATGTAAATAATTGCTGTTGAAGAGACCTTAACTATGACCTCTTCTCCTTATTGGTTATGATGATCATGGCGGTCGCGTGATACGCTAACTATGCTAAAGCTTACCGAATACCTATAGGAGAAGAACTTTCCTTAATGCGAATAGCGGTAGAATTCTCCAAGCGTAAGTATGAGGTTATCGAGCTTGAGGTCTATTTCAACAAAAACAGGGGGGTTTAAGGTTAAGCAGTGACAGGAGTGGCCTTCCAGAAGTAGCCGTAGATGCCGTCGCTGCGCCATAGGTCAAGCTTCCTGAAGGTGAACTCCATCTCCATGCCTACTTTTAGCTCTCTGACGTCCACGTCGGCGAGCTCTAGGAAGACCCTGCCTCCGCCCTCTAGGTTGACGATGCCTATAGGTATTCCTCTTAGGAAGTCGAACGAGAAGGAGAACAGTGTGCCCTTCTTATCGTATAGCCTGACCTCCTCGAAGTTGTCCTTTGCCTTACACTTAATACAGACTCGCTGAGGCGGATACTGGACTGTTCCACAGTTCTTACACTTTACACCATGGAACGGATATATGCGGTTCCGCTCCCTCCATATGGCGACAGCGCTCGGGTAGGACACGGCCATTGGCACTCTGCGCTCAGGCATGGTTACGAGCCCTTTCCAGCGCAGATATGTGGTGTAATCTGGTAGAGGTTTCTTGCGCTCCAAGTGTCCTTTAACTCCTCTCCTCGTCCCCCTGAGTTCCTCGACCCCTTCCTTTACCGTGAACAAGAACGCGTCGCTTCCATTACCGTAGCTAGCCATCAATAATTTAGCGCCTGGGCTTGCTTCCTCAAGCGCTGCAGC
>QMSI01000065.1 GCA_003649615.1 Thermoprotei archaeon | reverse complement strand
CTTTAACCCTCCCCCTACAGGTTCATAGGGCCTCCATATATCCTATATAGTATATGGGGTAGATCATATATCTAGGTATATAGGTTGTATATACGTTGAGCCCCTTTAGTCTTCGATGGAAAGTGTAAAAAGCGATTATGAGGCGTCTCGGTCACGAGAACAGTTGGGCGATGCTACGCTCATAGTCATAGCGGTAGGCCTCGCCTTATCCTTCTACATTGCTTGGTGTCTTGGAGCCAACGACGCCGCCAACCCAACTAACTATGCTGTAGGCAGCGGTGTACTGACGCTTAAGAAAGCTCTCCTCCTCTTCGCTCTATTCGCTTCCCTTGGGGCTATGCTTCAAGGATACATGGTTATGAAGACCATAGGTAAAGGCGTGGTAGCCGATATAGACGTGGTCGGAACCTTAACCGTCATGCTCGCTGCTGGCCTATGGATAACGCTATGTACCTATAAAGGCATGCCCATCTCCACGAGCCAGTCCATCGTGGGCGCCGTGATAGGTTACGGCTTAGCTATTAGAGGCTGGGTCGGCGTTAACTGGAGCGTCATGTGGAAGGTGGTGTTAAGCTGGGTAGCTTCTCCTCTCCTAGCCATCGTGATGACCATGCTTATCTACCGCTTCGCCGCGTTAATGCTTTATCGACGCTACGCTGGAGGTAACGGTAGGCTTGTCTCCTTCCTTCTAATCGCTTCCCTCTGCTTCTCCGCTTACTCCTTCGGGGCTAACGATGTAGGCAACGCTACCGGGGTGTTCGTCACAGTTATGACGAAGCTAGGGCTTTCACCCGAGAGCCACGTCATGTTAATGTTAGCGGCGCTTGGAAGCGCTGGCATAATGCTAGGCGGCTTTACATGGGGTTATAGGGTGATCAGGACGGTGGCCTTCAGGGTGACGAGGATGGATCCCTATACTGGGATGGCGGCTGGGTTGGGCAATGCTTTAAACGTATACCTCTTCACCACGATACCCTACCTCCTCATAGGCTACGGTATGCCGATCTCTACTACCCACTCCAGTGTAGGCTCAGTTATAGGGGCAGGGCTCGTGAAAGGTAAGGGGATAGATAGGTTTACGGTGCTCTTGATCTCTGCTTCCTGGCTCTTGACAGTGCCTGTAGCAGCAGCGTTGAGCTACTTCTTTTATGGTCTAGCCTGTCTAGCGATAGGTTAAGCAACGAGCCTAGCGCTCAAGGCATAAGCCATGGTTGAGGTTAAGCCTCGGAGGCTCAAGCCCCTCTCCTTAACTCGCGCCGTGGAGTAGAGCTGTGGGCGATGAGGGTTTCTTTTAATCTCTATAACTTCCTTTATCGCCTCTACGAGCTCTTCACGGCTTCCATGGCCTATTCCGTTGCAGCTAGAATGCACGTAGACCCTGTAAGCTCTTCCACCATGGATGAAGAGGTCAGCCTCTCCAGCTTCACCTATGTTCTTAACCTCCACCACCTTAAACGGCCATACCTTGCATGCTAGAGGCTTGAGCCCTAGTGGCTGAAGCCTACATAACCCCTCGGAGCTCTGAAATACGCAGACTCCTTGCACCCTCCTTAAACAAGGATCTCCGCGGCTATTTAGCTCCACCACCCTTTGGCCGAAGAGGTTGGTTAAAAGGGCGTATTCGTAGGTAGTCAATATTACCGTGAACTTCCTACAGCACTCGCCACAGGCTAAGCAGTGCCAGGAACCTACTCTCCTCCAAGGGAGGTAGGACAAGCCTGCCCCACCCCTAGGCTTCGTCCTTGGGGGGTAGCTACGCCAAGCTGAATGGTGGAGCCCTTATTTAACCATAACTCGACATGCGTTAAGGTTAAGAGAGCCCTCTACGCGTATGGTTTTCGGCCCAGTGAGCTTCTGATGGACCTCTGACCTGTGACGAAAGGGTAAGTTGGCGAGGGCCCGCGATGAAGAGGACTGCATCGCGGGAGCGGTGACCGCCCTTCGGCGGGCTTACTGAGCGTTTTTATCCTTCCCTCTTCTGCAAGGTTTAGGTGGCTCATCCATGAATAAGCGCCTCCTCTACGCTTTAGCTGCCTCCATCTTGCCCTTAATGGTGTGCTCAGGCATGGTTTACTCCGTGCTCTCCATATACTTCAGCCAGGACCTTGGAGCTTCAACCACTCAGATAGGGGCAGTGTTCATGATTGGGGCGGCGGCAGGGGCATTAATGTCTCCCTCAACCGGTAAGCTTTCCGATAGGGTAGGTAGGAGGGCTGTGTTGCTAGCCTCGATGGTGGGCTTCACGTTAGCCTTCGCCCTCTACGCCTTCATAAACGACGTGGTACAGGCAGCCTTGATCCAACTCCTAGAAGGCTCCACTTGGGCAGGGATGGGGTCGGCTGCTTCAGCGTACATAGCTGACGTGGCTGGGGAGGGTGAGAGGGGCTGGGCCATGGGGGTCTACCATAGGGTATACTACTTGGGGTGGATCATAGGGCCGATACTTGGAGGCTATCTGGCCGACGTCGTAGGCTTTAGGAACATGTTCCTCATAGGCTCCTCGCTAATAGTGATAGGCATACTCATACTGCTGTTCTTCGTCAAGGAGACTAGGCCACGCTCATAATTTAAGGCTCAGCCACGCTCTAGCTATATCAGGTGCCTCTATTGGACGTGTTAGAGGCTGTGAGGAAGCGTAGGAGCATTAGGCGGTATAAGCGTGTTCCCGTGGAGGACGAGAAGCTATTGAAGGTATTGGAGGCTGCTAGGCTGGCTCCTTCAGCCGACAATAGGCAGCCTTGGCGCTTCATAGTGGTTAAGGACCCTAAGGTAAGGGAGGAGCTGGTGAGGGCTCATGGAAAGAGGTGGTTGGCGGAAGCCCCCATAGTGATCGTGGCCTGCGCTTTGCCTGGAGAAGCGTGGATTAGGCGTGATGGGGAGGAGTACTGGAAGGTTGACGTGGCCATAGCCGTGGAGCACATGGTCCTCGTCGCCGTTGACCTCGGCTTAGCTACGTGTTGGGCTTGTTCATTCAACGAAACCGAGGTGAAAAACATACTTGGCGTACCGGGTGAAGCTCGAGTTGTAGCCTTGTTGGCGTTAGGCTATCCAGATGAGGTTAAAGGGGAGGTAGCTGAGAGGAGGGAGTTGAAGGACGTGGTGTGCCTCGATAAATGGTGTTGGAGTTGAAAGTGGCGGTATTAGGTTGCGGCGCCGTGGGGTCCTTAACGGTTAAGCGGTTAGCCTCTACGGGTAGGTTTGCGGAGGTAGTGGCGGTCGACGTCAACCCTCAGCTGATAGAGGAGCTAGGCAGGGTTGAAGGGGTGAGCGCAGTTAAGCTGGACGTGAGCGACGAGGAGGCGTTGAGGAGGCTTTTAAAGGACGTAGACCTGGCCTGTGAAGCCCTACCTGGAAGGCTCGGTTTTAAGGCTATGGAGACAGCTGTAATAGCTGGCGTTAACGTGGTTTCAGTTTCCTACACCCCTGAAGACCCGTTTAAGCTTGAGGAAGAAGCTGTTAGGAGAGGTGTGCTCATAGTTCCTGACTGCGGCTTAGCTCCAGGGCTCAGTAACGTGCTGGCTGGGAGAGCTTCATCTCTTATGGATGAGCTGCTGGAGCTTCACATCAAGGCGGGGGGCCTCCCCTCTACGCCTACCCCTCCCCTAAGACACGTCTCTTCCTGGAGCATTGACGACCTACTCGAGGAGTATACGCGCAGAGCAAGGATGGTTAAAGGAGGTAAGGTGGTGGAGATCGACCCTCTCTCGAGCTATGAGGTCTTAGCCATACCTGGGCTAGGAGTCTTCGAGTGTTTCTGCACTGATGGCTTGAGGACGCTGCTTAGGACCCTGAAGGCTAGGGACATGGACGAGAAGACCATTAGGCAGAGAGGCCACATAGCTACGGTGAAGGCCTTAGTAGAATGCGGCTTGCTGATGGATGAGCCTTTAAGGATTGATGGTGTAGAGGTGGAGCCTAGAAGGGTCCTTAAAGCCTTACTGGCGAGGGCTTGGAGAGGCTTCGAAGAGGACCTGTTAATCCTGTTAGTTGAGGCCTTAGGTTTAACGAAGCAGGGTAAAGCTAAGCTATGCTTCAGCCTAGTAGGTCAGGGAGCGAAGCCTTCACCACTACTGAAGGCGACTGCCTCGACGTTCTTCCACTTCACCTCCATGGTGGCGGAGGGCCTATTAAAGGGTGAAGGAATATATCCTCCTGAGAGGCTGGGCATGGACCCCAACCTCTACGAGGAGTTTTCAACGAGGCTTAGACGCGATGGGTTGATGGTGGAGGAGTCTTGGGCCACGGCCGCTTAAGGAGACGTAGACGCTTCAGGAAAGCTTGGTTAAGGCTACCTGAAGGCGTAAGGGTCCAAGTCAGACTAGCTGAGCCAAGCGACCTAAACCTAGTCTTGGATTTCCTAGCATCTCTATCTCAAGAAACACTCTACAGGAGGTTTGGGAGGCCTCTCGCCAGAGTACCTGTATTTGAAGCTCGTAGAGTTGTAGGCATTGCTGGGGGATGGGAGCTTTGTCTAGTAGCCTTGATCGATGACGAGAGGGGGCAACGCGCTATAGGGCTGGCTCAGTGCAGCGTAGATCCGTTGACAGCTATAGGTGAAGTGTCTTTACTGATATGTGATGAGTGGCAAGGCAGAGGCCTAGGCCTACGCCTACTCAACCTGCTGGTTAGGCTGGCTAAGGAAGCCGGAGTAACCGAGTTGACGGGCAGAGTATCCCTTGATAACCCTAGGATGGTTAAGCTGTTCAGAGCTCTTGGGTTTAAGGTTAGGCTCTCCATGGAGGATCGAGAGTACCACGTCAAGCTGAAGGTAGCTCCTTAGCTATAGACTTTAAAGGCTCTTCTCAACGTCGCGGCTAAGCCTTTTTACTATGGCAACCTTGTTTAAGTTGCAGGAGGAAACATCTTTGGCTAAGCCTTCTAAATGGGTTGAGAGGGATAAAGTCAAGGAGAACGTGTATTGGCCTAACGAGGAAATGAAAAGTAGAGCTTGGGTTCATGATGCATCCATCTACGAGGAAGCCTCCAAAGACCCTACAGCTTTCTGGTCGAGGCTGGCTAAAGAAGGCCTCGACTGGGTGGAGGGGTGGAGTGAGGTTTACCAAGCCAAGCCTCCTCACTTTAAATGGTTCCTGGGAGGGAAGCTCAACGCTTCCTATAACTGCGTTGACCGCCACGTAAACACTTGGCGTAGGAATAAGGCGGCTATTATCTGGGTGCCTGAGCCTCTCGGCGAGCCTGTTAGGACGTTGACCTACATGGACCTATACAGGGAAGTTAACAGAATGGCCAACACGCTAAGGAAGCTTGGCGTAGGTAAAGGTGATAGGGTAGGCATCTACCTGCCAATGATACCTGAGGTCCAAGTAGCTATGCTGGCCTGTGCCCGTATAGGGGCGGTGCACAGCGTAGTGTTTTCAGCGTTTAGCTCAGCTTCGCTTAAAGACAGGTTGTTGGACGCTGGAGCTAAGCTCCTCATCACCGCTGACGGCTATTACCGTAGAGGTAAAGCCATAAACCTGAAGGCTCAGGCAGACGCAGCGCTCAAGGACACGAAGGTGGAGAAGGTTATCTTGGTTAAGAGGCTGGGGTTAGGCGTGGAGTTGGAGAAGAGCCGCGACTATTGGTGGCACGAGCTTAGAGATGAAGCTGAGCCTTACTGTAGCCCTGAGCCCATGGATAGCGAGGACATCCTCTTCATACTCTACACCAGCGGCACGACGGGCAAGCCTAAGGGCATCATCCATGAAACAGGCGGCTACTTGACACAGGCTTACTGGACGACTAGGTGGATCTTCGACGTCCACGACGACGACCTTTTCTGGTGTACCTCTGATATAGGTTGGGTGACAGGGCACACCTACAACTGTTATGGCCCCTTATCGCTGGGCGCCACTATGCTCATCTATGAGGGAGCTCCGGATTACCCGCATTACGGCAGGGTTTGGGAGATCGTGGAGGAGCATGGCGTCACCATCCTTTACACGGCGCCCACCATGATAAGGATGTTGATGAAGGTTGACCCCGACCTACCGCGTAAATACGACCTCACCAGTCTAAGGCTGCTTGGCAGCGTCGGTGAACCCATTAACCTAGAGGCGTGGAAATGGTTCTTCGAGGTGGTGGGTGGTGGGCGCTGCCCCATCGTGGATACATGGTGGCAGACCGAGACCGGAGGTATTCTAATAAGCTCTTTGCCGGGGATAGGCCCCATCATACCCACGGTGGCTGGTAGGAGCTTTCCAGGCACCAAACACCTCATCTTAGATGAGGAGGGTAGGCCAGCACCCATGGGTGAGGAGGGCTACCTAGTCCAAATTCCTCCCTTCGCTCCAGGCATGCTTAGAGGTATATGGGGAGACCCTAAGAGGTACGTGGACACCTACTTCTCCCAGTTTGGGCCTGAATACTACTTTACCGGCGACGGGGCTAGGATGATGGAAGGGGAGGCCTTCAGGATAATAGGTAGGTTAGACGACGTGTTGAAAGTGGCTGGGCATAGGTTATCGACGGCTGAGCTTGAAAACGCGATAGCCAGCCACCCTAAAGTAGCTGAAGCTGCTGTGGTGGGCGTACCCCACGAGGTTAAGGGAGAGGTGCCGGTAGCCTTCGTTATACTCAAGGCAGGCGTGGAGCCTACTCCAGAGCTTGAGAGAGAGCTGGTCAAGAAGGTGGATGAGGCCATCGGCCCCATAGCTAGGCCTGAACGCGTAGTGTTCGTGACCGACGTCCCGAAGACGAGGAGCGGCAAGATCATGAGGAGGATCCTGCGTAAATTGCTGCGCAATGAGCCTTTAGGCGACGTCACCACTTTAATGAACCCTGAGGTTGTCGAGGAGCTTAAGAGCCTAGTAGGCTATAGGGGTAGCCGGGGGGCTTCTCCTTGAAGGTGGAGGTGGCTGGTAAAACCTTCGAGCTGGCTCAGGGGGACATAACGGAGCTTACCGTAGACGCCATAGTCAACGCTGCTAACGAGCTCTTGAAGCTGGGTGGAGGAGTGGCAGGCGCTATTAGGCGTAAAGGAGGCCCAAAGATACAGGAGGAATGTGATAGGATACGTTACTGCCCTGTAGGTAGCGCTGTGATAACTACAGGCGGTAATCTCAAGGCAAGCTACGTTATCCACGCTGTAGGTCCAAGGCAGGGGGATAGCGACGTGGAAGGCAAGCTCAGAAGCGCTACGCTGAGCAGTTTAAGGCTAGCCAACGAATATAGGTTGCGTAGCATAGCTTTCCCGGCTATCTCCACAGGTGCCTTTGGCGTGCCCTTGGAGGTATGCGCAGACGTAATGATACCAGCCATACTGGACTACCTAAGCAAGGACACTGGGCTTGAGAGGGTGGTTCTATGCCTCTATAGGAATGAGGCTTACAACGTGTTCGCTGAGGCTTTAAAGAAACACGCTGAAGCTAGGGGGCTTAAAGTGGAGGAATGAAAACGTTACGCTTTAATCCAGCGCCTTTACCGTCCATCTAGATGACCGAGCTCCTCCTGTTTTTTAGGCCTAGAAGGTTAAGGTTGGCTAATAGGCAGGCCGCAGTAAACCTTTACTCGGCTGCTTTAACCCAAGGCTCCGACCTATTATTGATCGACCTCCCTGAAGGCATGGAACCCTTCCTATCTTGGCCTCAGCTCTCCTCAGCTTCCACCATCCTCGAGGCCGCTGTGGAGGCTGGTGTACTGCCAGCCAGCTCCTCCATGTTAAGGTCTCTTGAACCCTTAGTGGAGGGTGTGATGAAGGCTAAGCGCCAACTCGACGTGGAGGTGCGCTGCTACGCAGATCCTTCGTTGATGAAGGATGACCACGCCCTGTCCATGGAGGTCCCTAGACTACTACTTAGAGCCTCGCTGAGCAGCTTCCTAGAGAGAGACCTTAAGGAATGGCTTGACCTAGTTGAGAGGCGTAGGATGCTAGCTCACAAACACCTTCAATCCTCAGTGGGCAAAGTAGCCTCTCTAGCGCTTAAAGCTAAACGCCCCATCTGTCTAGCAGGCTTAGAGGCGTGGGAGCTAGCTAAACAGCTTAGAGAGGTCGGCTTCAAGGTTCAATTAAGGTCGGCTGGGCT
>QMSI01000064.1 GCA_003649615.1 Thermoprotei archaeon | reverse complement strand
TGCAGCCGCCAAGCTGATGCTTGAAGCGCAACCTAGACCTCCTATTCCAGCTACAAGAACACTGGCCTTCCTTAATTTAAGTTGGCCTTCCACGCCTAGCTTAGGTATCCTAAGCTGCCTATCATATCTTTCAAGGCTTGAAGCCTTCACCTATATCACCACTAATTAAAAGACCTGCGCTGCAAGGAGAGGAGAGGCCATGGAGAAGATGAGGGCTAAGAGAGCTAATGGCAAAACATACCTCCAAAAGAGGAGGAGGGCTTGGTCTACTCTAAACCTAGCCACCGCCGCCTTTATGGCCGTTAACACCGATACGACAATTACGTATTTAACTAGGAAGGTTAAAGCCGATGCCCATAAAGGCTTGAAGAAAGGTGCTGGCCCTCCTAGGAATAGGAAGGTTATGAGGGCTGCACCTACGTAAAGCTCCAAGTCGTGGAGCAGTATTATAAGAGCCAGCTTAGGCCCACTATATTCAGTGAAAGGTCCCGCTACGATTTCTGTTTCAGCTTCAGGTATATCGAAAGGTTTTTCCATCAACTTACACTGAAGCGAGATGAGAGCGGTAGCCAAAGCTAAAGCCGTTAAGCACGCGGTGTATGGATGAAGCCACAACCTCCAAGAACTAATCGAAGAAGCATAGATTGAGTAGCCTGCGCCATAGAGCAAGCTAGTCAAAGCTACTGGGGTTAGTATGGAGAGAGCGAAGGCTAATTCATAGGCTATGGTCAACGAGAAAACCCTTGACCCCCCAACGATGCTGAAGGGGTTAGGGCTCAGGAAGCCGGCGAGGGCCAATGCTACGGTGGGCCAGACAAGTAGATAAAGAGCTAAGACCACGTCGAAGTCAGCCTTAATGACCACGTACCATCCAGTTATGGAGCGTAAGGGTATAGCTAAGGGAGTCATCAAGAGTATAGCTAGGATAGCCCCTATGGAAACTGTGAGTAAGCCAGCCGTTAATTTATCCCCAGCCCCCTTCACCACTACATCTTCCTTAAACATCAATTTAAGGAAATCAGCTAGAGGCTGAAGTAGGCCTGAAGGACCAGTATGGAGAGGACCTACACGGTTTTGCATCCTAGCATATAGCTTCCTGACATACCATTGGGTTAGGAGGATGGCTATTAAGCTGAAAACCAAACCAGGATACACCAAGGTCTCAACGAGTAGTTGTAAGGCTTCCATCAAGGTACACCACCAGCCGACACCAATATAAATAACATCAAAGCTAGGAACACGTACATCCAGACCAGCCAATCACTAAGTATCCCTGTATGAAAACCTTCCCTTAACCTTCCGTAGAGGGATCTAAAGAGGTTTTTCCATACCGCTACGAAGAGGTTTACGTCAGCTACGCTTGCCTTACGCTCCGGATAGCTCTCGCCGCAAGCGTAGATGCTAAGCTTATCGCCTATCGGTTTACGAGGAGCTTTACTTCTTGCATATAAGTATAGGAGGTAGAGGATGATGGCGACAGTGAACATGGAGGCCGAGGCTTTTAATACTTCTATCAATAGCTGCATCATGGAGCACCACCGCCATATAGTACTGATGCAAAATTCTGTGCAGCCTCCACATACCCTTGAAGATCTACAGCCGACAACACAGCAGGCTCTACTACCTTGTCCACAACTAAGGGAGCAGTTATCCCTAGCACTATGCATAGTGTTGCTAGGATCAACATGGGGATTAGCATTGAAGCTGGCGCCTCCTTAATGTTCGATATGTCCGTGGCAGGAGACCTCATATAAACGTTGTATACAACCTTCAAGTATCCAAGCAAGGATAGAGCGCTCGTTAATATAATGATAGCTATCACAGGAGCCACCCATCCAGCCTCAAGGAAAGCTTGTAGGAGAAGAAGCTTGCTCATAAAACAGTTAAGAGGAGGAATTCCACTAAGAGCCAAGGCACCTATGGTAAAGGCAGCAGCGGTCCAAGGCATTTGTTTACCCACTCCAGCCAGGTCATCCAGGTTTCTAGCTCCTACAGCATGTATGAAAGCACCCGCGCAAAGGAAGAGAAGAGCTTTAGCCACAGCGTGATTAATTATGTGAAATACAGCTGCGGTCAAGCCCGTTAAGGTGGTGCCAGGCATCAGGCTTATGCCGAGGCCCATGGTAATGTAGCCCACGTTGAGTATGGTGCCATAAGCTATCAACCGCTTAATGTCGCGCTGCACCATGAGCATGAAAGCTCCTATGAGGGCCGAAGCGGAACCTAGTACGAGGGCTATTATGTGAAGAGAATTCAAAGTTAGAGACAGCGCTACAGCTCCACCAAAGAGCGTGAACGTGAACCTTATAATGACGTACAGGGACACCTTAACCATGAGGCCTGAAAGCAGCGCAGAAATGGGCGAAGGAGCCGCTGGATGAGCATCAGGTAGCCAGAAGTGGTTAGGAGCTATAGCAGCCTTCATGGCAAACGCCCAGAACATTAACGCCAAGAACACCCCCGCTCCAAGTACCCAGCCGCTATGGCTCGGAGTACCCCCCGTGACAGGGAACACTATGGATGTTGAGGTTTTGGCAGCAAGGTCAGCCATATTGAGGGTCCCGAAAGAGCCGTAGCCGAAGGCCACGGCGATAAAGTAGAGAGTGGTGGCTAGTGATCCTATAATGGCGTATTTAACCGCAGCCTCAACGGCTTCGTGAGAATCTCGTCTAAACGCTACTAGACCGTAGGCGGATACCGACATGACCTCGAGCATAACGAAAAGGTTGAAGAAATCACCCGTAAAGAGACATCCCAGCATCCCTGCCTCAAAGCCTAAGAGCAGCGTGTAGTACCATTCAACGCCGTCATCCTTCTCCATATACCTAACACTATACACAGTCGCTAAGAAGACTACTCCGCTGACGAGGAGGCCTAACAAAGCATTTAGTTTATCTACTTCATAGACTATACCGACAGGTGGAGGCCATCCTCCAAAGGCATATACGGTTGGCGTAGCAGATATAAAGAATTGAACATAAAATACTGAAGAGCATAAAACAAACAGTACGAAGGTGGAAGCCACAGCGTAACATTCCCAGACTCTTCTCTCTTTAATAACCAAGCTAAGTAAGGGGAGCGCAAAGGCTAAAGCTACGCCGAGAAGCGGAGGCAGAGCAGCTATATGAGGCCATAAGGGTATTTGCATCAAAGCTCACCTACCCGAAAGCTTTACGAGCATACCGTTCAAAACCCCTTGTTATTGCATCGAAACATGCCTGCTCATCGGCAGATAGCACGTTTATCCAGTGTATGTAGTAGCGCTTAGTCTCCGTGTTTAAGTCAACCACCACGGTTCCTGGAGTATTAGTGACAGAGTTAGCCACAGCTACTATTCCATGGTCAGTTTCAACATAATAGGGCACCCTTACTATCCCTGGCTTTATGGGCATCTTAGGGTGTAGAATCCTCTTCACCACGTCCAAGTGGGCTCGAAGCTCCATAAGGGTAAAGTAATGGAGAGCATAGGCTATTAGCCAAATCCATCTCCTAACATCAAATACCTTGCTGGGATGCTTGGTTATCAATACGTCAGCTACTAAAATAGCCGCTATCAAGGATACTATCCCGCCTAGCAGTAAGTCCATGTATAATGTAGCGGAGGTAGGGGTTGAGTACACAAGGAAAGCAGCATATATGAGGATGAACGCCACGAAGGTCTTTAAGGCCTTAGTCCCAGCCGACGTAGCCCTTCACCCCCTTAGCCTCGATAATTCCTTCACATGAAGCGTCCTGTACAGCCTATAGGCTTGAATAGATAGGAAAATGAGGAGGGCAGTGACCGCCATGTTAATGACTATGGCCGTTATCACTAAACACTGAGGTACAGGGTCCACAGCTGAGCTGACAAAGGTGGCTATGTCTGATGGCGAGGGGTTCAAGGTGGTTAAGATGGGAGGCACGGTAGCTCCCAGACGGTAGCCTATGAATATCATGAAAGTATTCGCCGTATCAGCCAGGATGGTGAGCGCTATGATCTTTTTAAGTATATGAGGCCTAACCACCACACCGTAAATGGATATGGAAACGATGGCTAGAAGTACTCCATACATGTATAACCATAGGATCTGCCCTAGGATGCTCGTCATTTACCCATCAGCCTCCTGAAGAAATCTTCAGGAAGAGAAAGGAGAATGAAGAGTAAGGTGAAGCCTGAAGCTACCGTCAGAAATTCAGCCACGTTGAAGAGGATAAGAGTGCCAGCGAGCCAGATCGGTCCTAGGTAAACCGGAAAACCTGGGAAGGAGGGTTGGAGGGCCCACGGTTTAGGCTGGTTCTGGATAATGAAGACGCCGGTAAAGCCTAACGCTATGGATAGCAGTGGGATCAAGGCTATTAAAGCAATGGTTATCAATCCGGTCGTCCTTATAGCGAGACAAGTATTCTTAGTTAATCCAAACTCCTCCACGAAGCGGCGAGAGAAGGCAGCGATAGCTAAGAGTGGGGCAACCGCGAAAATGCTTCCGGCTTGGAAACCTCCACCTGGCGTTAAATGTCCGTGTAGGGCAATAGCGATGGACAAGGCCACTATGAGGACGAAGGTCAATCTAGTAATCACCTTAACTATAAGGGAGAGCCCCTCCTCTCTCCGCTGCTTCCGCTTACTTTCTTCATAAGAGCGAAGGAAAGCTTCACCAAACCTAAAGGCGGCAACGCTCCCTATGATGGCTAGGAAGAACACCGTGGTCTCATATACGGTGTCGAGGCCTCTATAGTCCCATAGCATTGACGTGACGGCTTCAGGGCTGGCGGCCCACAAGTCCTTGTTGAACTGGTTAAGGCAGTTTTCAAGGTAAAACTCCGCTAAAGGTCTAAGGTCGAGGCTAGGGGTAAAAGCAGTAGCTCCCAAAGCCACGGACACAAGGGTCAATACGAAGAGAACTATGGTCGAAGCCACTGCCAATGCTTTAAATTCAGCTTTCAACCTTCAACCCTCCTCGAACCTCTCCGTCTTGCTTATAGCGTAGAGAAGAAGAACCGTGTAGATGCCCACGGCTATAGGTATGTAAGCGAAGAGAATATCCGGTGCTGCGAGCAAGTAGTAGGCGAAAGCATAAGCTATCGATTGGCCAGCAGACAATACTGCTGCCTTAACGAGGTCGCGTTGAACAATGGCGAAGTAAGCAAGGACAAGAGCCATCGTTAAGCTAAAGGCGAGGAGTAGCTCAAGGAAAGGGCTAAAGAAGAGAGGTATCATTCTCTGCCACCTCGATCCTCTTCAAGTAGGTCACAGACCTTAGGCTCCACGGGTAACCTTGATCGATGAGCTGCCCTTGCTAACGCATGTGAACCCGCGGGCGCCGTCAGTATAACTATTATGCTCGTCAGAATGGAGCCTGTCGCTATAAACCACCTTGCTTGTCCAAGGAAATCGCAAGCTAAAGCTATGAGAGCCACACCGAGTAACGGATAAGCAGCGCCGCCTATGGTACCTACGGTAGCGGCGTGGAGCCTAACGAAGAAGTTGGGAAAGCGAAGTAGACCTATTGAACCTACAAGGTCGCAGAAGACCCCTATCACAACCAGGGCTAACCCGGCAATGAGAGCCATATCCTTGAGCAGGGGTATGAAATCATTCAAGATTACTCACCCAGCTCTCTTCCCTCCATCCATTTAGCTGCATAGAGATCTAGGGCATAAGCCCATAAAGCAAGGCTTATCGCACCTACGATGAGAAAAGAAGACCTGAAATATATGGCGAGTAAGGCCATGAAAAGGGAGAGGTCGTAGGAAATACAGTCCACGGCGAGTATCATGTCCGGTATGGTGGGCCCCTTGATTAAACGAACAACGTAAAGGACCAAGGAGGCTACAAATAACGGAAACACGGCGATTATGAAGACGTTGACCAGCGTCTCCACATCCATGAAGCCCTAACCCTCCAAGGCCTCAAGCTCGAAACTTTGAAAACTTACAATATAAAAGCTCTGTGGTTGTACAAACATATGCTTAAAGAAGCACAGTTTATGGAGAGTTACGCTGCACTGAACATGGGCGCTCATGTACCCTAAACCCCCAACCTAACAATACCGGAACAGGGACAAGGAAACATAAACGTCGAGGCGGCCATCAGCGAGAAAAATATAAAAAGAGTTTGTAGGCCCCCATCTATCTACAGCCTCCTCTATAGAAAACTAAGGTGGAGTACATGGGGTTGATCTCATGGGCTAGGCTGAAGTCACCTTGGATCTTACACTTCAATTCCGGGGGATGTAATGGCTGTGACATCGAGGTCCTAGCTGTTTTAACTCCTAGGTTTGACGTGGAGCGTTTCGGTATACTACTCAAAGGTTCTCCTAGACACGCCGATGTCATAGTAGTGACAGGGCCTATAACGAGGCAGGTGGCGGCTAGGCTTAAGAGGATCTATGAACAGGTACCTGACCCTAAGTTTGTAGTAGCTGTTGGTACCTGTACGCTCAGCGGCGGGGTGTTTCAGGATTGCTACAATGTCTTGAAGGGCGTGGATAAAGTAGTGCCCGTAGATGCTTATGTCCCCGGCTGTCCACCTAGGCCTGACGCGATAATCTATGGTATTGCTAAGCTGCTAGGTAAGCTTAAGGGAGGGGGTTAACTTGAATGGGGACGAAGTAGTGAAGGCAGTCAGAGAGGTTCTAGGCTCTAGCTTGCTTGAAGGCGTAACGGTCAAGCCCAATAGGGTTAATATGGTCGTCGATAAAGGAGCTCATAGGAGAGCTATAGAGGCCCTTAAGTCTAAGTTCGGTGAAGTTCACTTGTTCTCGATTGTAGGAGCTGACCTTAAAGATAGGCTCGAGTTAACATACAATCTCTGGCTTTACGAGGCTAAGATACATGTTATGCTAAAGA
The DNA here is from genome assembly GCA_003649615.1 of Thermoprotei archaeon. Lineage (GTDB taxonomy): Archaea > Thermoproteota > Methanomethylicia > Nezhaarchaeales > B40-G2 > B40-G2. Next base: position 1,401 of record QMSI01000064.1, on the reverse strand, counting down.
CCAGCCTTCCTCTCGATGGACTAGAGATCGAAACCATAACCGACCTTATACCTGGCTCTACACTTTATGAAAGAGAGGTCTATGAAATGCTGGGAGTCATCTTCAAAGGACATCCTAACTTAAAGCGGTTATTCTTGCCTGAAGATTGGCCTGAAGGACTCTGGCCACTAAGGAAAAATGCTAAGCTAGAGGAGGTGGCATAGTTGTCATCCATAGACTTAGTTATAGGACCCCAACACCCGGCTCTACATGAACCCGAGCGCTTCTTGTTTAAAGTGGAAGGTGAGACGGTTATCGACGTGGAGCCTAGGATAGGCTATGTCCATCGAGGCATAGAGAAAGCTTTAGAGAATCGTACCTTTGTTCAGGGCGTATATTTGGCTGAACGCGTATGTGGGATATGTAACGTAGCCCATTCATTATGTTACGTACAAGCTATGGAAGATATATGTGAAGTGGAGCTACCGGAGAGAGCTAAGTACCTGCGGGTAATCGCTCATGAGTTAAACAGGATTCACAGCCACATTTTACTGTTAGGGGTAGCAGGAGAGCTGTTAGGGTTCATGACCCTCTTCATGTTGATGTGGAGAGACCGAGAGGATGTAATGGACTTAATCGAAAGGCTTACCGGTAACAGAGTAAATAGCGCATATAACGTGGTTGGCGGGGTAAGGAGGGACATAGATTCTAAGTTAGCCGAGGACCTAAGGAAGGTCATGGATAGACTCTATGAAAGAATGGTGAGGTACAAGAAAGTCTTCGCTAACGACCCTACAGTTAGAGCTAGAACAGTAGGTGTAGGGCTACTCAGCAGAGCAAAAGCTGTGGATCTCTGTGCAGTAGGCCCAACCACTAGAGGATCAGGGGTTAAAGCCGACGTAAGAGACTATCTTCCCTACGCTGCCTATGAAGACTTAGACTTTAAGCTCGTTTCATACGAAGAAGGAGACGTATGGGCTAGGCTCATGGTCAGGGTAGATGAGACTCTAGAGGCAATCGAACTAATCAAGAGAAGCCTGGATAAAATGCCTTCAGGCCCCATCTGCATTAAACCCCCTAGAGTTATTCCTAAAGGAGAAGGCTTCAGCGTAGTCGAGGCTCCTAGAGGAGACCTGAATTACCACGTCTACGGTAAGGGAGCATCGACACCTGATCGAGTTAAGATCAGGACACCTACCTATGCTAACATACCTGCAGTTTGTGAAATGTTTAAAGGAGGATATATCGCTGACATTCCAGCTACGTTGGTGAGCATTGATCCATGCTTCGCATGTACAGATAGAGTGGCCATAATAAATGTCGAGACAGGGGAAAGAAGGAGTTTAACCATAGAAGAGCTGACAAGGAGGGGGAAGTAATTTGGTAGGTATACCTTCCATGCTTAAAGACGTGCTCTCTAAT
>QMSI01000063.1 GCA_003649615.1 Thermoprotei archaeon | reverse complement strand
TACTCATCTATGAGGGCGCTATCCAGAGGGCCTTAGCTGAAGGGGGCCTTGTAGGCGCAATGTATGCGCTATACTGTGCAATAGCCCTCCTCGGCAGCGCAATAACCCTCGCTTCCGTGCTAAAGATGCTTCACTCAGCCTTCTTCGGGGTTAGGCCTAGTAGGTTGGAGGGGGTTAAGGAAGTACCTCTCACCATGCAGATACCCCTCGTCATCCTAGCTGCTCTCTGCGTGGTCCTCGGCGTGGCGCCAAGATTGTTGCTCGATACCCTAATCAACCCGGCTGTGGCCTTAATAATGGGAGCTGGGGTCCCCAGCTACTTCCTCTTAGGCTTCGCTACCCCGATAGGGTTCTATGAGGCCCTGGGCCTCGCCCTCATCATCTTAATCTCTATGCTCGTGGGCTACGCTATATACCATGCCTCCCTTAAACCCATGGTAGTCACCACCGACGCCGCCATGCCCTTCACAGGGGGCGAGGTCGAGGAGCCCTACCTAAGCTTAGAGAAAGCCAGGGTAGGGCTGGCCCCTTCTACCTTAACTTTGCCTCACTCATAGCACCTCTCCACAACTTTATGAAGCGTGGTGGATTTGACCTAGCTTACTTCGGGTTAGCTAGGTTCATAGAGACTAGGGCAATCGTCCTAGCAGGCATAGCCTTCCTCTCCTTAACTGGAGCCTTAGCCACGGGTCTCCTAACCCCTATCCTCTACGTGGGCACAGCTATGATGCTCATCGGTGCGCTGGTGGCAGCTCACCACCGAGATCTAAAGAGACTCTTCGTAGCCGCGGTCGTGGTTCAGCTCGGCGACGTGGTCATGGAGCTAGGTGCAGCCGACCTAGCTAAAGGAGTAGAAGGCTATGTACACTGCCTAGCTGGCGGGTTGATCCACTTGGTTAACATCATCCCAGCTTCATTAGCTATGCTGCTCTGCATAGCCGCGGTGGCCAGTAAAGCTGGAACCACAAGGCTGGATAGCCTCAAAGGGCTAGCTGGACGTATGCCCATGATCGCGTTAGCCTTCATAGCTAGCAGCCTAGCCCTCGCCTGCATACCTCCCTTCAACACTTGGTGGAGCGAATACCAGCTTTACGTAGCCTTAGCAGAGGCAGGTAGGTGGGACTTAGTCTTGATCGTAGCTTTCTCCACGGTAACCTTGCTGGCCGCTATGGTCAAGGGATTCAGCGGAGCATTCTTGGGTGAGCCCATACCTGAAGCCGAGAAGATGCGTGAAGCCACAGGTCTGGCCGCTGTAGCCCTGGTCTTAGTTGCTCTCTGCGTGGTTTTGGGCATGATTCCTGACCCCTTATTCAACTGGGCTTGGAGGTTGGCTAGTTCATTAGCGGGGTGATGGTGATGAAGGAGGTTGTTGAGGAGCTGAAGAATAAGTTTAAGGACGTTGTCCACGAAGTGCAAGAAGCCAAGGAGACTAGGTACGTAGTATACATAGAGCCCTACCGCTTAAGGGAAATGGTAGAGTGGCTTTTCAACGAGAAGAACGCTCGGCTTAGCACAATCTCAGCTGTAGACCTAGGAGTAGATTTCGAGCTCATTTACCATATGACCATAGGGAGGAGTTACGTGAACCTCAAGTTCAAGGTGCCCAAGGAGAAGCCAACGGTAGACTCCATCACCCCCATCATACCCGGGGCGGGGATGATAGAGAGGGAAGTACAAGAGATGTTTGGGATCCGGTTTGAGGGACATCCAGATCCACGTCACATATCCCTACCCTTTGAGGCGCCTGAGGAGCTTAAGCCGCTTAGAGGACCTATGAAAGGCCCTGTGACGGATACTCAGAAGCCGGGGATAGAGGGGGTGTTGACGACGGGGCTGCGCTTCCCCTTGACCTTCGCGGCTAAGAGGCAGCGCGTTAAGCTAGGTCTTCCTGAAGCTGTTAAATGTACTGCTGTCGACCCTGCGTCGTTAACTGAAGTGCAGAAGTTGATGAAGGACTTCAAGTTCGACGAGAAGGTGAAGTTCGACTGGGGACGTAAGAAGTTGAGGTATTGAGGTGGTTGTGTTGACCGGCTACGCCATGTTTTGGAGCTGCTGGATTCAAACCCGATTCTCTAACATAGAAGCCTCTACGCGCAAGGTATTGGAAAAGCTTGGAGTGCCCTACCGAGACATGGAGGGCACTTCATGTTGTCCTGAGCCTTTCTACACAGGGCTGCTGGACCGTGAGCTATGGTTGACGATGGCGGCCAGAAACATTACCATAGCTGAAGCCCTAGGTCTTCCCGTGCTGACCTTGTGTAACGGTTGCTATGAAACCCTCTTCGAGGCAAACGAGTTTTTAAAGGAAAACCCTGAGGCTAAGGAGAAGGTAAATAAGGAGTTATCGAAGATAGGCAAGAAGTATCAAGGTACCGTGGAAGTCAAACACCTAACCGAAGCTCTCTACGAGCTAGGATTAGATCGCATTAAGCAGGCTGTGGTTAAGCCGCTGACAGGCATCAAGGTGGCTGTCCATCCAGGATGCCACCTCTATAGGTCAAAGAAGACTGAAGACTGGTACTTTAAAGCTGAGGCCTTTAAAGAGCTGGTTAAGGCTATAGGTGCTGAAGTCGTGGACTATAAGCTTGAAAGACTTTGCTGCGGCTTCCCTCAGAGAAGCTTCGATGAAGAGCTATCCTTAACTGAGACGTTAAGGATGAAGCTTGAATCTGTGAGTGAAGCTGGCGCTGACTTAATAGCTGTGGTGTGTCCCACCTGCTATCTACAGTTTGAGGTGGGGCAGGCCGACCTTAAATCTAAGACAAGTCTCGAGTTTAACATACCCGTAGCTTACCTATCTGAGCTCCTAGCCCTCTCCTTCGGCTACAAGCCAGAGGAGGTGGGCTTAGACCTTCACCGAATACCTTTAACCAAGCTCGTTGAGAGGGTGGGATGACTAGATGAGCACGTGTAGCATACCTATAGGACCCTTCCACCCAGCCTTAAAGGAGAGCCTCTTCATAAGGCTGGAGGTCGAAGGTGAACGCGTCGTAGGCGCTGACCTTAAGACAGGCTACTTCCATCGAGGTATAGAGTGGCTAGCTTCCAGGAGAACTTTTCACCAAGTAATCTTCCTATGTGAACGTGTATGTGGAATCTGCAGCGACGCCCATGCTACTGCCTGCACTCAGACCATCGAGGACCTACTAGACGTGGAGCCCCCTGAGAGAGCCAAGTATCTTAGAGCCCTAGTGGCAGAGTTGGAGAGGCTTCATAGCCACTTTCTATGGTTCGGCGTGGCCCTCCACCTGATAGGGTTTGATACTGCCTTCATGCATGCGTGGAGAGACCGCGAGGTAGTGATGAGGGTGCTCGAAGCCGTGACAGGGAAACGTGTCAACTACGCCTACCCCACTATCGGAGGGGTTAGGCGAGACTTAACCCCCAAGCTAGCTAAGTTTGTAGAAGCCCAGCTAGTCGAGATTGAGCGGGCAGCTGAGAGATTAAAGGAGACCGTGGTCAATGACCGCATGATAAGGGCTAGGGTAGCAGAGGTAGGCGTCTTAACCAAAGAGGATGCCAAGAAACTATGTGTCGTAGGGCCTACGGCGAGGGGCTCAGGTATAGACATAGATGTGCGCAAAGATGACCCATACGCTAACTACGATAAACTAGAATGGTCTGTACCCGTGTTTGATCAAGGAGACGTGCTAGCTAAGACCTTGGTGAGGCTTATGGAGATCTTCGAGTCCATTAAGATGATCAAGCAGATACTTAAGGATATACCTGAAGGCCCTATCATGGCGGAGGAGATTAAAGAGCCTGTTAAGGGCAAGGAAGTTTTCGACCGGGTTGAAGCACCTAGAGGAGAGCTCTTCTACTATATGCGTAGCAACGGCACAAACATACCTGAAAGAGTGAGGATAAGGACGCCCTCCGTAGCGAATAACCATAGCGTGCCAGTCATGTTAATAGGCTATAATATAGCCGACGCCCCCATAATCTTCGCCAGCATCGATCCATGCATAGCCTGCACCGACAGGGTAGAAGTGGTCAACGTGAAGAATGGGTCTGTGAAACATGTAACCTTAGAGGACTTAGCCAGGAGGAGGGTGATGTTATGAGCAACTATCTACTTCAAGCAGGGTTAGTAGCCAGCCAGTTCGCTCTGGCCTTCATCTTTGGCTGGATATTCTACTGGCTCTTCAGAAAACTGAGGGCACGCTTCCAGTGTAGGATAGGGCCACCTATCATTCAGCCTCTCGCCGACATCGTTAAGCTATTTTCAAAGAAAACCATAATGCCTAGTGCTGCTAGTAGACCATGGTTTACAATAGCACCCCTACTAGCTTTAGCAGGATATCTAACCGCACTTGCACTAACTCCCCTAGGAGTAGCTGCCCCTCTAAGCGTAACAGGAGACGTGCTGGTAGTGCTCATCGCGCTCGCCATCCCTGGCGTATCCATTATCATAGCAGGCTCCAGTTCAGGCAACCCCTACGGAGCTATAGGTTCTAGCAGAGAGCTCACCCTACTAGTCGCCTCGGAGATACCTTTCGTAGTCTCTGCCATAGCTTTAGTTAAGGCAGCCGGGGGGTTAAGTATGGCCAGCATCATAGCAGCTCAGAGCGGCACACCTTTCCTGTTTAGCTATCCGTTCGCTGCGGTAGCTTTCTTCATAGCTCTTGTCCTCAAGCTTGGGCGTAAACCCTTTGATATACCCGATGCCGAAGTAGAGATCGTAGCGGGACCATTGACAGATTACTCAGGAAGTCTACTAGGGCTCTTTGAGCTCGGCAATGTGTTCAGGTGGATAGTTCTTCCAGCCATAGCCGTAGACCTATTCTTCGCGGGAGGGCGTTTCACAGGGATACCGCTCGTAGACGTAGCCTGCTTCTTAGCGTTATGCGTCGTAATAGTGTTCATAGTCTCCTACGTAGATTCACAGAGCACTAGGCTAAGAGTTGATCAAGCATTTAAATTCCTCTTGGCCTGGGGCTTAGCCCTAGCCTTGATAGATTTAATTAGAGCCTCCACGGGGTGGTTAGTTTGGTAAACCTAAGAACCATGTTGGAGAGCCTTAAAGGCTTCCTCAAGCCATCGACAGTGCCTTACCCGTATAAGGAAATACCCCCGGCTGAAGGTTATAGAGGAAAGCCTCTCTACGACCGCGATAAATGCATAGGTTGCGGTGCATGCAGCCAAGTTTGCCCGGCTAAAGCCATAACCGTGGTGGATCAAGGCTCCACGCGGGTCTTAAGGGTGTGGCATGGACACTGTGCCTTCTGCGGTAGATGCGAAGACACCTGTCCTTGGGAGGCCATCAAGCTATCTAGAGAGTATGTGATAGTGACCTATAACAAGGAAGAGGCTGAAGATAAATTAGAGCTTGAATTAGCTGCCTGTGCTTCCTGTGGCAGCTACTTTACTACGTCAAGGCAACTAGCTAAGATAGTCGAGCTAGTGGAAGAGTCGATAAATAAGCGGGGGGCTTCGCTCGAAGAGTACCGTAAGCTCATCTCCCTTTGTCCTCCATGCCGATCCAGACCTGAAGCGTTGAAGGAAGCCTTTAAGTTTATGTTAAAAATGGGGTGAGCGTAAATGAATCTTTCTACATGGGCTAGGAAGAAGTCTCCATGGATCATGCACTTCCCCTGTGGTGGATGTAACGGCTGTGATATAGAGGTTGTAGCTGCGCTAACGCCCCTCTACGACGCTGAGAGGTTTGGTGCACTCCTTAAGGGTACGCCTAGACATGCTGATATACTACTCGTGACAGGGGTAGTGACGTTACAGATTAAAGATAGGTTACGTCGCGTCTATGAGCAGGTACCTGACCCTAAAATAGTGGTAGCGGTAGGTAACTGCGCAGTGTCAGGAGACGTGTTTGATGGAAGCTACGCCGTGGCTGGCCCTGTAGATAAAGTAATACCTGTAGATGTCTATGTAGCTGGCTGCCCACCTAAACCTGAAGCAATATTAAGCGCCGTGGTAAAAGCTATTGAAAAACTACCATAAAGAAATTTTTACAGGTTATCCTTCGCTGCCCTCTTCTTCACGTGACTTACGCCGTTTCACGGGGGTAGTTTCAGGCGCAACAGGTACAGGTATGGTTGTGGAGATGGGAGGGTCTAACATCTTAACAATGGTCCACTTCACCCGCTTTACAGGAACACCTCCCACGTTCTCCTCGGTATCAATGCCCTCAGCTAGCGCTCTCACCTTCTTACCTATGAAATTATCTACGATCCAGTCCCTACCTTTCTCCGCTATTAGGTGGATCAAGTTCTCTGGTAGGATGTAGGTCTCCATGACCCACCTTAGGTCCTCCATTATGGTGAGAGTTCTGTTAACTAGGTCGACCTCCTCTACCGTACCTCTCACAAACCGAAAACGCAAGCTGAGCCACCGCAGGTAGATGTCTATCAGTAGCTATTTTTAAGCTTACCTTCCCGTCTTCAGCTACTGTTGAAGCGTTAACCCTTAAAGCTTGTTTCTTGTTCTAGGTCACTGTGACCTCACTCTTAGATAGGTTAGTCGGAAGGTTACGAGGGGCACGCAAGGTAGTGTTGCTTGGAGTTGGCAATCCTTTAAGGGGGGACGACGCCGTAGGTCCTCTCTTCGCTAGGAGAGTTAGGAAGTTTAAGCCAAGCTGGGTATTGGTTCTAGATTGTGGATCGAACCCTGAGAACTATACAGGAAGTATTAGGAGGTTTAAGCCAAGCCATGTAGTTGTGGTAGATGCTGTAGAGGCAGGAAAACCCCCTGGAAGCATAGAGCTCTATAGTGAGGACGAGCTTGCAGGTTTAACGCTTGATACCCATAAACCTTCTCTCAGACTATTGGCCACCTACATTAAAGAATCCATCAACTCAGAGTTCCTGCTTATAGGTATTCAGCCTAAACGCTTAACGTATACCTTTAAGGCGAGCCTTTCTAAGCCCGTTAGGGCTGCTTTAAGTAGGCTTGAGGAGGATTTTAAAGAGCTTTTTAGAAGGTTGGAGCTTGAGCAAGGTTGCCACCATAGATGTCAGCAAGATCTAGGAGCTTACGACGAGTAGAGGGTACAAAGGCTCTAAGAGGGTCGTATATGGACGACGTAGAAGAGTGCAGGCGTGCTCGACGAGGTCGAGGTAGTTGAATTAAAGTGGAAAGAAGAAGTTCCTTCACTTCCTGAAGAACAGCTTCTTAATCTTGCTAGCAAAGGACTTCGTCCAGTATTCCCCTGCCTGTAAACCGAAAATCAAACTATGAAGCTCACGTTCTACTTGCTTGCTCAATACTATGTTGGTCATGATGGTGAAAATGGAAACACCTTCCCTCTCCCGCTCAATCACTAAGGGTTTAAGGTACTGGGTTCTAAAAGCCCATTTTAATATTAGCTGGCGGCTAAGTTCATTCAATAGTGCTAGAGGGACTTGTTCATTAGAGTCTATGATATATGTACCATAAGCCCCTTCAGTCCTAACTGTCAGCCTAGCATAGATAGATGAAGCCATATCCTGAAGCACTTTATCAACTGTTATACCAGCGAGGGAGTAGTATCTGGCCATGCCTATAGCTCCTATTTCTCCTTGCATCATATTCCTCAAATCGCTCTTATCCATACCCATCCTAACTCCTTCAGATGCGGTCAGGGCCTCAAAAAGGGTGTTAAGAATCTCCGCTATCCTAGAGTTAACTACATGGTATACATCGGTCAGCCTTATCTTCTGAGGATCAATACTCATCTTAAGACTAGCTATTTGGTTGGAGAGAGGAAATACCGTTGTATGTTTGACAGCTTCTCTCAAGCTACGGTAAGCCCTAACGAGTGGTGCATCCCCTTCAAAGTAGAAAGGCGTCACCGTGAACACTAGCTGAACCGCGTTGGGAAAGTTTTCCTTAACCACCTTTACGTGTTCAGGCAAAGACCCGCTGCCAAAACCATGCCCAACGCTGGCAATGGTCACTATCAAATCAGGTTCTTCGCAGCCATAGACTTCACAAGCTTTCTCTATCATGTATGGTATGCTTTCAGCCACCTCTAAGTAATCCTCTCTTCCCTTCTCAGGCCTCATCCCTGAACCTCCACCATTACCGCAGGGAACGGGAAGGTCTACACGTTCCTCTATCTGTCTAAGGTCACGAATGCTGGAGTTAATAGCGACCTTGACAGCTCCTATCTTACTAACATTGATATTCGATAATATCCTACCACCACCTGAGCCCAAACTGAAGATTATAGGGATCGTGAAGAGATGTTTGACTTCAGCACGAATACGCTCCCTAAACCGTTTAAAGATGGTCTCGCTAAGATCCAAGGCTTTTAGCCCCCTATGTGTTAAGGCTTAAGCCTTATAACGTCCTCTATTTGGTCACATGAG
>QMSI01000062.1 GCA_003649615.1 Thermoprotei archaeon | reverse complement strand
GATATTGAGGGTGGCGGCTCATCTTATATATCCAGTAATCAATCAACTTATGCCCCTTGAACCTGCCATACAGCCAGGTAGCCGTGCTTAAAGTAAAGATCAGAAGGCCTGCAAACATGAACATCAAGCTGATTAAGGCTGCAGGCCCTTCCAAGAGAGATAAGTGAATAGTACTCATCAACTCCTTCATGATCAGGGAAGCAGGTAAAGCAATGAGGAGATAGGGAAGTAAGGCTATATGTCCCAGCTTTAAGATCACTGGGCTTATGTCTAGTAAAGGTATCCATAGCAGCCTTAAGGAGCCTATTCCAGCTAAGAAGAACATGGTGAAGGCAAAGTGGCCGAAAGTAGGTAAGTGGAAGGCTACCGAGCCTAGGAGCGCGAATCCAGACCTTTTGATTATGAACCCTGTCACTATTAATCCTATGACGGCCAACAGCGAAACATAACCTATAGGTCTAAGATAGTTTAAGGTCTCTCTGGCCGGTTGCCAGTTTCCAAATCCGTAGTCAGGAATGTGGTTGAGGAGGATGCCATGAATGAGTCTTGGAACCTCCAGAGTAGCATAAAGGAGAGCGATTGTGAACAACAACGATAAGATGACAGCTTGCATCAACTCAGGCCATCTAGCCAAGCCGCATCACCTATACGCAAGTGAAGGCTTTAAGCTCAGCACTAGCCATGAAGTTTGTCAAGCCTAAGACATAGATTCTCGTGATGCCTAGGGCTACAAAGACCCCTACAGTTATCAACGTAGGGGTGAAACGCGTCAATTAGGCCTTTCACCACCCTAACCAATAGCTTAGGCTTACCTATTATTTCATGGTTCAGAACGCAGTGTTCAAGAAAATAGAACGCTTTACAGCTAAGGTTGACTTAAACGATAACTACGACGTAAAAACCGTGGACTTAGCGATATTCACGGTCATCTTTCCTTGAGTTAAAGCAGCTCCAAGAGCCCATCGCCGAGGCCTTCCTTATCTCAGACCTGACTATTAAACCAGGTATCAATTAAGAACCTTCATCCCCCCTCAGCGCTCAAAAATTACCTCATACATGGCACCACTTTGTAACCGATACTTTAGCTAGAAATCATCAGAAGCTGGTGAAGTCAATTTGTTTAAACTGCTTTAACATACGAAGGCTCTACGATACCAGATTTTTATTTCTCCTTGTAGTTTTCGTCTGAGAGGAGCTGGCTGCTTGGTGGATATATGGCCAGCCTCAAGAAGCTAATATCGAACCTGTTAGGGGGAGGTTGTAGCACTGCAGTTTTTGCTTTAACGACTAAATGCAACTGCAGGTGCGTAATGTGCGGCATGCACCGTAAACCACCGGAGACCATGGAGCTTGAACGCGCAAAGAAGGCCTTGAAGTTCTTTGCTGAGAACGAGTTTCTCATGGTATACTTTACTGGTGGCGAGCCTACCCTCCATCCAGATATCCTTGAGATAGTCGGTTTCGCTAATAAGCTAGGTTTATTTACGGTCTTATCAACTAACGGAACCTTGTCTGAGGACTTGTTACAGGGTTTAAGGAAGGCTGGCTTAAACGTACTTACAGTATCTTTAGATCACTGGAGGCCTGAAATCTGCGAAAAGATACGCGGCGTTAAGGGGATTATGCAGCAACAGGAACATGCTCTTCGCTACGCTAAGGCTATAGGGTTAAAGGTCTACGCCCTCGTATACATCAATCCTTACCTTGTTCATGAAGGAGTGGAGAAAATGGTGAAGTATGTCGATTCTTATCTGGACGTCCCCATAGGTTTCTGCTACCCTACGGCGTCTGACGTTAACACTTACGAACTCCATGGAGATTTCAAGGAGGAAGACCTTAACCGTAAGCTTAAACGGAGTATCTTGAAGCTCATCCAACTCAAGAAGCTAGGATATAGAATAGTGAACACCATTACCTACTTGGAGGATATTTTGAGGCTTAGCGCAAAACCTAACTTCTACTGTAAGGGAGGCGAGAACGTCTTTTATGTTGACTGGCGGGGAGACGTTTACCCCTGCTTCCTTAAAGATAAGCTCTTCAACCTCTTCGAGGATGAACCTAGGCTCTTAAAGGACATCGAATGTGACGAATGCTTCACCAACTGTTTTCGCGAACCATCCATAATACCTCAACTCTTTAAATCCCCTAAGATACTTTTCAAAGAATCTCGATACTCCCTTCACATCATGGACCTAGTCTTACAATTATGATACCCACCAGCTTAGACTACACGGGTCAAGCTAAGCTCTTTATCTCCACCCTATCACCTACCTTGACGTTGTAGAACGAAGCGGCATCACCTTTATTAATTGCTATTTCTGCTAAGCCGAAGCTGTCAGGGACTAGCAGAGTTTCTCCTTCTTTGACTTCAGCATAAGCTTTTACTAACTTGGTTTCAATCCTCTTAATCCCCACCTTTATTTCGCACTTTCCACCGTACCCTACTAGCTCCTCGACAACTCTAGACGGTATGCTGGTCACAATATTACCGAAAATGTCGATATGGATTACCTCCCCTATTGCCACATGGTTCTTAATGCTATAGGTGGGAGGAGATAATGACACTGGATCTTTAACGCAGGGTCCAACCTCCTTGAAAGCATTGTGGTGTAGGCTTATTTTAGCGGCTGTTGGGGCGAACACATCCCTTCCATGAAAAGTTGGGGAAACGATGGATAACATGAAGGAGGGGTTGGTTATTTCACGTACTTCCATTAAGCCATCGTCTAGCGCCGCCATCATTAAAACCCCGTTGTCAGGCCCCACGAAAAAGTATCTTTTTGTTTTAATCGCTAGCGGTCTCCTAGCGGTGCCTACACCAGGGTCCACTACAACCACGTGGATAGTTCCTTCAGGAAAGAACCTGTAGGAAGCCCATAAAAGCAGAGCAGCCGCTTTCACGTCGTGCCGCGCCACTTCATGGCTTAGGTCAACGATTACGGCGCTGGGGTTTATGCTTAGAATCACCCCTTTCATAGAAGCTACGTAGGGATCTCTTAAACCAAAATCTGTTAACAAAGTTATTACCTTATTCATGTAATCAGCCTCGCCGAGCTAGAGCTTAAAAAGTACGTCCGCCGGAGCTTAAAAAGGGGACCTGCCATAATGATCCAGCTCCCCAAGATCGATGCGGTTAAAGCTGCAGAGATCATTAAGTCCTTTATCAAGGTTAAAGTCGAAGAGGCTGGCTGTGAAGGTGTAGTTGTCGGTTTAAGTGGAGGACTAGACTCCTCAGTAACGGCGTGTCTATGCGTGAAAGCTCTTGGGAACGCTAGGGTCAAAGGATTGATTATGCCTGATAGCCAGGTGACGCCTCATGAAGATGTGGACGATGCTTTGAAGCTGGCTGAAATGTTCGGAATAGAGCATAAGATTGTAGATATCTCGCCCATGGTTAAACAGATCGTTGAAAACCATCCTTACCGCTCACCCTCCAACATTGTGGCTGAAGGAAACGTAAGGGCAAGGATCAGAATGATCCTGCTCTACTACGTGGCTAATGCCTACAATCTTCTCGTAGCCGGTACGGGTGATCGAAGCGAGATCATGATAGGTTACTTCACTAAGTATGGCGATGGAGGAGTAGATATCCTACCCTTAGGCTCCCTCTATAAAACCCAGGTCAGGGAGCTTGCAAGACACCTAGGTCTCCCTCCACAAATTGTCGAGAAGCCAAGTAGCCCTAGGTTATGGAAGGGGCAGACCGCTGAAGGGGAGCTTGGCTTAAGCTACGACGTAATAGACCCTATCCTCCATGGGCTATACGATCTAGGCCTACCCTTAGAAGAGGTGGCTGAAAGGGTCGACGTTAAAATCGATGTAGTGGAGAAGATCAAATTCATGGTTGAGCGCTCGGCACATAAAAAAGCGCTTCCTCCTGTAGCTAAGCTGAACCTATAGGTGGTAGGGAGAGGTTACATGCTTACTAGCCTATTTATCCTCCTTAGTAGCTCGTGTACCTCGTTTACTCCTTTAACATAGAATTTAGCTAAGCTACGCTTTTTCCTACCTACAACTATAGTCAATCCACGAGGCGCTAAGGCCTTAAAGGCATATTCGTCGGTCTCGTCATCACCTATATATATGGGCATATACTCCTTCGTCCCCGTGGCTTCAATTAGGTATAGCGCTGCTCTTCCCTTATCCCAGTCTACGTCTGGCATAAGCTCGTATACTTTCTTTCCCTTCAACACCCTGAAGCCTGAACGCAAGGACATAATGAAAGATAGGGCTTTAGAAACAGCTCTCCCCCCTCCTTTAGGAGCTAGGCGGTAATGTATTGCGATGCTCAGCCCCTTATCCTCGACCATTATTCCCTTCATACCTGCAAAGGCTTGGATAAGCTCTCTGTGAATTTCTCCTATAACCTTCCTCAGTTTTTCGGCCTTGGCGTGAATGAAGGAGACGCCTGGCCCCTCCACCTCTAATCCATGTAAACCGGCATAGTAAATTCCATCAATTCCGATAAGCTTCTTCAGCTGGTTTAAAGGCCTGCCGCTAATAATCGCTACCTTAACCCATCTCCCAGCCTTAACTATGCTTGAAAGAAGCTTTCTAGTCTCCTCACTTAGCTTAGCTTCTTCAGGTCTATTTACTATCGGGGTCAGTGTACCGTCATAGTCCAACATAAGGAAGAGGCCTAACGCTACCCGAAGCCTCCCTTCAACCTCTAACCAATGGCTGAATAATTGAGCTGGCATCCATCCAGCTTTCGTCTTTTTCTCTTTTAAAGCTTGACTTAGAGGCTACGTGAGACCTTTAAAGCGGTTCTTAGCCACCTAGCCTAGTATAGAATATCCTGGTGCTGGACTCGTATACGTCATATCCTGAGTATGCATAGACGGGTAGGCCTGGAGGCCACCACTCACCGTAATCCTTTACGTAGACCAGGTTGCTTACCTGGTCTGGCACGGTGTCATATGGCTCCTCCGCTGGAAGGTAGAAGCAGTGCATGTAGCCTCCTCTAGCTATGTATACAGCGATCCTATAGGTACAGTTAGTGAACATAGTTACTCTTACAACGTGATCCCTCCAATCATCAACGTAACTCGGAGGATCAGGGGGATAATATAGATCTTCCCAGAAGAGGAGGTAGTCAAGCTCTACCTCTCCTTCAAGCTCAGGTACATGAAACCTCCAAATCCCGTTGGCGTCCTTCCAGGTGAAGGTCCAGTTTCTCGTGGCGAAAGTAGGGTTTATGACGAAGATAACTGGTGAGCCTACCTTGTTTTGAGCTTCACTCCACGTCAATGTCTCGCCAAGCCTCTTAACCGTCACATTGTATTCGTCAACCCACTCAACAATCGGGGTATAGCCTTCCAATGCCAACCCTGTACCGTCAATGCCATAATCTCCATAAAGCTTAAAGTAAGCCATGGTATAGTCGAAGACCAGCCAGTGTCTTTCCAGGGATCCTGACGAGATATTTGCAAGTAAAGCTATCATTGGAGCTTGTCTTGAAACAGCCTCAGTTAAGTATGATCCAGGTATATAGATGAGCGGCGAGGTACCTTCAACTGTTTTAAGCATCACCTTCACGACGCTGTAAGATGTCCAGTCGCTAAGAGCCTCCTTATGAAAAGTTGAGGTATAATGACTTTAACCACACCTCCCGGATCAACCGACTGGTTTACCGATCTTGACATTATTAGGCAGCCTCCACCGCTTAAAAGATAGTAGGTGTCTACATGCATGGTGTAGTCCTCTACGTTCCTTGCGTATATTACAAGGCCGCCGCCACACGTAATCGCGTATGCATCTATTGGTAGAACCCCCATCCCTTTAGGCTTTGAAGGTCCTTGCGTATAATTGGCCACGAAATAATGAAAAACAACGGCAGCAGAGAGGACTATTGCTATCAGGATGAGAATAGCTATTATGTTCGAAACGGCCTTAGCCAAGCAGAGCTCGCTCAATTCCTTGAAAAGTGTCAAGTTTCTTTACTTAATAAATTTTAAACGTTTCTTTAATAAAAAAAGAAAAAATCAAACAAACCTGGGTTTTTCTTTTGTCCACTCATAGAACACTAGGTTGCACTTAGCACAAACATTAATGATAGAGAATATGGACCTTGTTCTCCCCACTTTGAGAGCAACTACTCCATATCTAGCTGATTCACCGCCACATCTAGGACACTTTCCCATATGAGTAAGTGAGGACGTCACAGAATCTAAATAAACTACAAATTTTATATAGTTTTCTATACGATGGCCACCTATTTGTAAAAACATAAGAGTGAACGCTCAGTCTCCTAGCCCTCCCGATAGACCGTTACCGCGCAGATCCAAGGCATATACGGCGTTTCCATGCTGAGCTAGACAGGCTCCAAGGTTAACGAAGAAGCCCGAGTGCCCGCTATACTATGAAGACAAAGCACCGCTCTCTCAGCTTCTCTTTTCTGGCAGCCAGCATCTAAGGAAGAGGGGAGTGCCATCACGTGCGGATAGGTGGCGTTCATACTCTTGTATCGTCATCCCCTTCTATGTCCCTAAATCTGAGGTTTAAGGCTCATAAGCATAGCGATAATTATAATATTACCTCCTCCTTTTAGTGGAGGATACGGAGGCTGTGAAGACGCGCTCTGGGCTAGTAAACTTAATGTTGATTATTTTTATCGGTGATCGAGGGTGAAAAAGACTAAGTATGTTAAGGCTTTTCTTAACGGAAACGCCGCTTATCTTCTGCTACCATTGACCATGTATATGTTTGAGGAGGTATGGGTGAGCCAAGCGTTAACCTTCATTATCGGGTTGGCCGTTACCTTGGTGGTGACCTACCTCGTAAACTCTACGTTAATGAAGTACTTCCAGAGACTTGCTGAAAAGCAGCCAAACCTCCTCACCATGTACGTCTTTCTAAGGAGGCTGGTGATAGGTACATTGGTATTTTTAGGGGTCTCGGTCTCCACGTTTATTTCCTTCCCAAATGTTGGTATAGCGTTAACCTCCCTCCTCATAACTGCTGGCTTCGCTTCCTTGGTTTTAGGCCTCGCCGCTCAGTCAAGTCTCTCCAATATCATCTCCGGAATACTAGTCTCAACTGCTCAGCCGTTCAGGATAGGCGACGCAATATTCTTCAGGAACGACTTCTGCTTTGTCGAGGACATTAAGCTCATGCATACCGTCCTCCGCACCTGGGACAACAGGCGTATCGTGGTTCCCAATAGCATCTTCCAGACAGAGGCTATAATCAACTACAGCATCGGCGACCCCTCCATGCTCGTCCCGATTATAATTCAGGTAAGCTATGAATCAGACCTCAGGAAAGCCATGGACATAATGGTTGAGGTCGCAAGAAAACACCCAGATTTCTTACCGGCACCTGGCTTACCGCAGGCAGTGGTCATGGACTACGCCGACTCGGGGATTACGCTTAGGCTTTTAACGAGGGCAAAGGACCAGCCTACGGCCTTCATGATGGCGAGAGACCTACTTCTCCACATAAAAGAGGAGTTCGACGCGAACGGAATAGAGATCCCCTATCCTAGAAGATACCTTGTACTAGACAAACGGGTCCAGGAGCAGCTTTCGAAGCTAATGGAGGTTCTGCAGCCGTCCAAGAACACTCCAGCTGGCCAGGAAGAGAGTTGACTGCCCTCAACGGCTTGTAAATCCTAAGATCGAAGGTACGCTTTATGGTCAGAAGGGAACCCTTTCTCTCCGTTAAGTAGAAAAGGGATCTCCCAGCTTTTTCAGTCTAAAAATTATGGTATAAAAGGGGTTAGAGATTTTTACCTTGAAACTATAGGACGAATATTTAAGCGCCGACCACGGAATTCTATATCAGGCTCTACGCAGGGCGAGAAAGGTCTTTAACTCACGGTGGAAGACATGGTTAACGTAAAGCCTGTCGTGGCCTACCTAAGGGTGAGCACTGAAGAGCAGACGCTTGAAAATCAGCGGTTGGCGGTGGAGAAATGGGCTCGGGATAATGGCTACCTCGTAACCAAGTACTACGAGGACTTCGCTAGGAGCGGAGCCATACCGCCTCTTCGCCGAGAAGGTTTCAGGAAAATGATAGAGGAGATACCTAACCTAGAGCCTAGACCAATCGCTGTTTTAACTTACGAATTAAGCAGGATAGGAAGGACCTTCTACGAGACTCTAGAAGCCATCAATGCACTTGAAGCCTTAGGCTCCCCGTTGATGAGCATAAGCCCTAGAGAGGGCTTCCTTCAAACCCTCGACCCCTCCATTAGGAAGCTTATCCTAGCTATCTTGACCTGGGTGGCTGAGCGCGAGCGCGACCTGATTTCGCAGCGTACCCGTGAAGGGATGGAGAGAGCAAGGCGAGAAGGGAAGAGGGTAGGTCGCCCAAAGAAGGAGGTCTCTAAAGCTAGGGTGGAAGAGTACTTGAAGAAAGGCCTCAGCCTCTCCGCCATAAGCAAGATACTG
>QMSI01000061.1 GCA_003649615.1 Thermoprotei archaeon | reverse complement strand
TGGAGGTGGCCTGAGTATAGGTGGGTGAACCCCGACATAGACTGGACCAAGGGGAAGGTGATAACTGCCGGCGTGGACGTAGGCTCCGTTAGCTCCAAGGCAGCCATACTCGTAGATGGGGAAATCTATGCCTATGACTACATGAGGACAGGGTCCAGCAGTTCAGACAGCGCCATTAAGGCCATCAGCTGGATCCTAGAGGCCACAGGGATGAAGCTCGAAGACATACACTACGTGGTCGGTACAGGGTACGGTAGAGTAAACGTGCCCTTCGCTAAGAGAGCAATAACAGAGATAGCCTGTCACGCCAGAGGCGCCAACTTCCTATGGGGATCTTCTGTTAGAACAATCTTAGATGTAGGAGGGCAGGACGTTAAGGCCATCAGGTGCGACGAGAAGGGCAAGGTGATATCCTTCCTAATGAACGATAAATGCGCTGCTGGTACAGGACGTGGAATGGAGGTCTTCTCAGACCTGCTCGGCGTACCCATCCAGGATATAGGGCACCTCTCACTAAGCGTAAAAGAGGAGCCTCCACCGGTCAGCAACACATGCGTAGTGTTTGCTAGGAACGAGGCTACCGCCCTACTAAGGCAGGGGTGGCCTAAGGAAAGAGTAGCTGCTGCTTACCACATAGCCATGGCTATGAGAATGGTCGAGCTCCTTGAAAGGCTAGGCGTCGAGAAAGACCTAGTAGTAACCGGAGGACAGTCAAAGAACATAGGTATCGTAACGAGAGTGTCGAGGCTACTAGGACTACAACCTTTGCCTAACCCCACTAAGCCAGGATACGACCCGGTGGCAGCGGGAGCTATAGGAGCGGCCCTCTTCGCTAAGGCGCTATACGAGCGTGAGAGGAAAGCGTGAGCGGGTAAACCATGAAAGCTCACTACGGCTACAGAGATGGGTCGGGGGCCTACTTCATAATAATTGACACCGACAAGTGCGATGGATGCGGCAAGTGCGTCGAAGCATGTCCCCAAGGAGTGCTGGAAGTGGTCCCTAACGACTACGACATTGAGGGAGGCATGATGGCTGCGGTCAAGGAGGAGCATCGCTGGAAGTTAAAGTACACCTGCGGCCCCTGTAAACCTGTAGGCAAACAAGTCACACCTCCTTGCATCGCTGCATGCCCTAAAGAAGCCATAGAACATAGCTGGTAAAACCTCCCCGATTTTTTATTTCAAGTTCGTATGATTACCCTCAACCATTTCGTAGGTAGGTGTTTGCATGTCTGAAGAAAAAATTAAAATTATTATAGACGGTGTTGAAGTAGAAGCCATACCCGGACAAACCATCCTCCAAGCAGCTCTTAACGCAGGCATATACATACCACACCTATGTTACCACCCCGATCTACCTCCCGTAAGCGGATCTATGCTTTCCTCTGAAGTTGTCTATAGGGATGGCCAGGAAGTAAAGGGGGAGGCATGTAAGGAGTATGAGGGGTGCCAGCTCTGTTTAGTAAAGGTAGAAGGAGTAAGCGAGCTTGTTAGGGCTTGTAATACCCAGGTCTCTGAAGGAATGGTGGTATACACCAATACCCCTGAAATCATCGAAGCTAGGCGAAAGAACCTAGCTAAAATACTGGCTACACATCCTCACGCTTGTTTAACCTGCACTAACCGTGAAGGCTGTGATAGGTTAAGGTGCACGCTCAACGTGCCCCAAGATGAAAGATGCTGCATACTCTTAGGTAGATGTGAGCTAGGCAAAGTAGCAGACTACGTAGGCATCTCGCCTGAGACTCCTAAGTATACCTTCGAAGGGCTCCCGGTCGTTAAGGACGAACCTCTCTTCCTGAGAGACTATAACCTATGCATAGGGTGTACGCGTTGCGTTAGAGTTTGTAAAGAGGTTAGAGGAGTAGGTGCGTTGGCGTTCACCTTCGTCGATGGAAGGGTTGTAGTAGGGACCATCGCTCCAACCTTAAAGGACTCAGGCTGTAAGTTCTGTGGCGCCTGCGTCGAGGTTTGCCCCACAGGAGCGCTGCTAGACAAGGATATAGATCCAGCTAAGCGTGAAGAAAGCCTCATACCATGTAAATATACTTGTCCAGCTGGCATAGACGTCCCTCGCTACGTTAGGTTTATAGTCGAAGGTAAGCCGGACGAAGCTTTAGCCGTGGTCAGAGAGAAAGTCCCCTTCCCCGGAGTTCTAGGCTACGTATGTATGAGGCCATGTGAAGATAAATGTAGAAGAGGGCTGGTGAACGAGCCTATAGCCATAAGAGGGCTTAAACGCTACGCTGCTGAACGCGGAGGGGATAAATGGAAGGCAAGGATTAAACCGATGCCCCCCACTGGGAAGAAGGTGGCCATAGTAGGAGCTGGCCCAGCAGGGTTGACTGCAGCTTACTTCTTAGCCTTGAAGGGCCACAAAGTCACCGTCTACGAAGCACAGCCTCTACCAGGAGGAATGCTAGCGTTAGCTATACCCAAGTACAGACTGCCGAGAGAGGTCCTAGAGGCTGAGATAAAGGAGATCGAGGCATTAGGCGTAGAAATAAGGCTGAGCGAGGTAGTAGACGATGTATCCAAGCTCCTAAAAGAGTACGACGCTGTCTTCGTTGCTACAGGAGCTCAGCGTAGCGCTAAGCTAGGCATAGAGGGCGAAGACCTACATGGAGTAATCTTTGCGTTGGAGTTCCTTAGGAAGGTAAACCTCGGCGATAAGGTTGAGGTCGGACGTAAAACCGTGGTTATAGGAGGAGGCAATACAGCCATAGACTGTGCTAGGACCGCTCTACGGCTAGGTGCCGAAGAGGTCATAGTGGCATACCGTAGGACGCGCAAAGAGATGCCAGCCCACCCGATGGAGGTTGCTGAAGCGGAGGAGGAAGGTGTGAAGTTCATGTTCCTCGTAGCGCCCACAAAAATCATAGGAAGCGGAGGCAAGGTAACGGGTATCGAGCTCATCAAGATGGAGCTAGGCGAGCCTGACGCTGGAGGTAGACGTAGACCAATCCCCATTAAAGGCTCAGAGTTCCTGCTTGAAGCGGAAACTGTCATACCGGCCATAGGCCAAGAAGTGGACACCTCATTCATACCAAGCTCCTTGAACTTGAAGCTTTCTAGAAAAGGAACCATAGAGGTTAAGCCTGACACTATGGAGACCAACGTTAAAGGCCTCTTCGCAGGAGGGGACGTTGTCACCGGGCCAGCCTCGGTGATAGAGGCTATAGCCGCTGGACGAAAAGCAGCTTCAAGCATTGATAAGTACCTAGGAGGAGACGGCGTCATAGACTTAGCTTTAGCCCCAGCAGAGCCTCCAAGCCCATGGCTAGGGAGGGACGAGAAATTCGGCTATTGGCCTAGGGTAGCTACACCGCGTCCACCCTTAGAGGAACGTAGATCAACGTTTAAGCCAGTTGAGCTATGCTTTGAAGATAAAGCAGCTTTAGATGAAGCTAAACGATGCTTAAGGTGCGACCTCAGGTTCTACATCACCCAAGTAACCCTACCCCCAGAGAAATGGATAGAGTTCACAAGGGAAAACCTTGAAGTTGTCCCTGAAACAGAAGGCGTGCTTCAACTACTAGACGCTAATAAAGAGGTCATATATATCAAGGGGACCGCGAACATGAAACAGGAGCTATTGCAACTCATTGAGACAACGCCTCAAGCCAAGTACTTCATGTGGGAGGAGGCTAAGATGTTCACCTCACGCGAGAGCGAATTACTGCAGCAATACTTACAGACACACGGTAAGTTACCTCAAATGAACGTTGGCCTCGAAGAAGACCTATACGAATAACCCTCCATCCATTTTTTATTTTAATTGGTTTTAAGAGCTTTTAAGAGCAAACCTCAATATTCTCCAAGCCGCATCTTCATTGCCACCTAATAAAAATATCAATTTTTCAAACAGCTGATTAAGACTACCGCTTGTTTCCGTAAGCTGATCCACCTGCGATCCTGAACAGGTGCTCAAGGCTGCCCAGAGATACACACCATAAGTTTTTTCGAGGAGTGACTTTAAACCTTGGTAATCAACTTCGGTAGACAAGGATGTCACGTCTCTTACCTTTATTCTCATTTAATCACAGGTCTCCCCGTCAACAAGTAAAGTTCGTGTCCTCTAAAATCAACGTTATTCATACCCGCTTTCAATACGCGAAGTGATCTTTTAAGCGGCCCTTCGTTGGCTATGTTTACGTCAAGGATCAAGATGTTGTCCATGATAACGGACAACGGGATGTCCTTCCACCTAGTAGGGTTCTCAGTTAAGCAAAATATTGATGTTATACCGTTAACCTTGAAGAAGTTAACCAATTCCTCGACGATATGCATAAAAACATCCTCACCTAGAGACCTTCTAATGGAGCATACATCGTCTAGTATCACATACCCTTCCAGTTTTTGCATCCTATAGAGGTCTTCGATTATATTGTATGGACTTACCTTCTGGGAAGGAACTGTCATAATTCTCAGACCTTTTTCCTTAAGAGCTACAACATCGTACCCCATGCTGCTCAACGCAAATTCAAGCTGGCTGACCGGTCTATCGATCGAGATGAATAATACACTCTCTCCTCTTAAAGTGACCTCAGCAGCGATACTCAAGCATATCATAGTTTTACCGGAACCTGGAGGACCAACGATTAAGTTACTAAGACCTCTTACAATACCTCCACCAAGTATATTGTCGAGACCCTCAATACCTGTACTTAATCGACGTTTAGGATCAATCTTAACCTCCCCTGGATTAAGCGGAGGGTATACTTTGAAACCTTTATTGGGCAATATACTGTACTCATATATCACGGTAGATAGGTTCACGCCACGCATCTTAACTACTTCGATGTAACGCTTGGTAGGCCTTCCACTCCTATAGTCAAGCCTTAAAAGTATGACGGAATCCACAATAAATTCTTCAACTCCATAACCAACTTTCTTCTCCCCAAAGGGAAGGTCAGCTATTAGTATTGTTGTTAAGTTTTTAGTGTGTGAAAAGTTCATCAACGCGTTATGCAACATGCTTCGGACACCTATAGGAGATTCCAGCTGTATTATGGGCGTGATAGAGTCTATGACCAGCCTCTTAGCCTTGATTAAGTCCACCGCTCCCAAGATCTCCGTAACGATCTCGCCCATCATTTTGCTATCGACCACGGTGGGCATTTGCAGGAACTTAAACATTCCCAGCTCGTCTAGGGACTTGAAGTTCATCCCAAGCTTGTTCATGTACCGGAAGAACTTCTCCTTGGATTCAGCGAAACAGACATAGACTCCAGGTTCATTATACCTCGTAATTCCTTCATAAAGAAACTTAGCAGAAAAAGACGTTTTCCCTGTACCTGGATTTCCTGCAAGTAGAATTAGTGATCCTCTAATGAAACCACCATTGGTTATCTCATCGAAACCAGGTATGCCCGTTGGACATCTATCTGGCAATTCTTCTTGATTTATAGTTATCATCTTCACTCGGTATCTTATAAGAAGATACGAATATATAACTTTTATGCTATTTTAGTTTTATTTATGTTTCAGGATCACATGGTTAGATCTCCCAGTAGAATCTTATTCTGTCTGAGGACTTTACAGGACCCCTGGCAAGGAGAGCTGGGTCAACGTTGTTCCACTCGACCTCCTCCTCGAAGACTTTAAGGTTCTCCAGCGAGAAACCAGCCTTCTCAGCTTCGTACACCAGTTCTTTAACTATCTTATCGATGTCTTCTTTCGTCTTGGGCTTAAGTATTACCTCTCTGATGCATCCGAAAAGCATTCTTACATTGATCTTGCCATCCTTCTTGACGAGAGCTACCCCTGTTGCACCATACTTATCCGCGATGGTTTGGATGAAGGGAAAATCCTCCATACCCACTCCTTCCTTAGAGACTTTGATCTCGAAGGATATTCCGTAGATGTTCTCCCTTACCTTAAAGTTGCCAAGGTATATTCCTATCATCCCTTCAAAGTTAAACAGCTTCCTCGTCATCCCCATTATAATTACTTCTTGCCCTTCATTTATCAGGAAGCGTTTAGCAAGCTCCGAGGGCACTGTAATTATTAAGCTATTACCGCTTCGGCGTATCGTGCCGTTGAAGATCACGCTATCCTCGGTCCAAGAAGCTTCAGGGCCTTTTGAAGCCCGCATTTTCAATACTCCACGTTGATAAAGGGATCATCCTGAATATAAAAATTTCTCTATAAAAATAAAATGGAAAAACTATTATCGTCTGGATAAAAGATCAGAGTTATTTAGATAAGAATCCAGACCTAGCTAAAAAAGCAACACGGGAAAATAGCTTACTTAAGTCTTCTTCAAGTATTAAGGAAGCTAAACGTAAATCTTGAATTCCAGCTTTAAATAACAAAAGTAATTTAAGGTCAATTTGGTCAGGTTCATAAAATGAGGGTTTATACTCCCTTAAAACAGTATAGATAGCTGATATGAGGGCGGAGGGGCCCATTAACCATAGCTTAACCTCTCCTAACTTTTCAAATGAGGGGTACGAGATCGTGATGATTGATAACCCTTTCATCTCCTTCGGGGCCTTGATTTTTTTGACATTAAGTATCGCATCGTTTTGAAAGTGAACTTCATGTCCTTCCCCCTTCAATATTATTTCCCTATCGCTTATCAGCATCAGTCCTTTATACCATGGCCCTTTCTCTTGGGACGATAAACGGTAGTAAAGATATGACCGCACAAGAACTTTACCATTTAGACAAGCAGAAGAGGCATCCGTTACAATTGCATCCGTATTATTCAAGGACACCAGTAATACCTGGGTATTACTCTAATTTAAAAACTTTTAGCAGATAAAATTATTCGAGTTCCTCCAATATATCCCATTGATATCTTCAATCGTTTAATTGAATAATTAGTTAAAGGTTTTCCTTGACTTTTCATGAATCTTCTCAATTTCGTCACGAAGCATCTTCAGTGACTTGACAATTAATGGAGCATCGGGCAACGTAGCTTTCGATGCACTGCCATTTGATGTTGAAAGGGGTTTTTCAAAATCTACCTTTTGAGCGTTCTCAGTAGCCATCGTCTCTGAGCTTACAGCTGCCTGTAAAGCT
The DNA here is from genome assembly GCA_003649615.1 of Thermoprotei archaeon. GTDB lineage: Archaea > Thermoproteota > Methanomethylicia > Nezhaarchaeales > B40-G2 > B40-G2. The sequence goes on along the minus strand of QMSI01000061.1, from coordinate 1,369 downwards.
AGCTTGACTAAGGCTTCTTTTAAACTGTCGATACTGTCCTTGATCTCTCTTAGAGGAGCCTCCAGTTTAAAGCTTAAGTCTCTAATTTCTTTAATAAGAGGGTCAGCACTCCCTTTCTCTTCACCCTTCCTTAATGAAACACCCTCCTCAGCCACACCTTCAACAGCTGAAACCTCATCCACCCTTCTACCTCTTCTACTGCGAGAGAAAAACTTGGAGAGACGTTTACTTCTGACAAAGAGGGACGTTAACAACAACATGAGCGCCGTAACCGTTCCCAAGATTGGTTGATCGTTAACTATTGAAGTCAACACCACTTGATGGCTCAATGCCTCGAACTCTATAGCTTCCCCATAGAGCAGGCAGTACAGGGAGTAAGATGCCAATAGGAGGCTGATCAAGGCTAAAGACATCGATAGTTTTCTATGAGGCACTTCCTCAACCACCACTGCTTTCTCATCGTTTAGCCCGTTCTTCTCGACCTCTTTACGGTGAAAGACCAACCACCTCCTCCCCGAAACCTGTGAAAATAGAGAAGATTGTCGTCGCGGCACCATCGACAAGCCACATCACAGCCCCTGTTATTAACAACAGTATACCACCGTAATATGATAACGAAATCAAGGATTCCCCTTCCACGAGGTGCAGAGCGAGAGAATTGCCGAAGGTGAGCGTTAAGGCTATCGTTATAAGGAAGAGCACCATAACACCCTCCCCTATATACCCAATGAGGCTTACATAGCTCGAAACCATGAGGGTGAACGTTAAGAAAACGTTCATTAAAGATTTTATTAGCGTCATGACGGCGATGAGGGTGGCTTGAAGAGGAAATATCAAACCTTTAAGGAGAGCTAGAACTTGGGATCTACGCTTCCGTAGGGTGAGAACTAAAGTAGAGAAATCAAAGATGGATAACGCAGATTCCTTAGCCTTCCCGCCGTTCTCCACTGCACTAAAGAAAACCTTTGTCCCCTCACGGATAAGCAGGCTGCCGCTTTCCTGCCCGAAAAACTCCCAAGCAACGTTATTCTTTATCCCGATCTTAAGCCTCCTATGTAACCTTTTTATCAGGTTGTTGAGCGGGCCATAGTCATTGTACACTATGGCTTTCACCGCCTCGTTAATGCCTCCGCTAATGGAAGCAGCATCCCCTAACGTCTTAATGAAGACAGGGTAGAAGGTATCCATTTGTTTGATTTGTTCCACACACCTCTTTCCCCTAGCTCCCAAAACCAAGAGTAAGCCCCCAAGCCCCATTAAAGAAACAGGGACTGGGAATGCTTTTGACAGGAACAAGTTCTCAATGATGAGCGGTGGCATGTAAATAAAATACGTCACGTACATCAATGCGATCGAGGCTGCTACGATA
>QMSI01000060.1 GCA_003649615.1 Thermoprotei archaeon | reverse complement strand
GTCTATCAACTCTATGAAGCTTTAAGCATACCTGTAATAGGGGTAGGGGGTATCCTAGATCATAGGGATGTGATAGAGTTCTTGTTGGCAGGAGCCCATGCAGTACAGTTGGGCTCCTGTTTAGCTTTGAAGGGTCTTGAGGTGGTGTCCTCCATAATTGAGGATCTTAGACGTTACTTGGAGCTTCAGGGTTTAACTTCCCTTAGAGACTTAGTAGGCCTTGCTCACGGTGATCATCATGCATAGCCGAACCGTAGCCAAGGTAGTAGAGGTCGTATGCGAAGCTCCTGGGGTTAAGACCCTCATCCTAGAATGTCCCGTGATGGCTGTTAAAGCAAAACCTGGGCAATTCATAATGTTGTGGCTACCGGGACAAGAAGAGGTACCCATGAGCTTATCTCTCATTAAGCCTCCTAGGCTGATAGGAGTAACCGTTAAGGCTGTGGGCGACACTACAAGGGCTCTCCACGCATTAAGTAAAGGCTCTCTTCTAGGTGTCCGAGGACCTTATGGGCGAGGCTTCACCGTAGCCAAGCTCAAAGCCTTGACGATAGGTGGAGGCGTAGGTGTGGCTCCTCTTGCTCCTCTAGCCGAGGAGATCAAGGCTAAAGGAGGGCTGGTCACAGCCATAGTGGCTGCTACCACTGCTGAAGCCTTAATCTTCAAGGAACGCTTCTCTAAGGTGGTCGACGAGCTCATTGTGGCCACAGATGACGGCTCAGAGGGTATTAAAGGTAGGGCACATGAAGTCCTCGACTCCCTCCTCTCAGGGAAAAGCTTCGACATGATCTATGCCTGTGGGCCTGAACCTATGTTGTTTGAAGTGGTCAAGATAGCTTCGAGGTTTAAAACTAGCCTTGAAGCCAGCCTAGAGAGATACATTAAATGTGGGGTTGGGCTCTGCGGGTCCTGCGCTATAAATGGTATGAGGGTATGTGTGGACGGCCCTGTTTTCACCTTAGAGGAGCTACTGAAAATGACTGAGCTAGGTAAATTTAGGAGGGAGGCTTCAGGTAGGAAGGTATCCATTGAGTAGCTGAGAAGAATTTATATCGACGCCTAGGTAAGGGTTACCTGGGAGAGATCCATGCCTAGTCACGGTAGTTTAACCAAGGCGGGTAAGGTGAGGAGCCAAACCCCGAAGATACCTCCTAGGCCACGTACTAGGCCTAGCCCTAGAGTTGGGTTTAGGAAGCGCTACTTTAGGCGCATAGTGTATCCGGCTTTAGCTAGTCAGGCTTCAGCTTAGGCTTCTTTCTCTTCGGTTAGGGGCGGCTCCTCGGTTGGAGGAGATAGGCTATTGGGGGAAGGCTTCTAGTGAGCTGGAAAAAGTAGGCGCCTCCATACATGATCGGGTGCGTTTGACTAAGGGGTCCTTGGTTTTCGAAGGATTATTGATGCCGCCGGCGGATCCAGCTGACGATAACCATGTGGTTGTTAAGCTAGATAACGGGTATAACGTAGGCATTAGATTAGAGCCTGGAGTTAAGATAGAGCTGATCGCTAGGAATCCTTCATTTAAGCCTGAGCTTCCAGAAGTACCTGTGAAGGTTAAGGAGGGGCTACCCAAGGTCTCCATTATAAGTACCGGTGGCACGATCGCTTCTAGGGTTGACTATGTTACCGGTGCAGTTTACCCAGCTTTAACCGCTAGAGATCTCTATAACGTAGTGCCGGAGCTGGGGGACTTAGCTAACATAGATGCTCATGTGCTTTTCAGCATCTTCAGCGAGGATATGCATCCTAAGCTTTGGTCAGAGATTGCGGAGGCGGTGGCTAAGCGGTTAGAGGATGGTGTTGAAGGTGTAGTGGTTACTCACGGCACTGACACCATGGGGTATACGGCGGCGGCTCTAAGCTTTGCTCTTCAAGATCTACCGGTCCCAGTGGTGCTTGTGGGCGCTCAAAGATCTTCGGATAGACCTTCATCGGATGCTGCCATGAACCTCATGGACGCGGTCACAGTGGCAGCTAAGGCACCCTTCGCTGAGGTAGTAGTAACCATGCACGGTGAGGTAGGAGATACTTATACACTAGTACATAGGGGAGTGAAGGTCAGGAAATGCCATACAAGTAGGAGAGACACTTTCCGCTCGATCAATAGCCCACCGTTAGCGAAGGTGGAGAAAGGAGAGGTCGTACTGCTTTCTCGACCTCACCGCCTACGTGACCGGGAGCGTAGAGTTTCCTTGAAGGCAAAGTTTGAGGATAAGGTGTCCTTGGTTAAGGTTCACCCAGGCTTTGACGGCTCTATTATCGACTACCTAGCGGAGAAGGGCATTAAGGGTATCGTACTAGAGGGCACGGGGCTTGGTCATGCACCTCACCTCTCCTTTAACTCGATTAAGAGGGCTATTGATAGCGGCGTCGTCGTGGTTATGACATCGCAGTGTATCTGGGGTAGGATCAACATGAACGTATATCGTACAGGTGTAGAGCTTTTACGCATGGGTGTGTTGCCTGGAGGAGATATGCTTCCTGAGACTGCTTTGGTTAAGCTCATGTGGACTTTAGGCCAGTATCGCGATCTAGAAGAAGTGAAGAGGATCATGTTAACTAACTTGGTAGGGGAGCTAACGGAGCGTACTCAACATAGCGATTACTTGAGGTGACGTCATGTTAGACTACTCCTCCCTAGGCTTGAAGGTAGGCTTGGAGCTGCATCAACAGCTTGACACTAAACACAAGCTTTTCTGTGGCTGTCCAACGAAGCTCCGCGACGATGAACCCGACGTCAAGTTTCTTAGGAGGCTTAGACCGACGCAGAGTGAGCTTGGACAGGTTGATGAAGCTGCTCTCTTTGAGTTTAAACGTGGTCGCAGGTACCTCTACGAATCTTACGACGACTCAGTATGCCTCGTCGAGATGGATGAGGAGCCTCCTCACGACGTGAACCAGGAAGCCTTAGACATTGCCTTAGAAGTAGCGTTGCTGCTGAAGGCTAAGCCCGTGGATCAGGTCTGCGTTATGAGGAAGGTGGTGATAGATGGTTCCAACACCACAGGCTTTCAAAGAACTCTCCTTGTAGCTATAGGCGGACCTGAGGCTGTAGTCGAAGACGAAGAGGGCCCTGTAAGGATAGAAACCATATGCGTAGAGGAGGATGCAGCTCGTAAAATGGGTGAGCTTGAAGATGCTGTGCAGTATAGGTTGGATAGGCTTGGTATACCATTGGTAGAGGTGGCTACAGCACCTGAGATAAAGAGCCCTGAACAAGCTAGGAGGGTTGCCCTTAAGATAGGAAGGTTACTTAGAGCTACGGGGAAGGTGAAGAGGGGCTTAGGCACTATAAGGCAGGACCTCAACGTATCCATTAAAGATGGAGCTCGCATAGAGATCAAGGGTGTCCAGGACCTTGATCTTTTACCTAAAATCATTGAGTTCGAGGTGGTCAGACAGTTAAACCTATTGAAAATAGCGGAGGAGCTTAAGCGTAGAGGGGTTACGCCGTCTGATCTAAACTACGCCTTCGCTGATGTGACGGAGCTCTTCCGTAATACTAAGTCTAAGGTCCTCTTAGGAGGGTTACGTAAAGGATGGAGGATTTTAGCGGTTAAGCTACCTGGCTTTGCAGGCCTAGTTGGTAGGGAGATTCAGCCGGGAAGGAGGCTGGGCACCGAGCTAAAGGACTATGCCGTCTTCTGGGGGGGTGTTCAGGGGATCTTCCACACCGATGAGCTGCCAGGCTACGGCGTGAGCCCAGAGGAGGTTGAAGCTCTGCGTGAAGAGCTGAAGGCTGGTGAGCTTGACGCGGTGGTTTTCACCGTGGCTCCTTTAAGCAAAGCTGAGGAAGCCTTGAAGGCGGTGGTGGATAGAGCCAAGCAAGCTGTTCAAGGAGTACCTGAAGAGACGAGGAGCGCTAATCCGGATGGTACAACCAAGTATAGTCGTCCAAGGCCTGGAGCAGCTAGGATGTATCCTGAGACTGATGTAAGGCCCATAACGATAACCGAGGAGAGGCTTAAGAAGATAAAGGAGGCGCTCCCAGAGCTTCCTGAACAGAAGTTTAAGCGCTTCGTTGAGGAACTGAAACTTAACCCTGAGCTAGCTGAAGCCATGCTTAGGTCTAAGAAACTGGAGCTTTTCGAGAAAATAGTGTCACAGGTTAAGGTACCTCCGGTCCTCGTGGCTTCAACCCTGGAGTATACCTTGAAGGGGTTGAAGAGGGAAGGTTTTGCGGTAGATACGCTTAGCGACGAGGTGTTAATGGAGCTCTTCAAGGAGCTTGAAGCAGGGCACATGTCCAAGGAAGCTATACCGGATGTATTGAAGTGGCTTTTGAGCAATCCGGGGCTCGGTGTGGCTGAAGCATTAAGGTCGCTGGGTCTTAGACTCCTTGCTTTAGATGAGCTTGAACGGATCGTGGAGAGTATAGTTGAGGATAACAAGGAATTGCTGGCTAGAAAGGGGGAGAGGGCGGTGAAGCCGTTGATAGGGGAGGTAATGAAGCACGTTAGGGGGAGGGCGGACGGTAAAATAGTGAGCATGCTCGTAAGCAAGGCTGTTGAGAATAGATTGAAGAAGACCTCACTCTAGGATAACCACATCGTCTATTAATCCATCGCTGTCCCTATCAATCCCTTCGACCACCTTAACCATTAAGCCCCTATCATAGATATTGCCTAGTGAAAGCTCTGGTAGCTTCTCAGTAAAGGCTACTACGCTTGCCCTCGTTCCTTCAATTCTCTTTCCGGCCAGTACGAGGAGAGTTTTGTCCTTAGCGAAGGGGTTTGGCACCGTCTCCACGACCCCATTGACGTCCTCTCCATAGACTCTCCCCGAAACTTTAGATACTATCTGGTTCTCCTTCTCCACGTCGAAGTAGATAGGTAGCTCCCTATTCACTCTCCAAGTAAGCATATTGACGGTAGGCCCGCCTATACTGATGAGGTTTTCCTCCAAATCGTCGTTGGTTATCTCGGTGTCGAGTTTCACCTTCATTCTGCTTCCACCTAGACCACCGAGAAACAACGCTAACTTCACAGCTAAATGTTGGTCTCGGGCTCTAGCCAGAAAGGGGCCATGTACGTCAGGGCTCCCCACCACTATGAGCCCTCCTTGTTCAAGTAAATGTCTAATTGGACTTGGCATAGGAGTTGGAGCCCTTTCAGCTCTTTCTCCCTTGAGCTTGATGATAAGCTCACTATAGACTGGAGCGTATCGCCTAGCGATCGCTCCTCTAACCTCCTCTACGCTCACTACTTTGATTAAGCCTGCCTTCTCAAGTCTATCGATATGATAGTAGATTAGCTGTTCGTTTAAGCCCAGCTTCCTAGCGATCTCTTTAGGGTAGGATGGTTCTATGGCTAGTTCCTTAAGTATTTGTATCCTGATTGAGTTTGCGAGAGCCTTTACCTCATCCGAAGATAGGGTTTTGTAGCCCGTCCCTTTACACCTATAGGAGTTTTCTTTTACAGGTTAAAATTTCTTTTTAATATTAATCTTTCTTCGTAAGAAGGTGGTCTGGTATCCATTTATTCTTCTTTTTAAGTAAAGCTTTATTAAGTTCATGTGAGGCCTAGCCCTTTGTCCGCAAAGGGGGCTTATCAAGGTTTGTGCGGCATTTTCGGATGTACGCTCATTAATGGCTCCGCAGCCATCATCATACATGAAGGGCTAAAGAAGTTAGAATATAGAGGATATGACTCAGCCGGGCTAGCTACCGTCCACGAAGGGAAACTTTACGTTAAGAAGGGTAAAGGTAAGATAGACGAGATACATAGACTCCTGAACTTTGACGACCTTCCGGGACATGTAGGTATAGGGCATACGCGCTGGGCTACGCATGGCGCCCCCTCTCCTCAAAACGCACACCCTCACTCTGATTGTCATGGTTTGGTTGCGGTGGTCCACAATGGTATTATAGAGAACTTCCATCAGTTGAAGGAGGAGCTCGAAGCTAAAGGCCATGTATTCAAGTCCAGGACCGACACCGAGGTTATTTGCCACCTCGTGGAGGAAGGGCTTGAGGAAGGACTAAGCTTAAAGGAAGCTGTTAAACGGGCTCTTCTGAAGCTTTCAGGCTCCTTTGCTGTAGCTGTTGTTTCCCCGCTTGAACCAGATAAAATAGTATGTGCAAGGAAGGAATGTCCTTTAGTCTTAGGGCTTGGAGAAAATGGAACCTTTTTCTCCTCGGATCTACCAGCCTTGTTATGGTTAACCAATAAGGCTGTTTTCCTCTACGACGGCGACTTAGCGGTGATATCGCCTCAAGGGTATTCGGTGGAACGTATAGAGAACGGGGAACCTGTCGATAGAGCAGTGGAGCTTGTCTCTTGGAGCCCCGAGCAAGCCGAGAAGGGTGGTTTCCCTCACTTCATGTTAAAAGAGATCTATGAACAGCCTCAAGCCGTTAGGAACACTCTACGTGCACCAAGGTCTTACTTAGAGAACATGTGTAGCGTCATAGAGGGGTCTTCGAAGCTATACCTTGTAGCTTGCGGTACTTCCTACCATGCATGTCTAGCTGGAAGTTACATGCTTTCCCGCTTAGCAGCCATAGATGCTAAACCAATCTTGGCCTCGGAGTTTAGTGAATGGTGTGGAAACTTAATTGATGAAAAGACCACGCTGTTGGCATTATCTCAATCTGGCGAGACGGCTGATACCTTAGATGCGATTAAAATGGCTTTAGAAAAAGGTGCCAAGGTATTATCCATAACCAACGTCATGGGCTCCTCCATAACTAGGCTTTCACACGTCTATATTGGTACGCAAGCAGGGCCTGAGGTAGGTGTTGCAGCAACCAAGACTTTTACTTCTCAGCTAGCTATCTTAGCTCAGCTATCGTTGATGCTGGGTCTTCGCCGAGGCATTTTAGAGGCGGAGGAACATAGAGCCTTACAGGAAGCTCTCTTAAATGTGCCTAAGGTTATGGACTTCTGCCTGGGCAACGTGGGACAGCTGGTAAAGTCTATCGCGTTAAGGTATGCCTACGCCCCTAGCTTCTACTTCCTTAGCCGAGGCATCAATGTAGCTACTGCGCTTGAAGGGGCCTTAAAGCTTAAGGAGATCAGCTATATACATGCTGAAGGTTATCCTGCTGGCGAGTCTAAGCATGGACCCATCGCTCTCATAGAGGAAGGTTTTCCATGCGTCTTCATAGTACCTAAAGGCGAAGTTCGAGGGAGGCTCCTAGGAAACGTTATGGAGATGAAAACGAGGGGCGCAAGCATAATATCTGTGGCTGAAGAGGATGATGAAGAAGTTAAAGCCTTCTCGCAGGACTTCATAGGAGTACCCTCAGGCTTACCTGAAGTATTGTCACCTATCGTTTACGTTGTACCCCTACAGCTTCTAGCTTATTACGCAGCGGTGGCTAGAGGTAACGACCCAGATAAGCCTCGTAACTTAGCTAAGTCTGTAACTGTGACCTAGACATTAATCGCTAGACTTAATCAACATCAAGGTTTACTACGTTGTGAGGATAGCTAAGCTCCTTATCAAGTCAGCGGTATCTTCACATCTGTCGGCCACGTTCTCCATGCTATCCACCACGTCCTTTAGACACACAAGCCTAGAAGGACCGAGCTCATCACCGATAAGCAAAATTCTATGTAAAAGTTCCCTCCTCACATCGTCAATGTTCTCTTCAAGCTCTTCAACGCGATCGGCTTTCTCTAAGGCCTTCTTAGGATTATCTACAAGCTCCTTTACCGCCTGGGACGTTTCATCAACTATTTCAGTCAATCTATCTGCTATATCCTTAAGCCTCCTCAAGATCTCCTCGTCTTTGATCTTTAAACACATGAATGTTATCCTCGCTCCGGCTCCCTTAGCGTTTGAGGCTATATCATCCATGGTTAAGAGTAGCCTCGTTATTTCATCCCTATCTATTGGATGAAAGACTCCTACGGAAAGCTCCTTTATAATGTTCCTCTTTAAATCGTCAGCCTCCTTCTCGGCCTTAAAAATCTCATCGAAGCCTTTCTTAACTTCCCCTACGTTACTTTCACAGAAGGCATAGACCGTCTTCTTAAGGGCCTTCACGGTCACCACTACTTTCTCCATATGTTTTTCAGCCATCTCAAGGATCTTGCGCTCTCTACGTCTGCCGAGCCAAGCAAGGAAGTTTGTTGTTTTAAGGTTTGACAAGCTTATCATCCACCCTTGACTCTAATATGAAGCAGCGAAGGGGTTAAGTCTACGTCCGACAGAAGAATTTAAGTTTAACGGGCTAACATTTTCGACCTAAAATCTAATACGGACAACTCTTACTTTCCCCTCCAACATTTGTAGTGTGTTTTCCCTCATATAGGAGCATGGAGGATGAGCTGGAAGATTATTGTATTTGAGATGCCTACTCAAAGTGATGATTTCTTCTTGACATTTTAAGCTTCCTGAATATTCCTAGGGAGTTAGTGCTTGTCGTGTAATCCATACATGGATCAGCTGAAAGCTTCCGTGCCCATAAATTTCTTTTTAGCCT
>QMSI01000059.1 GCA_003649615.1 Thermoprotei archaeon | reverse complement strand
GTACTTGGAACGTTGGACTGAGCCGTCAACACCTCCTCAAGGTTGCCGTCCCAACAATCATAATATACGCGGTCTGCCATCTCTAAGACCGAGGCGACCTCCACCAGTTTACGTTCGCGGCTAACAAGGTTAGCCCTGTCGTCAGAGATGACCATGTCCTTTACGTTATCGAAGTTTACATCGACGAGGGCATCGTTATCCTCCCACTCTACTGTTCTTCCAAGCACGTACTCTAAGTAACATTTATCTGGGTTTAGTCTGACCCACAGCCCACGCGATTTAAATGCATTGTAGTTTATAACCACATTGCTATAGTCGGGGGCTGGCATCATATGTTCCTTCAGGAAGGCGAGCTCCATTACCTTTAACCAAGGAGCATTAGCTGCTACTTCATCATAGTGAGGGCTAAGTTCTCTCCACTCCCAGAACGCTCTTGTTTCCTCGAGACTTAGATAGTCTTCACTTAGCTGATCTAAAAGGCCTTGCTGGGAAGCGCCCTCCATCACTAGCGCCGAGTACACTTTCCTCCCCCAGAGGTCTAAGGACCAGTAAGGGAGTATGTAGTCTTCATCAGCTTCGATGGCTCCACTGCCATCAACATCAGTTACTTTTCTCCCATCGCTAACCACGTAAGTGGGCTCCCCATTTCCGTCGTTGTCTAGGTAGAGCCCCACCTCGGGGTCGTATCGTAGCGTAGAGAAGTTTATGGTACACCCCTCTTCGCTGGCTGTGTAAAGAACGTAGTTAGGGTTCCTATAGTCGTTCCAGGGAAGCCCGTCGCCATCGGCATCGAAGCTAGGATTAGGGTCGTCAGCCACTCTACCGAGGTCTGTGGTTGCGAAGTAGCAGCAAGGAGGGGACTCGTAGAAAACTATGTACTTAACCCCCTCCAACCCTGAGGAATACTTGGCGAAGACTAAAGCTGATATGACGCCGCCGTAGGAGGAGCCGTATAGACCCACGTCGTTGGTGAGAACTTCATAGTCTACGTAGTCTCTTATGTATTTCCCTGCCGCGTTAGTTAACTTACCTTGAGCAAACTGGAGTACAGCATAGAGGGCTGCGAGACAGGCCTCTCCTCTGTAATCGTAGTTTCCTCCGCTCGAAAACCCTTCATGGCTACCGCCTGGGAAAAGAAACTCTAACCATATCAGACCTTGGGGGTCGTAGTCCTGGCTAAGTATGCTGAAGTAGCCTCCATGGATCCCGCCTGGCACGTACACGACTACTGGAGCTCCTTCGGAATATCTAGGTTCGTGAGGATAGATCATGCGTACCGCTATTCCAGTCTCCCCAGCAGCTTCACATGGAACCCAGAAGTACACATAGCTACACTTATCGAGTATGTATGGGCCGTACTCGACATTGTTGATAGAGCTGGAAGCTGAGGATGAAGGTGATATATACGTGGAGAAGATTAACGTGAAAGTTAAGGCTAGTAGGACATAGACGAACCGCGTCCTCATATCTTACTACCACTATCTATTGGCAGGCTATAAGCTGTTAATAGATCCTTAAGTTAAGGTTTCCACGCAGTGAATCTCGTCTCTATACCTACGTATAAACCTTGGACACTTGGCGCACTCGGAAGTCAACACCACGTTGCTGTCCTCAGGGCACACCAGCACTTCGAGATCTATGACCCTATATCTCTCAGGGTCAGGGTTAGAGCCCTGCAGCTTCATAAAGTCCTCTAGAATGATAGGAGGAGCGAGAAAATCTTGGAGATCTACTACGACGCTGAGCCTCCTAATCTTCGTCCTTCTAACCTCTCTCAACTTTCCCTTCCCTTTGAGGAGAGTATCTTGAGCCATGGATTATCCTTAAAGAAGGAGGGGAGTCCTTCATCCGCAACGGTAACACCAGGCTCTAATCCAGGCTCCTTAACACTAACCGCTGGCATCTTAACGCGTTTTAGGCTTACAAGTACCTCCTCTAAGGCGTTAACCTTAGCTAAGATGCCGCTCAGCGTGGCGTCAAGCCTCCTGAGGGATTTGGAGATATTATCCTTTAATGCTTCGACTTCTAACTCTAACCTCGTAATCCTTTCGGTAAGGCTCTCTACCCCTTCACTCCTAGCCTCTTCTGCCTCTAAAGCATCAATTCTCTCCTCTAGCCTCATTAACCTACGCCTAAGATCTTCACCGATGATCGGTTGACTACGCTTCTTGGCTGGAGCAGCTTCTACCACATTTTCTCCCACGACTAGTAAGCCTACACCGAGCTCAACGAAGACTGAAGCATCTAAGACTGTGGCTATTAGCTTAGGAGCGGCTACATAAACGAGGTCGAAGTTTTCTCCTCTGGAGGCTTTCATAAGCCTCTTGATCAGCTCTCCTCTTAGCTTAACGGCTTCCTCATCAATAATGAATACTGCAACCCTCTCATCCCCCTTCTCAAAGGCTAAGCCAAGCCCACCTTGTAGAGGCATGGAGACCTCTACGTATCCTCTAGAGGAGAAGTATCTCCTTAAAGCGTCGAGAAACGGCCTAGTCATGTATCCTTAGCCATCCCTCCATATTATCCCAAGACCAAGTATAATCTTCAGGTACAGCATAGCCATAGATGATGCAGCCTCTCCACACGCTAAATTTAGGTTCAGGAGCAACTTCTACAGTCACGTTCTCCACGCCTTTCTCAGCTAACAGTAACTTAAGCTTCGTCGCTGAGTCTACTGCGACTTCTCTAAATTGTGGAGGAGCTCTCCAGTGAAAGTTGCCTCCAGAGAGGAGGACTTTGCCGTAAAGATAGGGTTGCAGCTCGATGGGACATTTCTCCACAGATTCTATCACAGACTCACCTAGATCTAACATGCCTCTAAAGAGTATTTCTCCAACTTTCACGTCCTTAGGCTTTGGCATGCCTCTCTTGAAGTAGCTCTTGAAGATTTCATGTTTAGGGTTGAATACGTATTCACCTATAAGGAACCTTGCCCAAGACTCCTTGCCTAGATCAACCTCTATCCTTGTTCCCGGAACTCTATACTTGGCCCTAAAAAGCTCGGGTTTTTGCTTAGCGACCTCCACTGCTTCGTCGAGCTTCCTCGGAACTAGACCGAGCGCTTCCTTAATTCTCCTGACGAGGGCTTCCTCCTTGGCTATGTCACTATAACCTGCATCGTAAAGTATCTGGCTAGTTAAAGCATCCGCGTCGCTGCCTCCACGGTTTAACACCACCATAGCTCCCTTCACCGGGTACCTGGAGATAGGACACACTTGCGTGTTTCCGTGGCCGCTTTCTATCACTATGCATGTAGGTACCTTGTGAGCAATAGCTACGGCCAGTGGTTGAGGTATAATGGTCACCGCCTTAATGAGCTTCGTTTCCTCATCGATTTTTCTATGAATTTCGAAGATCTTCTCATACATGTAACGTGGAGCAATGGCTGATAAAGCGGCGCATACATAAAATCCTTTAAAGTCAGGGTCACTCTGCCTAAAAAAGTCTAAGCCGTACCTGGTTATCTCGTAAATCACCTTCCAAGCCTTTTCATCCCCCCTATCTACAACCCCTTTTCTCATGGGATAAACGAGGTGCGACGTCAGTTCTTCCCTTGAGCCTAAGTGTACGGCTAGGTCTTTACCTACTATGACGTCCTTCTTGACACCCATGAGCTTAAACATGATGGATGACGTATCTGGGAAATAACCCCTATTCTCAATTACCTCCGGCCTCTCCCCCAGAGTTATAGGGCCAAACTTGTAGTCACTAGTCCCATAATCCTCTCCGAACGTATACTTACGCTTGTAAACTTCGCTCAAAACTATGCCTCCCTTCCAACAAGGAGCTTTGGAATTAAACGATTTAAACCTATCTAAAAGCTGCTTCTGCTCTTTTAGAACTATTTATACTATATGAAACGATGCTCAACGTAAAGCTAAAAGCGTTAAGTGAGCTTCGATAAGCGGGGTTGGGGGTTGGCCAAGCTTAAAGCTTCGCTTACCCGCCTTGTTAAGCTTAGTTTAGACCCCATGGAGCTTATTGACGACTCTGTAGCGTATAAGAAGTTACAGGACTTAGCTTCTAAGCCGATGGAGGTTTCAGTGGATGTTGAACAGGTTTTCGTTAGGGCCACGAAGGTTGGCGACCAAGTAGCCGTAGTGGCTAGGGGTTGGTCTTTAACGCCTGCCGTGACCATCATTATGACTAGAGATGAAGCTTTTAAGTTCATCGAAGAGCTCTCGGCAGTACTTAAGAAGTAAAGTAGGTTCTCGAAGAGGTGATGTAATCTTGTCTTCGGGGTCTAGGTGTATAGGTGGCAAGCTACGAAGTGTTCCTTAACAGCTTCTACTAAGCCTGGCTCCTCCGCTTTACACTTATCCATGGCATAGACGCATCGTGTATGGAACCTACAGCCTGAAGGCAAGTCTACCGGGCTGGCTACCTCTCCTATGATAGGGATTTCACCGATTTTTACCCTAGGGTCAGGGACAGGTACGGCGGCCAATAGAGCTTTGGTGTACGGATGCAGCGGATTGTCTATGATTTCTTCAACTTTTCCCATTTCCACTATCTTGCCTAAATACATTACAGCTATACGGTCGCAGAAGTACTTTGCCACTGCTAGGTCATGGGTTATGAAGAGGTAGGTTAGCCCATACTTGTCCTTTAGGTCTAACATGATGTTTAATATTTCAGCCCTGATGGAGAGGTCTAACATGGAGACAGGTTCATCGGCTACTATGAACTCGGGATTTAATATGAGAGCTCTTGCTATCGCTACTCTTTGCCTCTGGCCTCCGCTGAGCTCATGTGGATATCGATGCATGAAGTCGTCTGGCGGCACTAGCTTTACGTCTTCTAAGGCCTTAGCTACTGAGGCTTCTACCTCTTCTTCGCTGCTTACAGCTTTATGAACCCTTAAGGGCTCGGCTACCACATCCCTTATCAGCATCCTTGGGTTTATGGATTCATATGGGTCTTGGAATATCATCTGCATTTTCCTGCGCAACATTCTAAGCTTAGAGCCACTGTACTTCAGAAGGTCCTCTCCTCTATAGAGGATTTTTCCTGAGGTAGGCTCTATGAGTCTAAGGATGAGGCGACCCGTTGTGGTCTTGCCACAACCTGACTCGCCTACGAGGCCGAAGATCTCTCCCTCCTTTACCTGGAAGCTTACCCCATCTACTGCCTTAACGTATCGTTTGGGCTGCCTACTGATTAACGGTAATCTTACGGTCCTTACCTCGAAATACTTTTTCAAGTCTTCAACTGTTATTAGTTCCATAGCTCACCAGCCCTATGGCATGCAACCATTACTCCATCGACCTCCTGCATAGTAGGCTCCTCTTTACTGCAGATTTCGATGGCGTATGGACAACGTGGATGAAATCTGCAGCCTGGTGGAGGCTCTAATAGGTCAGGTGGGGCTCCTGGTATGAACTCTAGTCTTCTCTTTTTGCCTTTAACGCTAGGCATGGCTCCTAGTAGCTTATAAGTGTAGGGATGTCGAGGCTTATAATACACTTCGTTCGTGGAGCCATACTCAACTATTTTCCCAGCATACATTACAGCTACTTTATCGCATAGCTCAGCCACTATGCTTAGATCATGAGTAACCAGTAGCGTTGAGATGCCCACTTGCTGCTGTATGTCTCTGATCAGTTTGAGCACTTGGGCTTGAACTATCACGTCCAAAGCGGTTGTCGGTTCGTCGGCTATGAGTAAGGCTGGATTACAAGCTAAAGCCATAGCTATCATGGCTCGTTGCCTCATCCCGCCGCTAAACTCGTGAGGATAGTGGTTTACCCGGCTGGGGTCTATGCCTACCAGCTTCAATAGTTGCTTAACTCTTTCAATAGCTTCCTTTTTGCTTACATTCTCATGTATCATTATGGCTTCTGCTATCTGGTCTCCTATCTTCATAACCGGGTTGAGCGCGTTCATGGCTCCTTGAAATACCATAGATATCTTCTTCCACCTAACCTCCTTACGGAATTGTTCCTCTGGTATGGATAGTACATCGCGCCCTTCCAGTATTACTTTGCCTCCAAGGATTCTTGCGTTGTAAGGTAAAATCCTGAGTATTGTAATCCCTAAGCTGCTTTTACCGCAGCCTGATTCACCCACCAATCCTAGTGCTTCTCCTTTATCTATATGGAAGCTTACTCTGTCCACTGCTTTAACCCAACCTCTCCTCTCGATGAGGTAATACATTGTCAGTTCCTGTACGTCTAAGAGGTGCACTATCTCCTCCTCCTTAACCTAGGATTTAAGATTTCGTCGATAGCGTAGCCTATCAGGATGAAGGACAACGAGATTAGAGCTATGCCTACTCCTGGAGGTATAACCCACCATAGATCTACGTAGGCCCCGTAGTAGTGGACGTCATGCAGCATTCTTCCCCAGGACATGACGAAGGGGTCGCCGAACCCTAAGAAGCTTAGGGCTGCCTCAGCTACTATGGCTGAAGGGACCGATAGAGCTAAGGTCACATAAACTAACGATACCACGTTAGGTATGATGTGCTTGGTTATAATGTGTAGGCTTCCAGCACCTATTGCTCGAGCAGCCTCGACGAAAGGCCTCTCCTTTAAGCTTAAGACTTGAGACCTTATAACACGGGCGAAGCTCATCCACCCTAAGAGGCCTAGGATCAGTATTATTATCCATATGTTAGAGCCGAAGAGGGCTACTAGCACCAATAGCAGTGGCAAGTATGGTAGTACAAGTAGAAGGTCTGTAAACCTCATTAAGATTTCGTCCACCGCTTTTCCGAAGTACCCTGCGACTACGCCTACCGCTAAGCCAGCTATGACTGCGATTGTTGAGGCTAATAGGCCTACGAGCAGTGATATTCTCGTGCCCTGGACGAACTGGGACCAGATATCCCTACCGAAAAAGTCTGTTCCTAGTAAGCCAAAGGCCTCTCCAAAGAGCTTTATGTCTATCTGATCGATGTAGACCTCTGCTTCACAGGTTTCTCCTTCATCCAATATTTCTATCTCTACTTCTAGGAGATAGTTTCCTTTGCTGTCGAAGATCACTTCAGCTGGATCCTTCTGGGTGGTCTGGAATAGCCTCATGCGTAGCTCAGCTTGCCTTGAATCTATGTAGGGTGTAGAGGCGGTCCATCTATCTTGCCTCAGCCCTTCCTCCCAGATAGTGTACCTTTCTCCATCATCGTCAACTATGTACACCCTTACTGTTGCTGGGCTTTCAGTCGGTGAAGAGTACTTCACGGCTACGAAAGCTTTGAAATGTGCTGGTGGACTCGAGTAGATGTATTCGAAGGGGATAGTTAGTCTTAATTTGACAGGCCCTAGAGCTTCACCCGTCGTCCTATGATAGACTGCATATATGACGCCGGGGTCTCTATAACCTTCACCATCCATATAGCTTACCGTGAAGGGAGCGTAGCTAGGATCTAAGGTTATCAAGAATGTGTCAAAGCTTTCAGGGCTTGTCAAGCCAGGATCGCTTATGGGGAAGTAGTTTTCACTCAGATCGGGATAAGCTAGCTGCTTCAACCATACTGGCTTGGCTCTATAACCTGCTAGGTCGGTGTCTAGGATGGGGTCATATGGAGCCAATAGTGGAGCAGAAGCTGCTAGCACTATAAAGAATAAAAGTATAGCTAAGCCAAGTAGCCCTTTACGGCTTGTCTTGAAGAGGCTCCAAAACTCCTTCGCTCTACGCTTGTACAGCCACGCTTTGCTCCACTTAGCTTTTTTTGTCATACAGCTCACCTCAGTACTTAATCCTAGGATCTATGAAGCCGTAGATGATGTCGGCGATGAAGTTAGCGAGTATGACGGCTAACGCGAAGATGTAAAAGCATGCTTGGAGTACAGGGTAGTCGTATCTTAGTACGGCCATCCATATCAGGTACCCCATGCCCTCATACGTGAAGATCTGCTCCGTGATGATGGCGCCTCCTATCACCTGGGCTAGCCAGATGGCTGCTGTGGTAACTATTGGAAGTAGGGCGTTTCGCAGCGCATGTTTAATAAGCACTGATCTACTGCTGAGGCCCTTTGCCTTGGCTGTTAGGATGTAGTCTTCCGTCAAGGTTTCGAGGACCGCGCTTCTAGCAAGCAAGGCGAAGGTGCCATAGAAGAAGAGGAAGAGGGTTAAGCCTGGTAGTGTAAGGTGCCAAAGCCGGTCTAAGACTTGCGACCAGAATTCAGGTGGTGGCGGTCTACTAATAGCACCTGCAAGAGGAAAAGCTCTTAGCTGGACGCCGAAGATTAGTAAGAGCATCATCCCTGTCCAGAAAGTAGGTAGAGCTGTGGTTAAGAGCGAGAAAGTTATTGAACCTACGTCGAAACGCCGACCTCTCTTATAAGCAGCTACCGCTCCTATAATAGTACCTATAACGATCGCGAAGATAGTAGATACCCCTAATAGTACGATGGTATTAGGAAGTCTTTCCATGATTAGGTCAGCTACCGGTCTTCCACCGTAGTAGTAGGAGTAGCCGAAGTTAAAGGTGAGCATGGATTGTAGATACT
>QMSI01000058.1 GCA_003649615.1 Thermoprotei archaeon | reverse complement strand
GTAGCTGAGAAGGACTCGGTTGCTAAGGCCATCGGCCGAGGACTGTCAATAAGCTGGCGAAGCTTTCCGATGAAAAATTGTCTACTCAAGCTTCCATAAAGGCTGAGGGAGGCACTGTGTGGATGACAGGTTTTGATAAACATTACAAGCATTTTGAGGTCTCCTTTAGCTTAACTGATGAAGAGACGCTCGTGGAGGCGAGGATTGAACAGCTAGGCGCCTTATTGTCACATGGCAATGATGAGAGAGCTCAGCGATGGATAAAGACGATCTTCAACACCATTATTCAAGCATCCTCCTAACCGTGTTAAACCGATAGAAAACCCGATAAACCCCTATCTGCCTGATAAGCGCGGCTAAATATGGCAAAGAAATATGCGCTTATCGTTGCTTTGGGCAAGGACCGTCCAGGCCTCATAGCTGGCTTAGCCTCAGCCGTGGCTGAGGTGGGAGGTAACATAGAGGACCTGGACGAAGTGGTGATGAAGGGGGTTTTCGTCATGAACCTGCTCATCAGCCTCGAGGGAGATCAGAGAAGCTTCGAAGAGCTACGCAACCATATTTTAGAGAAAGGCAAAGAACTGGGGTTAAGGGTGGAAGTTCACGATCCTAAAGAGGAGGGTTGGGTTTAGGCTTGAGAGTTGTGGTTACTGTAGCTGGCTTCGATAGACCTGGTATAGTAGCTGGTATAACCGAAGCTTTGGCATCGCTGAACGCCAACATCGTTAAGGCGAGAGCTTCCTCCCTTCTAAACCTCTTTGTAATGGTACTCCTGGTCGACCTGGCAGAGGTGAAGGTCCCCTTTAAGGTAGTGGAGGACGTACTCAAGGAAAGAGGCAATGAAATAGGTGTAGGCGTATCTATAGAGACGGAAGACGGCTTCCTCAAAGAACGGCGCCTCGTGGCATTTGATGCTGACGGTACATTAATAAATGGCGAGGTCATCGACGAGCTAGCTAAGGAAGCAGGAGTGGAGAAAGAGGTCAAGGAGATCACGAGGAAGGCTATGGAAGGTGAGATAAGCTTCAAGGAAGCCCTTAAAATGAGGACAGCCTTGCTTAAAGGCCTCCCGATAGACCGGGTCAAGAAGGTAGCTAATAGGATTAAGGTGGTTCCTGGAGCGCAGGAAATGATCTCAACGTTAAGGAGCGCAGGCTTCATTACCGTGTTGATAACGGGAGGCTTTGATATAATCGCTGAGGAGGTAGGACGTAAATTAGGGTTTGACTACGTCTTCGCTAACCGCCTCGTTGTCAAGGACGGTGTACTGACAGGAGAGGTGGAGGGGGGCATCATGGATCCTGAAGATAAATTAAGGGTATTAAAGGAAGTGGCTGAAAAACATGGAATTAAGCTAGAGGAGTGCGTAGCTATAGGGGATGGGGCCAACGACCTGTTGATAATAAAGAATGTAGGTCTAGGGATAGGCTTCAACCCTAAACGTGTGGTTAAGGAACAGGCTAAGGCTCTTGTCGGCATAAAGGACATGAGGGCGGTCTTAGCCCTAATGGGCTTCGGTCAGCTAAAACGAGACATCGAAGCCAAGGTAAAACAATCCAACGCTAATAGTTAAAAAATGAAGTATTAGGTCACTTCGATAAGCGTTCTATTAGCTTCTCGATGGGTATAGCGGGCATGGTTAAAGTATCGATGGTCCCCCTGGCGCCCAGCTCAATAGCTACCTTAGCTACGGTTTCGTTGTCTGGGGCCTCTATGATGTTTACGAAGTCATAAGGGCCAAGGAGTAAAAACTGACTTAACACCTTTACACCCATAGCCTCTATCTCCTTATTGACCTCAAGGATACGTTTAGGGTTATCCTTCACAGTTTCCCTACCTTCACTTGTCAGCTTAGTTAACATTACATAAAAAGGCATGCATACACCCCTGTTCCTAGTTTAAGAAGTCACTCTGTGTTAAGGATTATGTCTAGGCTCCTCCAGTTTTAAAGAGCTCATCTAGTGTTGCTTGGCTTCCTCTACGTTTACGTTTGATCACCGAGAGGAAATCATCGCGTACCGGCCGATAAACCTCGTCATAAAAACGTTGTTGATCCAGTAGGGTGGTGCGTGGGAAGTTCCTTAAGTAGTCAAGCGCCGCTTTCCAAGCTTCCTCGTAAGGTATAATGGCCTCTATACGTTTAGCTATCTGTCTATCGTAGTCGCTAGGCTTCTGCTCCATGTCACCTATGGCGAACCAGCCTCTGGGTGAAAGGTAAGCTCCTTCATCTCCAATCTGCTCCATTTTCTTCTCGCCGTGCACGTATGTAGTTAACGTGGCGCGGCGTCTAGGTTGAAGGAGGCGGTCTCTGGCGTAGCGTTTAGCCCATGCATAGAAGACGGCTCGATTAAGGCCGAAGGACTTTGCCTTCTCGAGATCCCCGGTCACTAAGTAATAGCGGGCAGCTTGTAGGAGGCCCATGACCTGAAACCTACCCAGCCTACCTGTAGGGGCTTTAAGTCCATGTATGGTGGCTGGTCGAACCTCTTCGGCCTCCACAACAGTTCTAGCTTGCCCTGTCTTAACATAGCCAGGCCAGCCATCGTAGCCTCCAACCTCTACCAACGCCTTTTCAGCCAGTTTATCCCCTTCTCCTTCCTCGTACTTCCTCCACGAAGGGTCATGTTTAAAGCTCTCAGGTCTAGCCCAATCCGGATGAAAACTGATCAGCTTATCGGGTTTAAAGCATACGCAGCATAGATCTAGTTTGCGGTGAAGCGATAGGGGGGCGGTGAAAACCCTCTTCAAGTCGATCTTGTTCTCAACCTTAAGTGGCCTATCGCCTGTCGGAGCTAATGAAGCTATCTTTTTCAGCTCACTCTTAACGGAGCGTAAAACATATTCCACGACGGAGAACGCCACGTCGAGAGGATTATGCTTAGCGAGGAGGTCGGGGGAGAAGGCTCTTTCATGTATATGTACGTGTATGCCTCGACCTGACCACTTCAAGAATAAAGATTCCTCTACTCCTTCCTTCTCGAGCTTCGATACTATTGTTTCAGCGGCATCTAAGGCTTGACGCCAGCTTTCAAGGCTTGCGTCCACGTCCCAGACTGGAGATGTGAAAGTTATGTTGAAGGGTTTATCGAGGTCTTCAGCAAGCTCAAGCTTAGCGTAAAGGTTTATAGAGGCATAGAAGGTTCTAGGCTTAAGCCCCTTGAACCTCTTAATCAGCTTCTCCAAATCCTCAGTTGTATCAATGGTTATGGGTCTCTCTCCTCTCCTCCAGTATCTTAAGAAAACCCTTCCCTCCTTCTCCTCCCCCTCTAAAGCAACCCAACGCCCCCTACAGTACGACACTACCTCCTCCTTAACTTCAGGCCTAGAGTAGTAGGCTAAGACCTCCTCGTAGTCCAAGCTAGTCGCCTAGAGTAAAAGGAGGCTGCTCAGCCTCTTACATTTTCCTACCTAAAACTAAAAATGGTCCTCTAAGAGACTATACTCGTGATCGTATTGCTTTCCAAGTTGAAGGAACTCTCTTCAAAGCTACAAGCTCTCCTAAAGCTAGAATCTCAACCCGTGGCAGTTAAGCTAGTTAAGGAGTCCTCGGAGATTAAAGGTTTCAAAACTCCGGGCGAGATGAAGGTTAAATTAGCGGTCTGCCAGACCCTAGCCATGTCTTGGAGGTATGGATGGAGCGTTGCTGTAACGAATGAAGAATGTGCATGTCAGGTTGCTAAAGTTATCTTCGGCTGGTTAAAGGTGGACCTAGAAACTTTCGCGAGCGCTTTCCTTAAGTGTGGCTTCTTTAAGGATATGTGCGCCGCCATTAAAGGTGTAAAGTCATCTCTGGAGGAATGCAATATCTGCCCCCACAGCTGCTTCGCTGTAGCCTCTACTCCTATGTCGAAGGCTCCATGGCTCCCAGACGTGGTGTTAATGTACTGTAACCCAGCTCAATCTCAGCTGCTAGCCTTAGGCTACTCTTACATTAACGGGGACAGCGTGGAGATAAAGTATTCAGGTAAACACGCATCGTGTGGCTATGCCATCGCTAAAACGTTTAGCTCCAAGAAGCCTGTCCTCGTTCCTCCAGGCGGAGGGGACAAAGTGTTTGCCGCATGTGACCCAGGCCACGTCATCTTCGCCCTCCCGCCGAGCCTTCTGGAAGGAGTAGTTGAAGGCATTGAACATGTACGGCAAGCTGGCGTTACTAACTACCCAACTCCTATCTTCTTAAGGTTTGAACCTCAACTTCCTCAACCCTTCAGGGAGCTTGAGAGAGAGGTCGAGTAGTTTACCCAAGCCTTTTTAGGCTTAGAGCCTAGAGCTTATCGATGTCCTACCCCTCACTAATCCTAGCTCTAGGGGCCAGAGTCCGTAAACTCCCCAGCTTTCAGCATCCTTTCCTCGAAGACTGTTTAGACCTATGCGACCTAGCCTCAGCCTCTACGCTGCTCAAGATTAGCGTTGAAGAAGCTTCTAGGCTAGCTTTAAGGTTAAAGGAGGTTAAAGCTAAAGTTAAGCTATCAGATGTGGCTTGCACTAAGGATGCCAGAAAGGTGTTAAAGGAAGTTCTAACAGAAGCGGCTCGCTACCCTGTTTTGGAGCCAGCCAGGCACAGCCTTCTCCTTACCCTACCTTCCTTGAGCTTAGAGGAGGCTCAAGGAAGGTTAAGGCTAGTGGAGGAGGCGATGAAACTACTTAGAGAGATAGACTACGAGGAGGTCAAGGCTAAGCTGCTGCAGGCTTCTTTCGAGCGAGCTAAGCTCCCTATCCTTAACGTGGCTCTTGCTCTGACCAGTAAGAAGCTCTATGAAGAAGCTGAGGCTATGTATACACCTTTCATCAAGGTGGAGCTCATAGACTCGGCTGAGAAGGCTAGAAACGTGGTGGAGGAGAACGATGTAACCCTAACCATGACGCAGCTGCCTGTCGACGAGCCGGGCTTAGTTCCAATAGCTGGGCTTGAAGACATAGAGGTGGTTCCCCATATCATCGCCTCACTCTACTCTGCTTGGAGAAAGCCTCTTGAAGCCTTTCTTGAACTCGCTGAGATTTACGGCGAGTTCTCAGTCTTCAAAGCTTTAAGAGAGGACAGCTCGCTGGAACTTATCAAGGAAGTGGCTCGCCTCATGTCCCTCTACTCCCCTGAAGGGGAGGATATCGAAGAAGCCTTTGGCTGGCTTGAAGCTGAGGTTAAGTCCTTAGCCAGGAGGGTGTTAAGGGAAGGCGGAGGAGCTGAATCGTTTAAAGAAGGAGCTAGAAGCCTAATAGCTGAGGCTACAGATAGGTTTAATCTAAGCTGGAGGGCTCAAAAACTTCTTGAAGAAGCTCTCGAGGAGGTTGAAGCTCCTTACTTTGAGCTACCTAGATATAAGCTGGAGGCTTTGAGAAGCCTCAACCGCAGGGAGGTTGGTGAGAAGCGTTTCCTTGAAGCTAGAGAGCTGGTTAAGAAGCTCTATAAGGTTAGAGAAAGCGTGAAGCGGTGCTTAAAGTCCCTGATAGACTTCGACCTTTCGCTGGCGTTGGCTAGGTTCAGCCTTGACTATGATCTAAGGCCTGCTAAGCTCGTTAATAAGCTCGGTTTGGGCTTCATCAATGCTCGAAACCTAACCCTACTACGTGAAGAAAAGCTGGGTATAGCCAAGGTTCAGCCAGTTTCCTACGCTATAGGAGATACCGAGATCAAGTTGCTGGGCGCGACTCCACAGCGCGTCGTGCTCTTGACAGGTGCTAATAGCGGTGGTAAGACGACACTCCTCCTCACCATAACCCAGATCCACCTCATGGCATTACTAGGGCTCCCAGTTCCAGCTGAAAAAGCAGAGGTTCCCTTAATGCCGCTATTCCTCCTGAGACGTAGGACAGCTAAGAGGCTTGGAAGCCTGGAGTATGCTATTAGGCGTTTAAGGCTCATCTTCACTAAGCCTGGACCCAAACTAGTCCTCATAGACGAGTTCGAGGCTCTCACGGAGCCTGGGGCCATGGGGAGGATGATGGCTGCCCTCCTTAACAACCTCCCTCGCCGCTCGTTAACGGTATTCGTTACCCACCTCTCCAGGGAAATAATCCCTCACCTACGCGTCCCATTTAGGGTGGATGGAATAGAGGCTAAGGGTTTGGACGAACGGGGCGAACTTATCGTAGATCGACAGCCTCTATTTAACCACGTAGGCGCAAGCACCCCTGAGCTAATTGTAAGCAAGCTCCAACACGAAACTGCCAGTAGGAGGTTGAGGAGGCTCTATGAGAGCATGTTGGCAAGCTTGAGACAGGAACCTCTAAAACCTTTAATCTAGCCTCGGCTGGCTTGAAGGCTCCACAAAGCTAGAAGGAGCATGGCGACGGTGCTGAGGGAGGCAGCGAACATGAAAGCGTAGGATGGGCTAACCAGCTCCCACAAGGCTCCAGCTATAAGGTTGCCTACTATTATTGCCAGTCCCGTAAGGGCATGGTAGATACCTAAGCCTGTTCCTTTAAGCTCACCGCACACGTCAGCTACGAGGGCTCTCTCTACGCCCTCCACGCTGGCGTAGGCTAAGCCGTACAGCGCGAAGAGCATGACCATCCACCAAGACACTGAAGCATAAATGAACAACGAAAAGGTGAAGGCGAACATTGCATACCCTACCGCTAGGACTCTGCTCTTCCCAACTCTGTCAGCTAAGGTCCCCATGGGATAAGAGAATACGGCGTACACCACGTTAAAGAATACGTATAGCAGTAGGGGGGCAGCTGTCGATGCCCATCCTTCAAAGAGTAAGCTGACCCTTAACAGGGGGAACATGTAGCTGAGGTTTCCAGCCGCAAACAAGGTAGTGATGGGTAGAAGAAGTTTAAACCGTTTAGGTAGATTTCTCAGCGATAAGATGAAACCTCTAGTCGTTACGTAGTGTACGGTTTCTTTAACGAAATAGAGAGGTATGAGGGCCATGAAGGCTATAACTCCGGCCATCAAAAAGAATGATCTAAAATCCATGTTAACCAAGCTAAGTAGGACGAAGGCTACTATCGACCCTATGACAGCCCCAGCTGTGTCCAGGGCTCGGTGAAGACCAAAAGCCCTACCTCTCCAACTTTCAATTGCAGACTCAGCGATGAGGGCATCTCTAGGAGGAGTCCTGATACCTTTACCCGCCTTCTCCGCTACCCTTAATCCTAACACGTGCTGCCAGCTTCCAACTAAGGTTAAACCCATCTTTGAGATAGATGAGGTCAAGTAGCCTAATGCTACGAGAATTTTACGCCTACCTAACCTATCTGACGCATAGCCAGCCGTTAACCTGAGTATGCTTGCTATGCCGTCGCCGAGGCCACCGATTAATCCTATAGCTAAGCCTCCTCCGCCTAGCGAGGCTATGAAAAGTGGAAGGGCGGGCATGATCATTTCACTGCTTACATCGGTGATGAAGCTGACTGCCCCTAAGAGAGCAACGTTCAGCCCCAAAGCGCCGATCGCGCCTTTCTTACCCGACATCATGCGCATCGTCAACCTTTCAATAGGACCGAAGACTACTTTAGGTTTCTGCAGGGAGCTTCAAGGTCAAGCTTGCTTACGGTCTCCAACAAGTCTGGGATGAGAGGCTTGCGATGGATGAGGGAGGTTAATGAGTCCATCGCTAAGGGCTGAGGCCTAAAAAACCTTGATGAGACTAACTGAGGCTGGTAACATGAAACTTTATCTTTAGCAGTGCCGAAGTGGGGAAAGGTGTACCTTGTGAGGAGGGTGATCTATAACGTCACAGCTAAGTGTAATCTTCATTGTAGACACTGCTATGCTGCAGAGCTCCAAGGAGGTGTAGAGCTCTCTACCGATGAAGCTCTGGGGGTAGTTGAGGAAGTAGCTAAGTGCTTTGGGAAGGACACCAAGCTCATATTTAGTGGAGGCGAGCCTCTACTTCGCGAAGACGTCTACGACCTTATAGAACATGCTTCAAGGCTAGGTTTACGGGCTTCGCTTGCTACCAATGGAACCTTAATCACTGAGCAAGTAGCTGAGAAATTAAGAAAATCGGGGTTGACTGAGGTTTCAATAAGCTTAGATGCGGCATCTCCCGAGATCCATGACCAGATCAGGGGGCAAGGGAACTTCGAGAAAGCTCTAGAAGGACTTAAAGCCTGTAGGAGAGCTGGACTTGAGATACTCATTGACCCCTGCGTGTTCAGTTTCAACGTTGAGCAAGTTCTAGAGCTTCTAGGTTTAGCTGAAGAGCTTGGAGCTAAAGGACTAAGAATTTTCCACTATATTCCCATGGGTAGAGGTAAACATGAGCTGCCTAGCGCGCAACTAACGACGGCTAAGTACAGTGAATGGCTTCAACGCCTCTACAACGAGCAACTACGTAAACCAAACATATCCATATACGTGACGCAGACCCCACAATACACACTGCTTCTAGCCAAGGGTGTAGAAACAGGTTCATCTATAGCCTCTAAGATGTATGAGGAGCTTAAACCGGGATGTAGAGCAGGAACCCACACGCTTTCAATTAAACATAACGGCGACGTCACTCCTTGCCCGCTT
>QMSI01000057.1 GCA_003649615.1 Thermoprotei archaeon | reverse complement strand
CCTGTCTCAGCCAAGTTAAGCGATAGGAGAGCAGCTAAGACTTCAGTGTCAGTCATCGTCTTGAAGGAGAAACCTTCCTTGCCGAGCTTCTCTTTAAGCTCCAAGTAGTTAGATATAGTACCATTAAAGGCTAAGGCAAAACGTCTACCAGCACATTCATAAAGTAAAGGTTGAGCTTCTTCAATTGTAGAATTAGCGGTAGTGGAATACCTTACGTGGCCTACTCCACACCATCCTTCAAGATTCTCGGCTTTACCGCTTAACGCTTCATGAACAAAGCCCAATCCCTTGAAGCCCTGTATGGGTGAAGAGCCACATATATAGATACCTGCGCTTTCCTGACCTCTATGTTGCAGGGCGTAAAGCCCTCTATATATATCAGAGGCGACATGATCCTTCTTGGCTGATAAGACTCCTATGACTCCGCAGGCTTCTTTAACCACCTTCAACTATCCTCCTCTTACACTCCAAGTAAGCCTTCAAGACTTCCTCGAGTGGTGATCCTCGTCTATAAAGATCCTTATCTAAGATCCTCCCCGTCGAGGAGTCTCTAATTCTCATACAGTCGGGGTCAAGCTCATCTCCTATGATAAGGGAGCCATCAGGCAGTTTACCGAACTCAAGCTTAAAGTCGATGAGGGTTAGCTCCCTAGAAGCTAAGAACCTCTTTAAGACCTCGTTGGCTTTAAGCGTAGCTTCCTCCATATACTCCGCTTCGCTTGGTGTAGCCAAGCCGAGAGCCGCCATGTGCCTCTTATTAACCATAGGATCCCCTCTCTCGTCATCCTTTAAGTAAAACTCGACAATAGGCGGGTCGAGAAGATCACCTTCCTTGAAAGGTAAGCGCTTAACAAGGTGGCCAGCAGCTATGTTACGGCATACTACCTCTAAGGGTAACATGCGTAATCTCTTGGCTATTATAGCCGAAGGGGGCTCCAGCTTAACGAAATGTGTAGGAGTTTGAGAAGTGTTTAGCACCTCCATGAGCTTTGCCGTTATCGCAGCGTTGATAGCTCCTTTACCAGCGATAAAATCTCGCTTACGCCCATCAAGGGCCGTTACGTCGTCCCTAAACTCTATGAGTACGAGGGATGGGTCATCCAGCTCATAGATGTTTTTTGTTTTTCCACTAGCTATCTTAGCTCCTACCTTCACCTATACCCCAGCCTTCAACCTCTGGGTAGCTTTTTAACTGAGGTGTATAAAAAGTTAATTGAAGAGATCCACTAAACTTTAAATAATCAATTAAACATTAATCCTCGTATCCCACTTTTACTGAGGAGCCCTGAACCGCAGACTTTAAAGCTGCTTCAGCTATGCTGAGAGCCCTGTAGCCGTCTTTACCGTCTACCTCAAACTTTCTATTCTCTAAAAGCGAGTTTACAAAGCTTTGAAGCTCAAGCTTCAGAGGCTCCTGCCATTGGAAGGCCGGAGTATGGGAGCCTCTAGAATCTTCAATAGTTACCTGCTGAGTTATATAGTCGAGGGTGATTATACCCTCAGTGCATGTTACGATCAGTTTCCTTACTTTATGAGGCGTTAACCAGTTAGCCTCTATGAAACCTGCCTCCTTAGAGGCGAACTTTAAGATTATGTGCGCGTAGTCTTCATAAGTATGCCTTAAACTCCCCGCAACAGCATACACTTCAGTAGGTTCCTTATTTAACAGAAACCTCATGACGTCTATATCATGTATAGCTAAGTCCTTAACCACTCCTACATCTCCGATTCTAACTGGCCACATAGACACCCTCCTCGAAGAAAGCAACACAACTTCACCGACCCTGCCCTCCTCTATCAAAGCTTTAACCTTCCTGACACCTGGGTTAAAGCGTTCTATGTGGCCAACCATGAGTCTGACGTTTGCCTTCTCGGCAGCCTTAATGATCTTTAAAGCCTCCTCGGCAGAGGAAGCTAAAGGCTTCTCTACGAGGAGGTCTTTACCGTACTCAATAGCTTGGATAGCCACCTCCATATGAGTAGAGGAGGGTGTACATATCGTCACGGCATCCACGTCGTCCTTCGCCAGCAGGGACAGATTATCTGAATACCACTTAGCGCCGTATTTAGTCCCGGCCAATCTGGCTCTCGCTTCATCAACGTCCGATACAGCCACCAGCTCTGCCGAGTCAAGTTCCTTAAATACCCTTGCATGGTTAAGCCCCCAAAAACCGCAACCTATTACCGCTACCTTTAACCTACGCAACAACCAAGCCCCTCCCTATCCCTGCATAGACAAAGCCTGCTTCCCTAGCCTTTATAGGGTCTATTACTTGACGGCCATCCACCAAAGCTGCTGGCATTTTGACTAGCTTAGCCAACAGATTAAGATCTAATGACTTAAATTTCTCGTGAGCCACCGCCAAAAGTATGCAGTCCACACCTTCTACACATGATTCTAGGGTAGGGGCTATCCTCACCCCCGGTACGCTAAGTTCCTCAGGTGTGAAGAAAGGATCATAAATAGAGATCTTCACACCCCTCCTCATAAGCCTCTCCGCCACGTAAATGGAAGGCGAATATCGATGTTCCTTAACTTCCTCCTTAAAGGAAACCCCCAATATAGCCACATGAGAGCCCTTCAAGGTTTTACCGCAGCTTCGCAGAGCAGCGGTTATCAGCTTGATGGTGTGGAAGGGCATGCTATCGTTGATTCTCCTTGCAGCCCGAACAAGGTCTAAGTTTACTTTAAGCTTCCTAGCCTTCTCCAGCAAGAAGTATGGGTTAGAAGGGAGACAGTGACCTCCAACACCCATTCCAGGCCTATGTAAGTGACAGAAGGGTTGGGTATTGGCGGCATTAATGGCCTCCACCACGTCAATCCCCGCAGCTTCGCAGAAAAGCGCTAATTGATTGACTAAGGCAATATTTACATCCCGGTAAATGTTCTCGAACAGCTTCACTGCCTCTGCTGTTTTAATGTCCTTCACCTTAATTATACCTCCCTTCACAATCAAGCTCAGTAGAGAAGAGGCTGCATGAAAGCTTCTTTCATCAAAGCCCGCTAAAATCCTAGGATAAGAGGTTAAGTCTCTAAAGACCCTTCCCGCGCTGGCCCTTATTGGACTGTAAGCTAAGCCGAAGTCTACGCCAGCTTTTAGGCCGGAAACTTCTTCAAGTTCAAACTTAACAACCTCCTCCGTTACGCCTGGACCAACCGTGCTCTCAACGATCACTAAGCTACCTTTCATAAGCCCTCTGCCCACGTTCCTACTAGCATCCACAATGGCTGAGTAGTCAGGCTTCTTTCCCCTCCCCACATGCGTAGGCACAATTATTAATATAGCATCAGCCTGAGAAGCCGCATTAGCAGCGTCCAGAGTTACCTTAAACCTCCCGCTCTCCACGTGTTTACGTAGGAGAGGTTCTATGCCAGGCTCAGCTACGGTAGCGATTCCCTGATTAAGCAGAGATGCTTCTTCCTCAGACTTCACCACCCCGATAACTTTAGCTCCTGTCTCAGCAAATAGCAGAGCTGTAGGTAAGCCCATCCAGCCGCAGCCTATGACAGCTATGCAGAGGGCTCCTTGAGCTGCAGCCTCAGCCACTTGAGAGGAATCCATTTCCATTATTTTAGGCAATAGAGGACCCCTACCAAAAGCGACGAGTCCTTAAAGTTAAAAGCCTTTCCAACCTCAATAAGTCTTAAATAGAGGAGCCTCTACGGAGGCGGGTTTGAGCTGTGATGAGGGTTGCCTGAGCCCATTATTCACTTCGCCGTGGTTTTAACCTCCCTTACCCTGCTCGGAGTAGACCTTAAACGTTCCTTGGCGGCGTCCGCAATATCCACGACGCCAGATCTCGATATCTTGCTACATATACATAGATCGATGAGTCATTCCTTGATATTCCCTTTAGCTACTATACCAGTCCTATACGGACTTTCAAGGAATAGGAAAGTAAGGGGTACTACATTACTGATTATGGTTGCCGCCTACTGTTCACATATAATCTTGGATTTCTTTACCGGCTATACACCTCTCTTCTGGCCACTTCACTCTAACTCCTTTTGGCTACTGGTACAGGTAGATATACATGTATCTAGCATTCCAACCTTTACTTTCACGTTAAAGCTCTTAGAGAAAGTGGCCGTGGAGGCTTACACGCCTTTCGTAGAGGCTGAAGGAGTTGTCCTTTCAAGCGAAGGCTTCGTTGTAGCGACGTTATTAATTGCTTTGTCGTTATACAGGCAGCGAGGATTCTTCAAAGGCAGACCTTAAGATAGATCGTCGTGGACACCCATTAATTCTTGAAGTAGACGTGAACAAGGGTGTGTTACGGCGGGTCTACATCGTCAAGGGTTGGAGTAAAAAATTTCATATAAGGAAGGTTAGGTACCTTTAGGCTAATGCAAGCTAAGGTGTAATAAATTGAGAGTTTGGATAGACCTTAACACACCTAAACAGGTGCGATTCTTCGGTAGGTTGATAGATATACTCAAAGCAAAAGGCCATGAAGTTCTTCAAACCTCCAGGAAGTACAGAGAAGTAGAACAGCTGCTTAAGGCTAAGGGAATGGATGCTATAGTGGTTGGAGAATATGGAGGAGCAGATCTCGCAGGTAAACTTCAAGCCAGTCTCAAAAGAGCTCTAAGACTATTAAAGGTCGTTAAGGACTGGAGACCTGACATAGCGATCTCCTTCAGCTCCCCTGAAGCTGCACGCGTGGCTTATGGTCTCGCAATACCCCATTACTGTGTTAATGATAGTCCACACTCTGAAGCCGTGGCTAAGCTGACCATCCCTCTTTCAGCCAAGCTTTTCACCCCAAAGTGTATTCCCATAGAGAAATGGTCGAAGCTGGGAGCTCGTTCTGAGGATATAGTTCAGTACAATGCTGTTGATCCAGCCGCTTGGCTTAAGGATCAAGATCTAACTCCAAAGACCAGAAGGAGAAAGAAGTTAGTAGTGATAAGGACTGAGGAGATCTATGCGTCCTACCTCCTTAATAAGGAAGAGAGGAGGATGATGGTGGAGAAGGTGGCTAGAGGGCTAAAGGAACAGCTAGGTGAGGAAATAGACATAGTGGTCTTGGCTAGGTACCCCGAACAGGTCAAAGAACTGCGAAGCAAGCTTAAAGGAGTAGCCTTCGTCCCAATCAAGGTAATAGACACGTTGAAGCTGTTCCCACAAACAAGCCTCTTTATAGGTGGAGGAGGAACCATGACCTGGGAGGCCGCCTTGATGGGCGTCCCATCCATCTCATGTACTCCGGTGGATGATATCGATGTCGAAAAGTACATGGTTAAGTTGGGATTAATACGTAAAGCTAGGAGTAGCGAAGAGGCTCTCGAAGAAGGGCTAAAGGTGCTTGATAACTTAAGAATAGAAAGAAAAGCTCAAGAGAAGAGAGCGAGGAAAGCTTTAGCCAGCATGGAGAATCCCGTCGAGGTTATAGCTAAACATATAGAGGAAGCCAGTTAAGCCCTGTTCCTCAAAGAACGTCTACGGTAAACTTGGACCAAAGTATGCCAAAGGTAAAGCCAGGCTAAAGCCAAGGAGAAAGATAAAACTGCTTTGATCAAGCCTGCAGCGAAAGCCCCACCTAGATATGGAGGTAAGGCTGGTATAGGGGCTATCAGTCTTTGAATTACTATGAAGAGCAAAAGCATGGCTACCCATATCACAACCATGATGAGGGCGAGCGGGACAATTCTATCCAATTTTCTCGCCCCCTACCGCTTAGACTAAGGCCTCTTATAAGTTAACGGTCATTAATAACGCTGTTAGGACAGCCAACACACAAGCTACAACAGATAGGGCTATGTAATGCTTGATAAGGACCTTCTCAGGCAAAGGGCCCTTCGAGAGGATTATATTAGCTAACGTCAAGGGAGCTCTAGGATCAGGATTCGCTGCCAGCAGATCGCCGAGTACTATGGTTGGCCGTTGATCAATTTCACGCCTCTCAAGGAGGCCCTTTACGCTCGTAAGGCTATGAAAAGCATTCATGATATGGGGCATGAGAGCAACTATACCAACCACCTCTAGGCCTGAGAGCACAGCAATTGCTCCTATAGATGCACCCACAGCTAAACTTCCAGTGTCTCCTGAAAAAATCCGAGCTGGGTATTTATTGTAGAGGTAATATGCAGCTAAGGCCCCTAGAAGAGGGGAAGACATGTAAATGGCCTCCCACCTCCCTAGAAGGAGGCCTGAGAGAAACAAGGCCAACGTAGCGAAGAAACAAGTTCCAGGCATCACACCGTTGTATACATCCATCATGTTAACGGCATTAGCAGGAACAGCGATAGCGAAGGGTAGCAGTACCCAGTAAATGATGGTTAAACGAAGAGGACCTACCAAGGGTAGTTCAGGCCTACCTAAAGTTATAAGGTGGGGTGCCAGCAGTGAACCTATAATTATGGGAGTACAGCAGATCACGGTGAGGGCAGTTTTAACCTTCGCTTTAAGTCCACGCAGGTCATCGTATAGTCCTATCATGGCTGCGAAGAGGAACGATAGGAGGAAAGCCAATACGTGAACCCTTAACGTCGTGACGTTTAGGGCCACCAGTATAGAGCCTATAGTTACCCCTACAACTATGGCCAGACCACCTACTTCAGGGACCACCGGATTGCCCGGTTTATGTACATCTCTTCCAACGATCCCTAAGGCATAATGTTTTCTGATTAGGAAAGGTGTAAGGAAAAGAGTTACTAGACCTGCAGATAGGAAACCTAGGACAGCAGCAAAAATATTCATGTTTACTACACCTCAGCTTTGGGCCACCATCACTATCCCTGAGATTATCAAGAGTATGCCTAAGACCCGCAGCCAAGTAACATTTTCGTGGAAAAGTAAAACCCCCACCACAGTTAGTATTACGAAATTTAGACTAATTAAAGGGTAGACGTAGCTTAGCTCCGCTTCTTTCAACGCCTTGAGCCAGAGGGTCATAGAAAAGAAGTAGCATAGGATCCCTGCTGGTATCCACCCATTACTTACAATTTTAATTAAGCCTTTGAGGTTGAAGAACATCTCAGGGCTGAACTCCATTAAAGAGAGGCCGTACTTCCATAATACCTGCCCTAAAGCTCCAAGCAGAACAGAAAGGAGAGCGAATATTAGAGGAGACAACGACAACACCGCCAAGCCCTTCACTGATACGCACAGCTTAATAAGACTTCAGCTTCTCTGTTAAGGGATTCACTATGCCTAGAAGCATAGATAGAGTATTGATAACCGGTGGAGCAGGTTTCATCGGTAGCTACACCGTGGACCTTTTCCTAGAGGAAGGGTACGACGTTATAGTGGTAGATAACTTGGAAGGCCAGGTTCATGGAGGTAAACTCCCCAGCTACTTCAACCCGAAGGCCTCGATAACAATAGGTGACGTGAGAGATAGAAGAGTTCTCCAAGAATACTTGAGGGACGTAGATGCCATTATACACCTGGCGGCTGCTGTGGGTGTAGGACAGTCTATGTACCAGGTTGAGAGGTATGTTGACTACAACACTAGAGGGACAGCCACTCTTCTTGACGTTCTCATAAACACTGAGAACCGAGTAAGGAAATTCGTAGTAGCGTCTTCTATGAGCATATATGGTGAGGGAAAGTACTTCTGTGAAAAATGCAACCGATACCTTAATCCTGGGCTAAGGGATCTAAGACAGCTTCAGGAGAGACGTTGGGAACATCTTTGCCCCACATGTGGCTCTGAGTTGAAGCCAAGGCCTACCGACGAAGAAAAACCTTTGTCACCTACTTCAATCTATGCGCAGACCAAGCGCCATCAAGAAGAGATGTGCCTCCTCATAGGTAAAACTTACGGGATACCCACCGTAGCATTACGATACTTTAACGTCTACGGCCCAAGACAAGCGCTTTCTAATCCATATACAGGTGCTTGCGCCATCTTCACAAGCAGGATCCTCAACGATAAACCTCCATACCTCTTTGAGGATGGAGAGCAGCTAAGGGATTTTGTTCACGTTAAGGACGTAGCCAAAGCCAACTTGCTAGCCATTGAACGTAGTGGAGCTGACTATAAAGCAGTCAACATAGGGACAGGTAAGCCTACTTCGATAAAGAAGGTGGCGGAAATCATAGCTAAGGCATTAGGATCAAACCTTAAACCATACATCTCCAACAGATTCAGGAAAGGAGATATAAGGCATTGTTACGCCGACATATCCATAGCTAAGGAGCTTTTAGGCTATACACCATCAATCGAAATCGAAGAAGGACTCAAGGAGCTAGCGGCTTGGGCTTCAAAGGAAAAGTGGGGAGCTCTCGACCTCTTCGAGAAGAGCTTGAGAGAGCTTGAAGAAAAAGGCTTAGTGGGCTAAAGGCTTACGCCCTAACCATGAAGGCTAATCTTTTACCTAGTAGAGTTAAGACTAATATAGGTTGGATATAGAAGGCTTAAAGTCGCTAGAGAACACAAGGAGCTGTTAGCATTGAAAGTTCTAGTAACTGGTGGAGCAGGTTTCATTGGCAGTCACGTAGTAGAATTCTATGCTGAAAAGGGGTATGAAGTAGTGGTTTATGACAACTTCCTACGAGCATCACTACTTAAACAAAGCCGAGAAGCCTCTCTATACAACTGGAGATACCTAAAGGAGAGATTTGGTGGAAGAGTTAGGTTGGTGGAAGGGGACATAAGAGACTT
>QMSI01000056.1 GCA_003649615.1 Thermoprotei archaeon | reverse complement strand
GTAGCAGTTCTCGGCTTATAGGAAAAGTTTTTGTAAAAAGCGTACCTCGAAGGCGGAAGGCCAAGCTTATTCAATACTAAGTCCCTAAGGCTACTAGCTCCCATCTCCTCAACACGCCTATTGATGAGCTCAGCTATGAGCCTACGGTTTACCTTAAACCTAGCACGGTTAGGCTCCTGCCACCAATGATAAAACCTACTATAAACATCAATCCTCCTGACACCGTTAGGAACAGGTGCCTCGCGCCCGAGAAGCTCATTAAATACTTGTCTCAACGCTTCAACTCGACTAATCCGACCTACAGCCTTGGCTATCTTTTCACGGATTAAGTCGTCTAATGCAACATCGTCAAGGCCGAACCCCTGCATTAAATAAAATAGTTTCCTAGTGTCATTGATGCCAAGCCTATCACCAATAGTATGTACCTCGACCAGCTCACCAGTCCTCCAATCTAACCTATAGACAGGCTTACCATCCCTTAACGCCTCCTCAACCTCCTCAACCACCCCAGCTGTCACAAAGCCAGCCACATCACTATACACTAACACGTCGCAAGAGGCCACGTGCCCACGAAACTCATCCATGTCAGCGTGAGAAACAACCCCTACAAGCTCAGCCGGATTAATGACCTCACCTCCTGGAAAAACTGAGGAGATCAACTCAAGTTCAACACGCTCACGAATGGTGCCATAAGTGCCTACCGGGTGAGCGTAGTAAATTTTCTTAACTACCCTCATGGCTTCACGAGGGCATTAGCTTAGTTTCATATAATCAGGTCGGGCTTTGGACTTCTTCGACGTTTCTCAAATACTGTTTCTGCCTTGCCATTTAAAGGAAAGGCTCCGACGTCTATAATGCCTTTCCTAAAAGCTTCCGTCCATATTTCTAGTAAGTCGTCTTCGTTGTAACCTTTTGCTTCAAGGTACTCTTTATATTCAAAGTAGAAGATCTTTTCGCGTTTGAAGTGTTTAAAGAGGTCATCAAATATTTGTTTAAGCTCTTTTTTAGAGAACCTACTTGACATCGTCTAAAAGCGGGGCTCAAAGCTATTTAATCTCTGCTATTAACAAGCTGCTTAATCGCAAAAAGGAGCAAAAGAAAGATTGATGTCTTACTTGGCCTTCTCCTTAAGCTTCTTCACCAGCTCAGGAACCACCGCGTATAAGTCGCCGACAATACCGTAATCAGCCACCTTAAAGATCGGCGCATCAGGATCACTATTAATCGCTACAATCACCTTCGAATCCCTAATCCCAGCCACGTGTTGAATAGCGCCAGAAACGCCTACACCTATGTAGAGCCTTGGCTTAATTATAACGCCCGACATGCCGGTCCATGTTGGGCTCCACTTTAAGTCGTATGCTAGCGGTCTCGTGTAGCTAACGACGCCGCCTAGTAGCTGGGCTAGTTCTTCGAGCATGGCTACGTCCTCTTTCTTCTTGACGCCTCGGCCTGCTACGACCACGACGTCAGCCTCCTCCAGCCTTACTCCCTTGACTTCTTTCTTTTTGAGCTCCAGCACCTTAACTTTAGGTTCTTCGGCCTCCACCTTCTCCTTAATCACCTCAGCTTTCCTATCGGTCTTAGAGGCCTTCTCGAAGGTTCTTGGAGGCACGGTGGCGATCTGCGGCTTGGTCTTGCAGCGTTGGGTTGAGATTGCTGTGCCGCCGTATACGAGCCTGTTTAATAGGAGCATTTTGGTTTCGGGGTCTACGCTTATGCCTGTGCAGTTGGTGACGCAGCCTACGTTCAGCCTTGCGGCTAGCCTTGCGGCTACTTCGTTTCCTCTCTTGGTGGCTCCCATGATTACGGAGTCGGGCTTATGTTTGTTTACGAGTTCTGCGAGGGCGCTGGTGTGGGGCTCGGCGATGAAGGTGGCTAGGTTGGGGTGTTCTACTACGTATACCTTGTCTGCGCCGTAGTATGCTAGTTCCTCTGCCTTGCTCGCTACGTCTTGTCCAAGTACGAGGGCGGCCAGCTCGACGCCTAGCTGATTAGCTAGTTCGCGTCCCTTGGTGAGTAGCTCGAGCATTAGGTCGTTGTTCTCGGAGTATACCCAGATGCTCATTTAATCACCCCCTCCTTGGCTAAGAGGTCTACTAGCTCAGCAGCTGCATCGGTCGGCTCCTTGCCCTTGATGATTATCTCCTTCCTCTTCATCTCCGGGGCCTGTGCTTTAAGGACCTCCATCCCTGACCCTGCGGCGCCTTTCTTATCGTCCGGGATGCCTAGGTCGGCGGCTGTGAGCGTCTTTATAGGTTTCTTGGAGGCCTTCATGATATCCATGAGCTTCGGGTACCTGGGCTCGTTGATCTCCTTGGTGACCGTGACCACCACGGGCATCTTTGCTGACACTATTTCGTAGCCTTCCTCAAGGTCCCTCTCGGCCACGACCTCGTCTCCCTTAATCTCCAGCTTCCTGACGTGTGTTATCTGAGGTATTCCAAGCCTTTCGGCTAGCTTAGGGCCTACTTGGTAGGTGTAGCCGTCGATGCTTACCTCACCACAGATTACTAGGTCGAAGGGCCCCTCCTTCTTAATGGCCTCCGCCAAGAAGAGGCTTGTAACTAAGGTGTCTGACTGTTCATAGCCAGGGTCGGTGACGAGTATTGCCTCGTCGGCGCCCATGGCTAAGGCTTCCCTAAGCGCCGACTTAGCGTCATCAGTACCGTAGGTGAACGCGGCCACCGTCCACCCTTGCTTCTCCTTGAGCCTTACAGCTTCCTCCACAGCGTTCTTGTCGAAGTCGCTTGTCTTACGCTTCGCCCCTACGGTTACAGGAGTCCTAGTAGAAGGGTCTACCTTTATCTCGCTGACGTCCAACGAGTATTTAACGCACACGCAGACTTTAGGCACCTTCAACCACCCTCTTAGGCCTTCTGGGTTCGTGGAAAGATATTTTAAGCTTAAAAGCTTTTTTAAGCTCCTACGTCATTGTTTAGCTTCAGACTTGTTTTTCCTTAGTTTATCTAAACGTGTATGTACGTCCACAGCCTCCGACCATGCTTTTTCGAAGAACTGCTTCATAGCTTTAACGAAGAAACCACTATTGGTCCACAGCTCTATGTGGTCCTCCGTGTCTAGCGCCGTGTCCTCCTTTATTGTTACCCCTACTAGAGCCTCCGCGTCGTCCACGAGGAGGAGGAAGGCGTTTAGCTGATCGGCATGTTTAAACTCGGCTACTTCGATGAAGAGTTTGGCTTCGTGTAGGTTAGCCTCTATGACCTCGGAGATGAGCTTCACGTTGACCTTCCTGCCCGTAGCTTCCTCGAAAGCATCTAGGATGCCTCCCTTAGCCGCCCTCTTTAAGCCGTAGCCAGAGGTTACACAGTCCACCTCGACCTTTGCCTTGTTTATCATGTCGAGCGCTTTCCTGAAGGCTCTACGCCTACCCACGACGAGTTCAAGCAGCGCGGCGTGCCGTGGCGGTTGACGCTGCTCTGCTTTAAGTAGGCTGACAGCCTCTAACGCCATCTCCCTCATCTTCCTGAGCCTATCGCTATAGGTTTCAAGAAGCCTACTAATGCCTTCTTCAGGAGGGGAGGGTATGAAACATGTAGGCTTCAATACTGAGGCCCTAACCAGCCCAAGCTCCCCTAGCCTGTTTAAGGCCCTATAGGTCTCAGCTCTCTCCACACCTGATTCCTTTGCTACCTCGCTTGCCTTAGCGCTTCCGAGCCTCAGCAACGCAATGTAGACCCTAGCCTGGTTAACGGTGAGTCCAAGCTTCGTGAGACACTTAGCTGCTTCCCCGAGGCCTTCAGCTTCCTCGGCTCTCAGTTGTCGCAGCTGTGACACACAAAACCCTTAATAGCTAACCCTTATAAATTTTATATAGCCATATAATGGGGTATAGGGATTTGGTAGATGATAAAATTTTCCTACCAGAGGACGAGATACCGAAGCAATGGTATAACATCCTACCCGACCTACCTAAACCGCTGCCACCACCCATCGACCCCTCCAGTAAACAGCCAGTTAGGCCAGAGATGTTAGAGGCAATTTTCGGTAAGGAACTTGTTAGGCAGGAAGTCAGCCAGGATAGATGGATCGATATACCTGAGGAGGTCCGTGAGGTCTATAGGTTATGGAGGCCCACGCCGCTCATAAGGGCTAGGAGGCTTGAGAAGCTCCTAGGCACCCCTGCTAAAATATACTATAAGTGGGAGGGTGTTAGCCCGCCTGGAAGCCATAAACCCAACACCGCGGTTGCTCAAGCCTACTACCTGATGAAGCAGGGATTGGAGCGAGCAACCACGGAGACCGGAGCAGGCCAATGGGGCTCAGCGCTTGCTTTCGGCTGCATGTGGTTTGGGCTTAAAGCCACCATATACATGGTCAGGGCTAGCTACCTACAGAAGCCCTACAGGAGGGTACTGATGCAGCTATATGGAGCGGAGGTTTTCCCAAGCCCAAGCGACAAGACGGACTCCGGTAAGAAGCTGCTGGCTGAGAACCCTGAGCATCCTGGAAGCTTAGGTATAGCTATAGGCGAAGCTATAGAGGATACGTTGAAACACCAGGACACTACGAGGTATACGCTGGGAAGCGTGGTGAACCATGTCCTCATCCACCAAACCGTGGTTGGCTTAGAGTCGCTAAAGCAGTTCGCGTTGATAGATGACTACCCCGACGTAGTTATCGGCTGCGTAGGAGGTGGAAGCAGCTTCTCCGGTACCTTCTGGCCCTTCTACTACGAGCGGTATGCTGCCAAGAAGGCTCCTAAGCCTGTGGAGTTCATAGCGACGGAGCCCACCGCTTGCCCGACGATGACGAAGGGCATATACACCTATGACCACGGCGACACTGCGAGGCTAACGCCCTTGCTTAAGATGCATACGCTCGGACATGACTTCGTTCCTGCCCCTATACATGCTGGAGGCCTACGCTACCACGGAGATGCCCCGACGCTCTGCCTACTCGTCAACGAAGGCATAGTTAAGGCTAGAGCCTACACCCAGACGGAGGTGTTTGAGGCAGCTAAGCTCTTCACTCGGGCTGAAGGAGTGGTGTTAGCGCCAGAGCCAACGCACGCCGTGAAGGCGGTTATAGATGAAGCCTTAAAGTGTAAGGAGACAGGCGAGAGCAAGACCATCTTCTTCCTAGGCTGCGGCCACGGCCACTTCGACATGAAGGCTTACGAAGACTTCCTCGAGAAGAAGCTGCCAGCCTACGAGTATCCGAAGGAAGCAGTAGAGCAGTCGATTAAGCGACTCAAAGAGCTTTACCCATGGCTAGACACCTTGCCGTACTAGAGCTACCCTATGGAACCTCACCTTTTATTTATCCTAAAATTCTATCCTCAAATCCTCGGTGGCAGGTTATGGATAAGCTTAAGGTGTTGGTAACCGACCCTGTGGACGAAGCCTTCTTGGAGAAGGTTAAACCCCACGTCAACGTTGAGGTGGCCTTGAAGCTCCCTGAGGAAGAGCTTCTCAAGAAAGTGGAGGATGTGGATGTCCTAGTGGTGAGGAGCCGGACTAAGGTTACTAGGAGGGTGATCGAGGCCGCGAAGAAGCTGAAGGCTGTGATCAGGGCGGGTGTAGGGGTAGATAACATAGACATGGAGGCGGCTAAGGAACGTGGCTTAACCGTCGTGAACACTCCTAGGGAGCCTGCAGAGTCCGTGGCGGAGCTTACCATAGCTTTCGCTCTCTGCCTCGCCCGCAAGATACCTTCCCTAGACAGGTCGATGAAGGAGGGGCTCTGGCTTAAAGGAGAGATGGGCATGGAGCTCAAGGGCAAGACCATGGGCCTCCTCGGCCTGGGAGCTATAGGCTCCACCGTGGCTAGGCTCGCTAGAGCCTTTGGGATGAGGGTGATAGCCTACGACCCCTACGTGTCCGAGGAGAAGGCTAGAGAGCTGGGCGTAGAGCTTGTCAGCTTCCAGGAGCTTCTCTCCTCCTCCGACTTCCTTAGCGTCCATGTCCCCTTAACCCCTGAGACTAAAGGCATGATAGGTAGGAACGAGATAGCCTCCATGAAAGACGGGGCTTTCATTATAAACACGTCTAGGGGAGGCATCGTGGATGAAGAGGCTCTATACGAAGCTATAAAGGGAGGTAAGCTAGCAGGAGCAGCGCTAGACGTATATGTGAAGGAACCTCCACCTCCAGACCACCCTCTCCTTAAGCTCGATAACGTGGTGTGTACCCCGCACGTCGGCGGCTCAACGTCTGACGCTCAGCTCAGGATCGCTCTCACCATGGCCGACGACCTGCTCAGGATCGCTAGAGGCGAAGAACCCTTAAACAAGGTTAAAACGTGGTGAGAGAGGTGGCTTGACGTGAGAAAACTTCTCATGTTACCTGGCCCGACCAACGTCCCCGACCGCGTCCTCGAAGCCATGAGGAAGCCCATGATAAACCACCGTGGACCAGAGTTCCATAAGCTCCACGAAAACATAGTGGAGAACCTCAAGTACGTCTTCCAGACCAAGAACGACGTGTACGCCTTAACATGCTCAGGGACAGGAGGCGTAGAATGCGCCATCTTCAACGTCATAGACCCAGGAGACAAGGTGATCATGCCTATAGGAGGCGTGTTCTCCGAGCGCATGGCTGAGGAGGTTAAGTCGGTCGGAGGGTCGGTCGTAGAGATACCTATAGCTTGGGGGAAGGCGGTTAAGGTCGAGCAGGTGGAGGAGGCCTTAAATAAAAACGAGGACGCCAAGGCTGTAGCCCTCGTCTATAACGAGACCTCCACG
Organism: Thermoprotei archaeon; assembly: GCA_003649615.1. Classification (GTDB taxonomy): domain Archaea; phylum Thermoproteota; class Methanomethylicia; order Nezhaarchaeales; family B40-G2; genus B40-G2. Next base: position 2,246 of record QMSI01000056.1, on the reverse strand, counting down.
GGCGTAACGACCAGGGACCTGAGGAAGATAGGTGACCTCACCTATAGGCGCGGAGTACTGCTAATAGTCGACGCTATCTCCATCCTGGGCGGCGACGAGCTTAAGGTGGACGACTGGCACATAGACATATGCGTGTCGGGTAGCCAGAAATGCTTAGCATGTCCTCCCGGGCTGGCCTTGATCTCGGTGAGTGAGCGAGCCTGGAAGGTGATGGAGAAAAGGAAGACTAGGCAAAGCTTCTACTTCGACCTCTTAGCCTGTAAGCGCTTCTACGAGGAACGTAAGGAAACCCCCTTCACCCCGGCTGTGTCGCTTTACTATGCGTTGGACGAAGCCCTCAGGATGTTAAGGGAGGAGGGCTTAGAGAAGCGCATCGAGCGCCATAGAGCGTGTGCTTCAGCCCTCTACAAGGCCTTCGAAGCCCTTGGCTTAAGCTTACTAGCGGACCCTGAAGCTAGGTCGAACACGGTGATAGCCATAAACTACCCCGAGGGCGTGGACGACGCTAAGTTCAGGGGGATCCTGAGGGACGAGTACGGCATACACATCGCAGGTGGGATGGGTAAGCTTAGGGGCAAGATTTTCAGGATAGGCAGCATGGGCACCGTGACTAAGGACGACGTGCTCGTCACGGTGGAGTCGATAGCCTTAACGCTCAATAAGTTAGGCCTAAAAGCTTCAGTTGAAGACGCTGTTAGAGCTGCTAAGGAGGCGTTCATGTAAGGTGAGCTCCATTAGGTTTAGTGAAAGAACCTTAGCGATAAAGTCCAGCGGCATAAGAAGGCTCTTCGACCTAGCCCAGCGCACACCAGGTGTGATAAGCCTAGGTATAGGTGAACCGGACCAGGATACGCCTGTCCACGTGAAGGAGGCAGCCAAGAAAGCGCTGGATGAAGGATACACGCACTATACCCCTAACGCAGGCTTCCCAGACCTACGTGAAGCTCTCGCGGAGAAGCTCCGTTTAGATAATGGTATCGACGCGGCTCCAGATGAGGTCATAGTTACGGGCGGTGGAGGGACAGGGGCTTTAATGCTCTCTGCCCTCTGCCTAATCAACCCAGGGGACGAGGTACTGCTACCTGATCCTGGCTTCGTGGTTTACGAAGCCGTCGTGTTGATGGCTGGCGGCAAGCCTGTTTACGTCCCCCTCAAGGAGGAGGACGGCTTCAGGATGCTTCCGAGTGAGGTGGAAAAGAGGATAACGTCTAAGACCAAGTGTATAATAGTCAACACCCCTAGCAATCCTACCGGCGGAGTGTTAGAGGAAGAAGACCTAAAAGGAATAGCCGACCTCGCCGTTAAACACGACCTATACGTGATCTCAGACGAGGTATACGAGAAGCTGGTTTACGATGGCCACCGCCACTTAAGCATAGCCTCGCTCCCTCGGATGAAGGAGCGCACCGTAACCGTAAACAGCTTCTCTAAGACCTATGCCATGACGGGTTGGCGTATAGGCTACGCTGCTGCTCCAAAGGAGCTTATCGACCAGATGGTTAAGCTACAGCAGTTCACCATGGTTCACGCCCCAGCCGTGTCTCAGCGAGCCGCTCTCGCGGCTCTTAAGGGGCCTCAAGACTTCGTCAAGGAGATGGCGGAGGAGTACGATAAGCGTAGAAGGTTCATAGTGGATAGGTTAAACTCCATCGAGGGCCTATCCTGCCTTAGGCCTAAGGGAGCCTTCTACGTGTTCCTCAACATCAAGAAGCTTGGGATGCGCTCAGAGGAAGTCGCTATGGCGCTCCTCGAACGAGCTAAAGTGGTGACTGTGCCCGGCGTAGCCTTCGGCCCAGGCGGAGAGGGTTACCTAAGGATTAGCTACTCTAGGCCTATCGACCAGCTAGAAGAAGCCTGCAGCAGGATCGAGAAGGCGATTGAAGAGTTGAAGGGAGGCTGAAGCCTATAGTTGAGGTTAGGATTCACTGTCGCGGTGGACAGGGAGGAGTGACGGCAGCCCGTATAATCGGGCTGGCCGCCGTTAAGGAAGGTAGGAGAGCTATCGCTTTCCCCTCTTTCACCGTGGAGAGGCGCGGAGCACCTGTCATGGCCTTCGTGCGCATAGGCGAGGGTGAAGTAACTGACCGCTCCTTCATCTATTCACCTGACTACGTGCTCATCTTCGATCCAAAGCTCATAACTCACCCCTCCGTGAAGGTTGGGGTAAAGGAGGATACCTGCTTCCTGGTTAACGCTAAGTCTAAGGAGGAGGCTGCTCCTCTAGGCGCTAAGAGGCTGGCGTTGGT
>QMSI01000055.1 GCA_003649615.1 Thermoprotei archaeon | reverse complement strand
TTCGTGTTTAGAGGAAGTTTATGGAGGATCAAAGCCATAACTTCAGACCAGGTCTACGTGGTCCCCATCGAGGACCCTACTGGCGCTATTCCAAGCTGGATAGGTGAAGAGATCCCCGTCCCTCTAAGCGTAGCTCAAGAGGTTGGCTGGATTAGGAGGTATGTGGAATCTAGGTTGAAGGAGGGCGCTAAGCTCAAAGAAATAGCAGAGGAGCTAAGCGCTAAGTACTGCTCTGATCCTGATAGCGTGTCTCGGGCTATAGTTGAGGTCGAGGAGCAGGTTAAAGCAGGGCTACCTGTTCCAAGCGATAAGCTGGTGTTGATTGAAGGATGGGGCGACGTGGTCGTGATTCACGCACATCTAGGGACACTAGCTAACCGTGCACTGGGCAGGCTCATAGGCGATAAGCTTGCTGAACGGCTAGGCTACTCTGTAGCAGTACAGCAGGACCCCTATCGAGTCATATTTCAGACTTATGGAGGCCTTGAACCTGAAGAGCCTGCTCGTATCTTGAGGTCACTAGTTCATGAGGATCTAGAACGGTTAATTAAACGGTCGGCTTGGAGGCTAGGTCTCTTTAAGCGCAGGCTTATTCATGTCGCTAGAAGGTTTGGAGCCTTATCCAAGCGAAGGGACGTCACGACAATAAGCGTGAGGAGATTGATGGAGGCCTTCAAGGACACAGCAATCGAGGAGGAGGCCTATAAAGAGTTCATGTCTAATGACGTCGACCTCGAAGGAGTTAAGAAACTGTTATCATGGATCGAAGAGGGCTCCGTGAAGGTAGTCCCTATCCATACAGAGACTCCTTCTCCTTTAACGAGGAGAGCGTTGGAACGTGCATCCAGAAAAACAGAGCTTATTCCTCCTGAGCGTATGCATAAGATCATAGTTGAGTCAGCTAAGGCGAGGCTGCTGAATGAAGTTCGATACTTCACCTGTACTAATTGCTGGGAGTGGTATGCTGCCATAAGGATATTAGACTTAGACGAGCACCCATCATGTCCAAGGTGCGGCTCTAGAGCACTGGCCCCCCTAGACCTAGATGAACATCAGCTCAGGCGCTTCATTGATAAGCACGGCAAAGTTGTGAGCCACAGTGACAGGAGGCTTCTACGTAAAGCCTTGAAAGCCGCTAACCTAGTTGAACGTTACGGTAAACCGGCTGCCTTTGTCTTAGCTGGGAGAGGTGTAAGCCCAGAAGACGCTGAAGAAATTTTACGTGAAGTATCGGTTATAGGTGATAAACTAGCTGAACTAGTTATAGATGCTGAGCGAAATGCTCTTCGAAGACGCTTCCTCTGATGAGACGCGAACGAAAAACCCTCATGAGCCACGTTAAGTTAAAGTGTACGATACACGGCGACCGCCTCTCCTCCAGATAGGGCGTGGCTTCTCTAAGCCTCAAATAGGTCAGTCGAAGCGTCTTAGCCTCCTATAAACAGCTAAGTTTTTCCACTCGCGTCCAGGTTAGCCTCTCGCAACATAGAGGCAGCTAAACTAGCTCGCGGTAGAGTTGGGTAACGAGTTCTAAGCCACATCACAGCCTATGCGCAGCTCGTTATTAACCCACCGCGGGCTCATCATCCACGTTGAAATGAAGAGCTATAGATAGCCGACCAGGCTAGGTTGCCATCCTAGGCGCCCTAGACCCGAACCGTTTCTTAAGTCGGTGGCGTTCCGAGGCGGTGGGCTCTTAGACCAACGCTGTGCTTTATTCCACTACTTAGCGAGCTCTGGTGCGTCTAAGCCCTAGGAGAAGGGCTTTGAGGCCAACCTGTGCAGCGGAGACCTCTTATTACTTCGCTTAGCCCGACGACAATACCATGTGTTGCTATGCCTAGCCCTACGCCCCATATAGCTGGACTCAGGTCGTAAAGCAGTTGAGCTAGGCTTAGGCCTAGAACGGAGAGGGCTAGACTAGTCGTAATAGAGGGTAGTGCTGCTAAGCCTAGCAGCCTCCACGCCCACTTAATGGTCGTTGAGGGGGTGTTCATGAGGTACAAGATCGACCAGGCCTCAACGACGAACATAAGCGGCAGTGCTAGAGCTTCCCACAAGATGGGCACCCTACTATTCACTCCGCTCTCCAAGCCCTTTAAGGGCTGGGAGTAGAAGTACGTCAAATACTCCTCGAGGATTTCAAGGGATTACATAGAGGGCCCACCTACATGGACTTAATGGACGGTATGCGAGGCATACACCTAACTTCTTTTATGGCTCCTTGGAGGCTAGTTAAAGGGGAGGAGACCTTAAGTTTCATGAAGAGAATCAAGCACTTGGCGTCTTTCCATGGTGATCTTAGCTTCACTCCGCAGCGAAGCTTGGAAGCTATATAAGGATGTTTAGCGGTTCGTAGCACGGCGGGGGAGCTGGCATGAATGGTCTTCAAGAGTCGCCTGACTACATTAGGTTAAGCACCGCTGCCGACGTAACCTTAGGCTTCACTTCTGGACGCTTTTACCGAGGAGCTCAGCTATACTGCATAAACCTACTTCTCTACTATAGCGAAGGCTGCAGGGCAAACTGCCTATACTGTGGACAAGCCAGAGAGGCGGCGGGCGAGTCTATGTGTAAGACCTTGATAAGGGTGGACTGGCCTTTACGCGAGCTTGACGACGTGATAGCGAGGATGCGTAGATTGATGGGTGGAGGTTGCTTTATGAGGCCTTACAGGGTGTGCGTGGCCTCCATAACAAATGCTAAGGCAATTAAAGGCGAGATCGAAGTGATTAAGAGGCTGTATAATTCCCTACGTCTCCCCATCTCGGCGTTAATCAGCCCAACGATATTTCCAAAGCATAGAATGGAGGAGTTGAAGGAAGCTGGAGCTGAAAGGATCGGGATAGCAATAGACTGTGCCACGCCGAGTATCTTCGACCTGCTAAGAGGCTCAAAGGCTAGAGGCCCTCATAGATGGGAGGTCTACCTGAAGGGAGTACACGACGCCGTCGAAGTGTTAGGTGAAGGAAAGGTCGGCATACATTTAATAGTAGGTTTGGGAGAGACTGAAGAGGAGGCCGTTAAACTCATCCAGTGGGCTCATGATGCGGGGGCTGAAACTCACCTCTTCTCCTTCTACCCTGAGCCAGGCTCAATACTTGAAGGTTGGAGGAGACCTGACATAGGACAGTATAGGAGGGTTCAATTAGCGAGATACTTAATCGACTTGGAGTACGCTAACATCGAGGACTTCGAGTTCAATGAGTATGGCCAGATCGTAGACTTTAAGGTTCCACCGGGTCTTTTCAACGAACTGGTTAAGAGTGGTAGGCCTTTCATGACCTCAGGCTGCCCAGGATGTAATAGGCCTTATTCTAATGAAAGGCCTGGTGAAGAGATAAGAAACTACCCGTTTATGCCTTCACCTCTCGATGTAGCTAGGATTAGGAAACAGCTTTTCTCATACAAGAGACCTAGGAATCGGCTAGAGGATCTAATACAATACCTTGAAGGACTCTCCTCAGAGAAGCTTAAGCTCCACCAAGCTTTCTAACCCTATCTATGAACGCCTCGGCCTCCTCAACGCTTAACAAAGCTTCATGAACCTCCGTTAAACCATATAGTTGCAGCATGCCGCGTTCGTCGAGCTTTTTCACGTATAAATCCTTCAAGCTTCCTCCCTGAGCTAGGTAATCGTAGATGGCCTCAGCAGCTGCCAGCCCTGAATGCATTGCGTAGTAGACGCCTTCACCCGTATCGCTCCTTACGAACCCGCCGGCATCGCCAACGAATATTGTTTTCCCCTTTACGAGTTGGCTATCTTTCCTAGGACCTTTAAAGGGGAGCATGTAAGCTTCCTCTTTTAATACCTTAGGTTCCTTGAATCTATGCTTAAGAAAAGACGTAAGTCTTTGTTTGAGCTTAAGGGGATGGTTGAGATAGTTGAGAGAAGAGCCTATACCTACGAGTACATCTCTAGCCCTCCCAGCAACCCAGATCCATCCACCTAGGATCTTAGATGGGTCGTAGTAAACTTCGAAGATACCTTCAACGCTACGTCTAGCTTCCTCTGATACCCTCACGTATGTTTGCATCGTTAATGCTAGGTCCTCCTTGCGCCAGGGTAAGTTTAAGCTCCGAGCGATCGTGGAGTATACGCCGTCAGCAGCTACAAGGAACTTCGCCTCAACAACCCCTAGGCCTTCAACGTATACTTGATAGCTAGTCCCCCTTACTTCCACCTTGCGTACCCTGGCTTCCTCGACTAGCTCAGCTCCTACCTTTACGGCCTCCTGAACTAAGAGGTAGTCAAAGACCTGCCTATCAACTATGGCTCCGGGAGGGTCTAACTTAATGAATGCTTGCTTACCGCTTGGAGCTATTAACCTTATTCCTTGAAGCGTTGATAGAACAGCTTCTCTAGGAACCTGAAAGTCTTCAAGTACCCTGGGGTAGAGGATGCCTGCACAGGGCTTTGGTCTAGGAAGCTTATATTTCTCAACACCTAGCGATCTGAGCCCTAATTCAGCACAACGCCTCAGGGCTGAGGCGCCGGAGGGGCCGCAGCCCACCACAACAACATCATATCTCAAGGTTCCCCCCTCTCACTTCTTAAATAGGTGTCTCCTTATCTGGGCTTAGGTTGAAATGAACAGAGCATGGCGTCTTCTCGATACAGGCCTGCGAAGCGCTGCTGAAAATATGGCTTTAGATGACGTGGTACTTGAAGCCGTAGCCTCAGGCCTTGCCCCTAATACTATTAGGTTTCTTCGTTTCTCTAAGCCTTGTGTATTAGTAGGATACCACCAGGATGTGGATCAGGAAGTCCGCCTAGAGTACTGCGCTGAGAAAGCTGTGGAGGTGAATAGGAGACTTACAGGTGGAGGAGCGGTGTACTTTGAGCCTCATCATCTAGGCTGGGAAGTTATAGCTAGATGGGCTTCTCCTTTTCCCACCAATGTAGAGGAGCTCTACGGCTTCATCTGCGAGCCTGTGGTGAGGGCGCTTAGGAGGCTAGGCGTAAACGCTAGGTTTAGGCCTAAGAACGATATCGAAGCGGGGAGCAAGAAGATATCGGGTACAGGAGGCACTGTTAGAGGGACGGCCTTTCTTTTCCAAGGCACCCTTTTAACGGACCTAAACCTACATGAAATGCTACGTTGCCTTAGAATACCTATCAAGAAGCTCAGCGATAAAGAAGTGGAATCGTTAAAGGACAGAGTCACCACTTTAAGGTGGGAGCTCGGCTACCTACCGGGCTTAGAGTCTATAAAACAGTTGATCCTTGAGGAGATGTCCTCCTGGTTTGGTATTGAGACCGTTAAAGGCAAGCTTAACCCAATAGAATTCTCCTTGCTTAGAGAGAGGCAAGCTTACTTCAGCTCTAAGGAATGGATTTACATGGTTAAGGTGCCTGTGGGAGGTCTTTTCCACTCGAGCATTAAGGCTCCCGGAGGCTTGGTGAGAGCAGCGGTAAGCGTTAGGGACGATATTATACAGGCTGCCTACATAACTGGCGATTTTTTCGCTCATCCTCAAACTCTAATCTACGATCTTGAAGCTAAGCTTAAGCACATCCCCATCGATAGATATGAAATACTGAGAGCTATCGAATCAGCGTTTAACCAAGGCGGGATTTTAGGTGTACATCCCAAGGATATAGCAAAGGTAGTCTTAGAGGCTGCGGGTAAGTCACGTTTCTTGAGCTTAGGCTTAACCCCTGATGAGGCTGACTGTTTAATAGAGGTGCTTAAGCCAGCTGAGTATGTGCTTTCCACTGCTCGTTACCTCCTGCTTCCTTACTGCGCTAAGCCTCTAAGCTGTGAGCTGAGATGGGACGTAAGCTGTTCGCTATGTGGAGGCTGCGATTTTAAAGAGGTTTACGAAAAGGCTTACGCCTTAGGCTTTGAGCCTCTCACTATCGTAAGCTACGAGCATCTTGAAGAGACCTTAACTAACCTTAAAGCCGTAGGAGAGAAGGCGTGGATAGGTAGTTGTTGCGAAGCTTTCTATGAAAAACACTACGAGGATTTCGAGAAGATAGGTCTACCTGGCCTCATAGTTACGACTGAGGGGTTAACGTGCTATGATCTAGGTGTAGAGAAGCTAGCTTACGAAGGGAAGTATGAAGGTGTATCCAAGCTAAGGACAAACCTTCTACTTAAAGTACTTCAAATCGCCAGCTCTTATAGAGGAAGACGGGTTGAGGCTTCGCTTCATTTAAAACTTTGACAGCGAGGCCTTAAAGGATAAGGCCAACCCCTAGAATAATGTAGGTCCGCAAGAGAGGGCTGTGTGAGGAGTCATGCTTGGCAAAGTATTGTTCCTAGATGTTGAATCCACGGGGCTTGAAGCTGAGTCATCGTTCGTGGTTGGAGTAGGAATAATGTTTGAGGATGGCTCCTGGAACCATCTTTTCGCATCCTCCATCAACGACGAAGCAAAGATACTCTCAGACACGATATCTACAGTTTCAGGCTTCGATACCGTAGTGACTTGGAATGGCCTAGGCTTCGACATACCCATCTTGATCGCTAGGGCCCTCAAGAACGGCTTAGACCCTAGCCCTCTACTAACACCTAGACATATAGATCTGTTCAGGATTTTCAGGGAGTTGGTTAGGCTTGGGCGTTACAGCTTAGATGACGTGTCCAAGTTCCTTGATATACCTAAGAAAGTGCAGATTAAAGGCAGTGACATGCCTCCACTATACTTGAAAGCGCTGAGTGGTGATCAAGAGGCTATGCGGGTTATCGAGGAACACTGCTATGATGACCTACAGGCCTTGAGAGAAATATTCTTTAAATCTAGGAGACTGGTGGAGGCCTATATCCTATTAACCGAAAAAATTAAGCAGAGCTCTGCCTCCCCACCATAAGACAAGGTGACTCTAAGTGTACGCTGACCCCTCTAAGCTAACCGAGGAGATGGAGAAAAAGAGCATCGATGAGCTCAGAAGGACAACCAGGCGTATCTTTAACTTAGCTACGTTGGGTTTCAGGCAGACCTTAGGTAATGATCAGGCTCTCAACTGGATCTTCCTTCGGGTCCTCGTGGAGACCAATAAGTTACGTAATGAGCTCTCTAAGCTGACAAGGGAAAGCTAACACGGGGCTTAGAAGGTGTCCCCTGTTAATCTCCCTCCTCAAGCCAGGGCGAAATGGGCCAAAACCTTAGAGGCTAGAACTCCTGAGGAGAGGCTTAGAGCTCTACAGGAGTTTCTGTCAAGCATACCTGACCATAAAGGGGCCTCTAAGCTTAGAGCTCACGTTAAACACCAGATAGCAGTGTTAAGGAGGACAATCGAGGAGCAAAGGACTCGAAGAAGAGGAGGTGGAGGTCCCTCTTTCTCCGTGGAGAAGGAGGGGGCAGCGCAGATAGTGTTGCTTGGCTTTACTAATGCTGGTAAGAGCAGCTTGCTTCAAGCTCTTACCAACGCTAAGCCTGAGGTATCAGAGCAGCCGTACACCACGAAGTACCCAGCGCCCGGGATGATGGACTACGAGGACTTAAAGTTCCAGCTCGTCGAGGCTCCTCCACTGAGAGGCCTTGAACGTGATGCTCCGACGCTGAGCTTAGCTAGGAACGCTGACGCCTTGATGCTCGTAGTAGACCTAGCTGAAGACCCAGTAGCTCAGCTCTCGGCTATGGTGGAGGAGCTACGAGACGTAGGAATAGTAGTCGAGAAACCAAAAGCCTCGATTGAGATTGAAAGGCAGACCTCCGGAGGTGTAAAGATAGTGGTGATGGGTAGATTAATGCACTGCACGGAACAAGACGTAGCTAAGCTGTTAACAAGCTACGGTATGCGCCATGCTCTCATTAAGATAACCGGTGAAGCGACTCTCGACGATGTAGAGGACGCCTTACTAAGGAAGCCTGTTTATAAGCCTACGATGGTCTTAGCTAATAAGGCTGATCTCCCAGGGTCTAAGGATAAGTTAAAGAAGTTGGAAGCCTACTTGGCCGGCAAGATACCGTTAATTGCTACTTCAGCTGTGCAAGGTGTAGGTCGAGAAGACTTAGGTAAAGAGGTGTTCAGGGTTTTAGATTTAATACGTGTTTACACAAAGGAACCCGGCGAGCCTCCAAGTAATGAGCCCCTAGTGGTTAGAAGGGGGTCGACAGTGTTGGAGGTGGCTAAGCGTATCCATAAGCAGCTGGGTCGAAGCTTTAAGTACGCTAAGGTTTGGTCAAAAAGACTTCCTTTCAGCCCTCAGAGAGTTGGTCCCTCCTTTATCTTAGAGGACAGGGACGTTGTGGAGATTAAAGCTTAAGGGGATAGACGTAGCCTTATGCTTAAAAGTACGAGTTGTGTGGATGACTAAGCATACAACATTATATGGATGGTGCTCAGCTTGTGGGAAGGAAGGCTTTTCTCCTCTCAAGCCTTAACGGTACATGAAGGTGCCCGTGTCAAGCTCTACGGATGGGTACACAGCATAAGAGACCTAGGTAAAGTATGCTTCTTTCTGTTGAGGGACAAGGAAGGCATAATACAGGTGGTGGCATCAGCCTCAGCCCTTAGCCCTGCCGTCTTTAACGCTGTCAAGGAGCTGAAGAGAGAGTACGTGGTGGAGGTTGAAGGGATCGTAAGGCGCACTGAGAAGGCTCCTGGCGGGGTAGAGCTTCACTTAGAGAAGTTGAAGGTGTTGAACGAAGCCAATGTCCCTCCTCACCTCGAGCCTGATAGGAGGGTTAAGCTGGAACTCGATGTTAGGCTGGATGAAAGGATGCTCGACCTTAGGAGGCTGGAGAACCAAGCTCTATTCAGAATAGGCCACGTTGTATTAAGCTCAGCTAGGCGCTTCCTTGAAGAGCGAGGCTTCATAGAAGTTCATACACCTAAATTAATAGCAACCGCCACTGAGGGTGGAGCTGCACTTTTCCCGATAGCCTACTTTGACCGTGAAGCTTTCTTGGCTCAGAGCCCTCAATTATACAAGGAACAACTCTCAGCGGTGTTCGAGAGGGTTTATGAAGTAGGCCCACTCTTTAGGGCTGAAGAATCGCACACTAATCGACACCTCTCAGAATACGTGGGCGTTGATGTTGAAGCAGCCTTTGCTGACGAAGAAGACGTTATGCAGGTATTAGAGGGTATGGTGACCTTCACGGTCCGTGAAGTAGTAAGCAGATGCGGTCGGGAACTCCAACTTCTTGGGAGAAAACTCGAAGTACCTCCTACTCCTTATAGGAGGCTGACTTACTCAGAGGCTATAGATCTGCTTAGGGAGCGTGGGATGTCTATTGAGTGGGGGCACGACTTATCCACGGAGGCTGAACGTGTATTGGGAAGAATATTCAATGAACCCTTCTTCATCGTTGATTGGCCTACTCATCTTAAGCCTTTCTATATTATGCCTAGGGAGGATGATCCTAAGCTTTCCTATAGCTTCGAC
>QMSI01000054.1 GCA_003649615.1 Thermoprotei archaeon | reverse complement strand
GTCTACTGGGTTGGAGCTGTGGACTGGACGCTAAGAGATTTTCATGGATATACGACTTCGAGGGGTACTACCTACAACGCCTACCTCATAATTGATGAGAGGCCTACGCTAATCGACGTGGTTAAGCGTGGCTTTTTCGACGAGCTGGTTTTTAATATCGAGGAAGTCATACCTTTACGGGAGCTTAAATACGTAGTTCTCAACCACATGGAGCCTGACCATACAGGAGTATTGACCCAGATGCTTAAGGAAGCTCCTCAAGCTGAGCTAGTAGCTAGTCAACGCTGTGAACCTGCTTTATCGAAGTATCATAAGCTCGATCGCCAAGCCTTAAAAGTTAAGACAGGAGATGAGCTTCTCCTCGGCAGTAGGAAGCTACGTTTCATTGAGGTCCCTATGCTGCATTGGCCAGACTCGATGATGACGTACCTTGTTGATGAAGACATTCTCTTTAGTAGCGATGCTTTTGGACAACACTTAGCCACGGCGACGAGGTTCGATGATCAATGCGATCTAGAAGTGTTGATGTATGAAGCTGCAAATTACTACGCTAACATAATTCTGCCCTACAGCTCCTTAGTCTTGAACAAGCTCAACGAGCTTGAGAAGCTTCAGCTCAATATTAAGCTCCTGGCTCCAGGCCACGGTGTTATTTGGCGCGCACACATAACAGATATCGTCGAATCCTATAAGTACTGGGCATCTGCTTCTTCGACGAATAAAGTTGTGATTGTCTACGATACCATGTGGGGAAGCACTGAGCAAATGGCGAAGGCAGTGATGGAAGGAGTTGCGAACGAGGGTGTGGAGGTGCAGCTTTACCATTTAAGGAAGAGCGAATGGAGCCATATCATCAAGGAGCTCATGGATGCTAAGGCTCTCCTCGTTGGGACACCTACTCTCAACAACACGACGTTTCCTACGGTTGCCGGTTTTCTAAACCATGTGAGAGGCCTCTTTACAAGGTACCTTAAGAGAGTAGGGGTGGAGAAGAAAAGATTTGCATTGGCCTTCGGCTCCTATGGTTGGAGCGGTGAAGCTGTTAAGGAGGTTGGTAAACAGCTCGAGGAAATGGGCTTTGAGGTACTTCCGCCGCTATCCATACAGTATCTCCCTTTAAGGGAAGAGATTAGATCGTTAGTGGAGTTTGGGAGAAAGGTGGCTGAAAAGGTCAAAGCAGCTTAGCTTGGAGGTCACATTAACATTTTTTTGTTAAGCCCAACCCACGTCAGCTTCTTTATGCTTGACAGTTGAGTATGAGGTCAACGAGTAGTCCACGGTTTATACAGCCAGATGAAAGCTAACATGGCGAGTGCTATGATTACACCCGCGATGATCAAGTGGGATCCGTGAGGTCCTGCGCCGAAAGCTATGGGGAAGGGACCTATGAAGACTATGAAGCCTCCGCTTCCCTGTATCCCTGCTTGCTCTAGGAGCAGCGGTACCATTAGCATTACTATCATCCCTAGGAATATCATGGCCAGCCCGGCGATGAACAAGACTTTAGGGAGCATGGACGTGGCTGAAGGTGTAAAAGCTCCGTATTCCACTCTCTTATGTAGAGGTTCGTAGCATAGTTTACAGAGCCAAGAGTAAGGCTCGAAACAGTCAGGACATACACGTCTAGAGCAACGTCTACAAACGTAGGCTGCTTCCCTTTCACCACAGACCTCGCAGCGAGCCATGCAAACTTAAAGGAAGGCTTAGCTAGAGAAAAACCTAGTGGCCCTTAAAGCCATGTAGCATGGAGGTCAAGGTTGCTAGGCTGGATAATACCGCCTCCGAAGCCTAGGGTCACGAAGAGCTCTGAAGAGTTTAGGGCTGAGCGTGAAGCCATGGTCAGGAGGCTTGAAGGAGAAGGCTTTCTTCGGTCTCCTAGGCTCAAGGAAGCCATGCTAAAGGTACCTAGGGAGCTCTTCATTCCTGAGCCCTATGCCGACTACGCCTACGAAGAAGTACCTCTACCTCTGCCTGGCGACGGCTGTAATCAGACGATCTCCTGCCCGCACAGCTATCCTCTTTTCTATGAAGCTTTGGAGCTATCACCTGGCGACCGCTTCCTAGAGATTGGGGCGGGCTCTGGATATGGAGCTGCTTTAGCTAGAGAAGTGGTTGGTGAACAAGGCTTAGTGGTTACCGTTGAGATAAACCCTAACACCTACAGGTTTGCGAGATCGAACCTAGAGAAGCTAGGTTACCGTGATGTGATTACCATCCTAGGCGACGGTTCACTGGGGTATCCTCCACTGGCACCATACAATAAGATATGCGTAACCGCCACGTGCCCCACCATACCTCCACCATTAATAGACCAATTAGCCTTAAGCGGCAAGCTGATCGCACCTGTTGGTAGTCCACATAGCGTTCAAGCCCTTATATTGCTAAGTAAGCTTCCTTCGGGTGAGGTAAAGAAGGCTAAGGTGGATGAGGTGCTTTATGTTCCATTAAAGGGGAAGTATGGATGGAGGCTAGGCTCAATATAAGGCTGGAAGAGAGGTTTTGTTAGCTTCGTGTTAATCATGCTTGTGGAGGGGGGATAGGCTTTTCTTTGCGGTCGATGATAAAACCGCATTAATTAACGGGAAAACATGTTTCTCCTAACAACTTGATGACAATAAAGCAGCGCTCCAGGGACATTTTGGACATTTTCTGTTATGGGCGTAGATTCTAGCGACAAACCTAGCTTTTAAAGCAGCTTATACCTGGACACTTAAAGGGAGATCGATTGCCTCTTAGCATAATTCCATATAACGGGAGGAGGCCCTCCGTAGACCCCTCAGCTTTCATAGACCCTACGTCTCGCCTAGTAGGCTTTGTTAAGGTGGGTAGAGGGTCAGCTGTGTTTTACGGCTCGGTTTTGAGGGCCGAGGAGGGCGAGGTATGGATCGGCGAGCACGTGGCTATACTTGAACACTGTTTAGTTGAGGCTCCTAGTGGGGTTAGAGTGACTATAGGTGATGGATCGCTCATATCGCACCGCGCTGTGGTACATGGGGCGAGCATAGGTAGAGGAGCCTTAGTGGGTATAGGTGCCATATTACTGGATGGAGCTGAGGTAGGGGACGAAGCAATGGTGGCGGCCGGCACCGTGGTACCCTCAGGCTTCAAGGTGGAGCCTAGATCACTCGTTGCAGGGGTTCCAGCTAGGTTGGTTAGAAGGCTGAGCGAGGACGAGGTTAACGCCATAGAAAGTTCCTTAGAGGAGGCTCTCCGTAAGGCTGAGCGCTATAAACAGTTGATCAAGCTTTAGCCCTACCTTATGAGTCCTTGAGGGTCGACTTCCTCCCTAAGTATCTTAAGCTCTCTCTCACCTGGGGGTTGTGCTTCGAAGGCCCTCGATACATCGAGCTCGAAGCCAGTGTTTTCTTGTATTTGTCTGGGAGTTACGCTTGGGTAGTACTCGGCTAAGTACATTTCCCGGGTTTCTTCATCAAATTTCAATATGCCTAAGTCGGTAACCACGGCTATTGGCCCTCCTCTAGGTAGTCCAGCTTCCCTGCGCGAGTTGCCTCCATTAATCCACCCTGGGCTGGTGAGGTAATCGAGCTTTTCCACGAACCTTCTACGCTCATGGGGGATGAAGACTATGAAGCCCCACGCCAGCGAAGCTCCGTCACATGCCCCTCCACTTCCAGGCAGTCTCCTCGAGGGTTTATGGTAGTCGCCTATACAAGTCGAGTTTAAGTTCCCATACTTATCTACTTGAGCGGCGCCTAGTAAGGCTATGGTTCTCAGCTTAGGGCTGGATAGTATGGAGAAGGCTTCAAGGAGGCCTGCGTTTATGCTGGCTCCATACATAACCCTGGAGTCAGCCACGTAAAGCGGTAGTTCAGGTAAGGCTGAGTCTATGGCGCCGGTCTCGAAGAAGATGACGCACCGAGGAGCATGTATCTTCTTGGCCACAGTGGCTGCTAGAAGTGGCAAGCCTGTGCCTGCGAAGACGACATCACCGTCCCTTATCAACCTCCCTGCAGCTATAGCCATCATTTCTCTACGCGTGTAGCTCATCACTTAGGCCTCCTCCTATCCAAGCCCAGCCTGAAGCCATAGGGCTGAGTAGCTGTTATCTCCTTCAACCTTTCTTCGCCCACTTTCCTAAGATATTCCTCGTGACATGAAACTCCATAGACCCACTCTTCAAGATACTTCTGGAAGCTCTCATCACTCAGCGCAGAGTCGTAGTACATGTAGAGGTGTTTAGCGTCAACATCATAAAAGCCATAACAGGCTGTGGGATGGGCGCCAAAGGGCACCTCAACTACTGCGTCGACGAGGAAGCCCGGAAGACAGTTAAGCTCTGGCTCGTGTCTAAGCTTTTCCTCTGAAACTATCTCCTCGCAAGTAACTATCAGGTGTCTAGAAGCTTTAGCCATCTCGACATCTGCGAACTTAAGTCCTTTCACCCTAACCGTGCCTTTCTCGCCTACGTACTGAGCGTGGATAATGGTTACATCTGGCTTTATAGCTGGTAGCAAGAGCACTTTTCCTCCATTGAAGGGGTCCTCCGCTACGAGAAGTTTTCTCCTAGCTACCTTAGATTCTCGGCGAGTTTCAGGCCTTAAACCCTCTTTGGCAGCAATATCAGTGCCTAGACCTGTCCTTGTAGGGATGAAAGGGATATCTAGGGCACCTGCGAGGAAGCGAAGCACCATTTGATAGTTGGAATAGTCCTCCCACTCAACTTCTCCTCGCTCAACCGCGAGCCTAAACCTAGGACATGTAGGTGCATACCTACCTAAGGCTCCATATGCCAGCTCGATCCTCTTGACGCAGCCAGCTCCTATTAAAAGGTCCATGGCTTGACCGTGAGAGTGCACATATAAATGCAGGTTTCTCACCCTCTGCCTAATGATCTCGTAGATAGCCGCCATGGGATTGCGATTAGCTGTAAAACCACCAAGCGCTATGTGCGCGCCGTCTGGCACATGCTTCTTTACGGCCTCCTTAAGCGTCATCAGCTTACTGCCGAGCTCCAAGCCCAGTCGCCACTACCCAGTAAGGCTTTTAAGATAAAAGGTGATACACGTGAGCCTTAAGATATACCCCCTAAAATCTATGAGGTAATAAATATTCAAGATTAAGTTGCATATGTGAAGTTGAAGCGGCATAGGAGTAATGCATTAAAATTCAAGTAAGTATTCTTACCAGGGTTGGAACCCGGCCCTCGCTCGAGGGATGCGTCCACGTAAAAGCCTATGTAAAAGAGTTGAAGACACTACAGCCCGCTGTTCAGAACTGCTTCATGGCGCTGTGATACATTAAGCCTCCATGCAAAACTCTGGCTAGGCCGCCACCTTCCTTAAGACGTCCTCGGCGGCCACCCGCTCCCTGTAGTGAAGAGTACAGTCCAGCTTCCTATGCCCTGTAAGCTTGGCGATTAGCTGGCTGGGTTGCTCTGTTTAGCTAGGTGGGTTATGAAGGCGTAGCGTAGCGCGGTGTTGAAGCTCAAGCTCCTCTTTGCGCGGACCTTTACCTTCAACGCTAGGCGCTCGAGGTCCTCGCCTGCTAGGACTGCTACGAGCCTCCAAGCTCCTTGTGGATTATGACGAGGCGCTCGTAGCTTTCTTTGCGCTTGAGCACCCTAACCTTAACCTCGCGCTCACCGCTCGAGGCCCATTAAAGCGCAACGTCTACAGTCTCGCTAATGCTAGGCCGTTAGCCAGTTGGGTTAGGAGGATTGGGCTTAGGCATGTCTTGTTAAGCTTCAAGCCCTTTGGCCTCCTTGCTCTTGAGGACTTTGAGCAGCTAACGCCTAGCCTGCTCGAACTCCAAGCTCTTCCCAAGCATAGAGCCTGACCATAGCTGTAACCTTTAAGCCCTAAGGTATCTATCCCCTCTACTGCCTCAAACCAACCAGGTGAAGAGCGAAGAAATCCTAATAGGTATCTGGAACAGCAGAGATACCTCAAGGCTCCCAGAGAATAGAGAGGATTGTTGAGAACGAGGCTTAACAATAAATCCTAAGTAAACGTACAATCATACAAGTTGCGTGTTCAAGGATTCTATTGAAGGTGTACCAAGGTCGCAGTTCTAGTTGTAGATGAAGCAAGAGGCATAGCGAGGATGTTGCGTGTGCGATAGCTACATTGATAACCACTCAAGTCGTAAGCGGCTCGGTTATCAAGAAGAAGTGCCTTGAAAGATCCTACATCGACGCGATGAGATGCGAAGGACGAGTAGGTGCTACTATAGTATTAATATTCTAATATTCGTAACATTTATAAACTAGTGGGGCTATCCTCTCTTGGGTCGTAAGAGAATGTGTACGGCTATCGCTACCAACACAGCTTCTGCCATGCTCGTGGCACAGGCTGCCTTAATGAGCAAGGTCATTGCTTTAAGCGCCTTAGTAAGTATAGTAGCACTGAACCTGAGGGGGAAACTGGCAGGGTTCTTTAAGGCCCTTCCTAAGGTGTTTAAACTTTAGCTTCTTTTTTAGGGTTGGGAAGTGTTTGGTAGACCGATAATACAGGTTGAACCTACAAACCATTGTAATGAAAATTGTGACATTTGCGTGAGGAGGTATCAGAAGAGGGAGCTAGGCTTCATGGACTTCGATGACTTTAAACGATTCGTGGACTTAAATAGGCCTTACTATCTGGGTTTCCATGGCTGGGGAGAGCCACTTTTACATGAGAAAATACATGACATGGTGGCGTACGCAGCTTCTAAGGGCTCCATCACCAGTCTGATAACTAACGGTACGCTAGTGAGCTATGAGGAACTCAGGAGGCTCTTTAACTCAGGGCTCAAGGAGCTGGCCTTCGGGGTGTATCGAGTTGAAAAGCTTAAACGTATCTCGAAGAAAGTAGAGTACGCAGTTAAGATAAAGAGGGAGCTTCACTTAAAGAAGCCTAGGCTCTTTCTTGACATAGCGTTCTACGAAGGAAACGTAGATGAAGTTCCTGCTATTATAGAGGAAGGACGACGACTTGGGATTGAAGCTATAAATCTACATAGAGTCTTCAACCCCTACGATGAATCGATTATGCCACTAAGCAAAGAAAGGGAAAGGGAGCTTATGACAAAGGTAAAGAAGATCTCTAAAGAGCTAGGTCTGAAGATCTCCTTACCTGGAAAACACAGCTTACCTTGCAGGGTCGCAAAGTTCAGCATTTTTATTACATGGGACTTCAAGATTACTCCTTGCTGTTTCCTTCCTGACCTCTCCTTCGCTCACGGGCCGAGTATTAAAGTAAGTGACATCGTAGGCTCGCAGAGTTACAAGGCTTTCCTCAAATCGATGTCGAAAAACACCATTTGTAGTAGGTGTACCTTATGAAGAAGACAGACCCTCCAATAACCCTTAAACTGACAATCATGTTTCTCTCAGCTGCCATAAGCACATCTTTAAACCTTGTCCTTCCTATTAGAGAAGTCCTTAGCATCTTAGGAATACCTGGGCCAGCTGGAGGGATTGCAGTCTTCGGGGGCTTCATCTTCACCTTCTGGATCGTAGCTGCCTACTTAATAGCAGGCTGTCAGCGACTAAGCTGTCTATCTACAGCTATCCTTATACCCTCCTTCTGCATGCTCTTTTCCCCGTGGTACGGCGTCGTTGATCCTCCCTGGTTTGGGATTTACGGAATTTTAGCATTTACAGTAGCTGGTGCAGTAGTGGAATGGATGTATAGGTGTGAAGGAGGACTTAAGTCACTTGCTCTTGGAGGGGGGTTGTCCAATATGCTTTGTTACCTAGTCACCTTGATAGCGATAGGAGCACATACGGATCTCTGGCCTCCTCAAGCATTCATTCCCTTAAACACCTCGTTATCCTTCACTTCAGGACTTATTGGCTCTCTCCTAGCATATTTACTAATAAAAACAGGTAAAGTTTAGAGAAAAACTACGTCGCAAACCTACCTTGTCTTCCTCAACTTAACAATGCAGGCAGTCGTAATTAGTATAGTAACCAGTATTAGTATAGCAATCACAGCGTAGATCCAAGTAGGCACCACCTCTACTTGCACCTCTATGGTCTCCTGCTCAGGAGCTGGCATGAGGCCGATGTTGACATACGGGTTAACACCAGCTATTCTCAGATTGGTGAGCTCCGAGGAGCTTTCAATAGTAAACTCCTCTACAGTCGAAACTAGCTCCTCTGGCTCTCCAAGTTTGTCGAGTAGGTCTAGGTCCATCTTGAGCCTCGCGTACCACCATTTATAAGTGTTGAAATCTTTGAACCAACTCCTCTCAATACCGCTCTGCTCACAGGCCCTATCCCAGTCAAAGGTTAGCACTACAGCATCCCCGCGACCGTCTCCTCTATCCCACCTAACGTAAATCCCTGCTACATTGGACGGCAATTGCTGGCTTTGCTCTCTGCTTAACATCATAACCGTCATCCTCCTCTTACCGACGGTGGAGTCGTAAACCGCTTGGAAGGCGTCATCCTTGCACCAGGGTGGAACCGCTAGTATTATGTAGTATTGGTCATTTTCTTGAATGGGCAAGTATTTATCCAAGTACTCAATTATAATGGTACCGCTGATGAGCCCTGGGCATATGTGATTATGAAGCTCCGCTGCTCTATACAGCTCGTAAGGTAAGCCCTTGTCCCAACATGCAGCTATGGTCATTATTGAGAACTCGTTGCCACCAAAAACCTTACTCTCCATCCTTTCATGCCAAGCCTCCGGGTTGTTCAACAAGTTCTCAGCACCTACGTTCTCAACCGCTACTCTCTCGAAAAGCTCTTCATCAGCTAAGTTCATGAAGGCTTCTAGAACCGCCCCTTTATCAGTTGCAGCTCTCCACTCCTCCATGTATGAGGCTAGCACGTTGCTATTGGCCTCTATGTAGACGCAGTCACCTGAGCCCTTACGGTAAAAAGCGAACCAGACCGCTTTCCACTTGGGTGAGTTAACTGAGATAAGGTTTCCGCGGCTCTCACAGCAGCCAGAGATTAACGCTAGAGCATCTAGGCAGTCTGATGTCGGGTACTCGTCCATAATGATTGATGCCCCTGCATTAGTGATAACTAGTACATCAATATTTCCTCGCTGAAAGCCCAGCCTCTCCATAGCTACGTTAACGGCCCGGTATGCTAGTAGGTGCATAGGGCTTATCTCCTCTTCATTGATCAACACTTCTAAGTACTCTAGGTCAGGGTAGTCATCCATCAAGCTGGCGCCAACAGCCGTCATGGAGGTAGCAGTCACGAAGAGTATTAGAAAGGCGAACAAGACGCATAGACGAAGTAACTGCATTAACACCACCTTGGAGAGGGTTAGGTGTGCTTCTATTTAAATGCTACTTTTTTATAAAAAGTATTACTAATGTAGATCGAGAGAGCTGCAAGCCTCTAGGGTCTAAGAAAACGAGCTGCCTAGCATACTGAGAAGCCTCTTTAGAAACGCGTAGGCTGTGTGGTTTGAGCTAGATTGAGAAGGCTAGCAGGTTAAGCTGAACGTGGCGGTTAAAGCTGCTTCCTTAGCCCTCCATCGCTCATCTAGGGAGCGAACGATCACCATGTCTCATTCCTCGAGCTTAAAGAGCTCTTAGCCACGCTGGGACTGCCCTCTTTTAAGTGCTCCTTAACTCCAGGTAGCAAGAGCTACCCTCCCTAAATAC
>QMSI01000053.1 GCA_003649615.1 Thermoprotei archaeon | reverse complement strand
TAGCGGAGTAAATCTTGAAAACGTTATTAGCTTACTTTCCATAGCTGACGGAGCTATAATAGGCACCTACTTCAAAGAGAAAGGGCAGATTGATCAACCTGTTGATAGAGATAGAGTAAAGAGACTGGTAAACACTGTTTTGAGGCTTAGAGGTCAGTAAGCGTTATAGTCAGCTGCAATGCTGCCCTGTAGCCAATATATCATAGATGAGTCCAGCTGGGACACGTCTTAACCTCATCCTCCTTGATGGAACATGCACCGTGTCTTCCTTTAAGGTGCAATGTCATTTAGCTGGATGGCACAGGTTCTTTAAGCTACATTCATCACAACGAGGAGTTACGGTTCTACAAGTTGAGGAGCCATGAATATAACATAGCGTCTGAAACCATCCCCCAAGCTCACCCAACCATGAAAGTGAACTTCTGAGGCACCTATTAGAGCGAGGACAAGTCTCCAACTCTTTAAGAGGCTGAGCTGAACATGAGAAGCGCTTACAGAAAGCTTTCTCGGGGAAAGTTAGGTCAGCTTGAACTAGGCCTAGTCTTAAGGTTACGGTTTTAAGGTGTACGTCGCACGGTATGAAAGTAGGGGCCTTAAAGGAGGATAAGATTAAGGAGTCTACAGCTTTAGGTCCGAGGTATCTACAAGCTCTTAAGAGCAGAACCCTCGCTACGTTAGGGTTTAAGTTGACTAGGTCTGCTGGGTATTTGATAATAGGTCGAAGCCCAAGCCCTCTACTTAACTCCTCAAGTCTATTAGGGATTGATAGTAAGTCTCGAACCATCACTTGAAGCTGGGCTACCTGGTAGCTACTACCTATTTGGCTTAAAACGTTAGGTGAGGCTTCAGCTATCGATAACGGATCCTCCCCAAAGAAATCCCAGATCCTCCTACACCATCTAAGTACAAATCTCTCGTAGTCCGTCCTCCTTGATAATGATACAGCTATAAAGAGGAAATCGAAGTCCCATGGAGCTATAGGGAGGCGGACCCCTGGATAAGCTGAAGCTAGAGCTTCAACTATAGGTCTAACACTTGAGGAGAGTAAAGATCCTTGAAACTCGAAGGGAGAGTGCCATGCACCTATCTCGAGCTCCACGGTCTCTTCAACGAGCTCCTTAGGTAACGTGGAATCATAGAATACCTTAACCTCGGTGTTTGATACCTGCATTAACCTAACTTTATTGGCTAACCTTCCAGCTATCTTAACCCAGACCTTAGGCTTTAACCTCAAGTAAAGAGAAGAGACAAAGGAAGGAGCGAGAGAAAGATCTAGGTTGAAGGGTTCCTCAACTTCTAGGCTTAACTCCAAGCCTACTCCCTAATCAGTGGGAGCGAGAAACTATCTTCAAGCTTATCCTACCCGTTAATTATGAAACTATCTTAATAAGGCTCTAGGAAAAGATTTAATATATAGCTTGTTGCCTTAAGTAAAGGGGGCTGCTGTGAACGGGCTTCGCCATATCGCCATGGAGTTGGCTTACCACGCCCCCTTCACGGCCCTCGGCACGATGCTAGGGCTGGCGTTTGTTACCTTAATTGTACTCAATGTTCCAGCTACCGAAATTTATGAAGGGCTCTTCCATACCTTACATCCTCTACACATGTTTCTAAGCGCTATAGCTACTACAGCCGTTTACTTTAGACATAGACGTACCCTACTAGGCGCTATTACAGTGGGCGTAATAGGCTCGGTAGGTATATGTTCAATTTCAGATATCTTCCTGCCCTACCTCGGTGGAGCTCTCTTAGGCGTCAAGGAACTTGAGCTCCACATCTGTTTATTGAAACATCCATGGCTTGTTCTAGCTCCCGCTTTTTTGGGAGCTTTCGTAGCTCTACCGTTAACCGTTAAGACTGAAAACTCGAGCCTCCTACCTCACGGAGGACACGTCATGGTCTCCGTGCTAGCTTCTCTAACCTACTTAGCTGCTTTCTCAAACCCAGTAGCATTAATTTCCTTCTATATGCCTCAAACCTTCACCATTGTTTTCCTAGCTGTACTGTTGCCTTGCTGCACCTCTGACATAGTGCTGCCCGTAGCAGCCCTCCATGGATGTCTATGCGAACACGACGAACACTTTAAACGTCCACTACTATTCAAGGTTCTAAGACGAAATAGAGCTTGATCTGATAACTATTTTAGATGGAAATCCTTGTTCGATACCTGTCTTTTAGTTCTCTCTTCTTTGCCTCGTTCCATCCTCCTACTTCTTGGTAATATCCCGTCACCCTACTCCAGTATCTTACATTGGTTGATCCACAGTTAGGACAGGCATCATTGATGCCAGCCGAAACTTCGAAACATTGTTCACAGATGGTTAAGTCCTTGGTATACGCGAAGTAACCAATCTGAGTTTGAGTGGCTATACGTTTAGTTACTTTGAATAGGGCTTCTGGGTCTGGGTAGGCTTCACCCAGCCATATATGGAAAATATTTCCTCCTGATAGTATAGGCCAGAACTTCTGTTCTATGGAGATACGTTCGGTTAACGGTATTTGAGCTCCTACGTAGACGTGTGTACCGTTAGTGTAGTACAGCGGGACGTCCCTTACACCTTCAGCCATGAGCCTTCTAGCCTCTTCTAAGTCCCCTTTAACCACGGTAATGGCCATATCCTTAAACTCCGGCGACAACATGTCAGCTACGGCTAAGCGTTGAGCACAAGATTCAGCAGGAGTTCTAGCTATGGCCAGCCTCATCCCTATCTTCTCTTCGAGCTCGGCCTTATACTTCCGCATTTCAAGCAAAGTCTTCACTAACAACTTCACCGCGTCTCGGCTTTCATGCAGCTGAAACCCTGTATGCCACTGTACCATCTCGTTACCTCCCACCACGCCTATGGTGTAAACCAGGTTATCTAGATCTACAGCTGGCGGTCCTCTTTGCCCTGTCTTAGGGTCTTTAGGACGTTGAACAGCAAAAGGAAGTCTACCTGACTTAACGGCAAGCTCCATCCATCTTTTCTTGATCTGAAAGATTTCGACCGCGGCGTCCATTAACTTAGCTATCTCCTCAAACAGCCTGTCATCGTCCCCAGCCGCCCTATAGGCAGCCCTAGGTAAGTTAAGAGTGACTACTTGCATACCTCCCATGCTGAAGTGTTTACCATCCTCAAAGTATAGCTTAGCGTTAAAGTCTGGGTCAGTTTCAGGGGTCTCCGTAAACACGTAGGCGCAGCATTGATAACATGATACTCCTTTACCATAGCCTCGATAGGCAGGAAGCATGTTATCGAAGTATGGCGTCCCAAACTTAGACACCACATTATGAGCGAGCAGCCATTCCTCGTCGTATTCAGGTTTAAAGAACTCAGGTGTTATCCCTCCTTCAAGCTTAGGGAAGTTGAAGGGTTTACCCCACCAGTCTCCTTCTAAAGCTACCTCGTAGATAGCTCTGAAGAAAGCTCTAACCTCGTCCTCGTAGTCTCCATAGACGTCTGGACCTACCTTACCCATAGCTACAACAGGTTTATCCTTCCATAGATCAGGGACTCCAGGCGTAATTTGGATGTTGCTGAATACCATTTGTCCGCCTCTAGCTACATAGATCTGGGTGAGCTCATAGAACATCATCTGAGCCAGCTGTTTAATGTGCTTATAACTTAAACCTCGTAGGTAAGGGGCCATAAACACCGTGTAGTTATAGAAGCCTTGACCACCAGCAAAGTTTGTCTGAGCACTGGCCAATGCTTTAACGCTGTGGAGCAAGGCTACTTCAACATGTTTAGCGGGACCCGCTACGCTCGTTTTAAGCCCTAGTCCATCAGGCATTAAGCCGTAGTAGAAGAAGTATCGCAGGTCCCAGTCTTGGCAGAAGGGACGTGTACCAAAGTATTCGAGGTCGTGGATGTGTAGATCCCCTTTTAGGTGAGCGTCAGCCAACCTAGGGTTCATGAGAAGAAGGTACTCCTCCTTCGAGACCTTGTCACCTTTCTTCTTGTGGCTGGTTTCAGGGTTTGGTTGAAGATTAGCGTTCTCCCTAGCCTCGAAGCCTTCACCCACATCTATTAAGTAAGCATCGTAGACAGGTACGCCTACTCGAGTTAACACGTTTCGATAAATAGCATACACAGGTTTTTCCTCGGAACGTTCGAGAAGAATGTTGTTGACGATCTCTCTTATCAAAGGAGCGCTGACGAACTTAGCCCTCATCCCAAGGATACGGGACTCAGCCTCCTTAGCGATCTCTTCAGCCTCTTCTAGGCTTATGGCCGGTGCTCCAAAGAAGTTTTCTGCTAGTTTTGTTTCACGTATGAGCTGTTTCACTATGGCTTCTCGGTTCCACGGGGTTAAGTAGCCGTCACTAGTCCTAACCATGGGTTTGCCAGCAGCATAGTGCTCTATGCCTTTAAACCAGACCTCGATCCCTTCCGTCATCTACTTTCCTCCCTCCAAGACCTTTTTGATAACATCAAGATTAACCTTATCGCCTTGGAAAAGCTCATCAGAATTAAATATCCTCCCTTCACACTCCAAGGCTGGAGTAGCCTCTAGGTAAATGTCC
Organism: Thermoprotei archaeon; assembly: GCA_003649615.1. Classification (GTDB taxonomy): domain Archaea; phylum Thermoproteota; class Methanomethylicia; order Nezhaarchaeales; family B40-G2; genus B40-G2. The sequence continues at coordinate 5,204 of QMSI01000053.1, read as the reverse complement.
CGCATGATAAGTTCAGCCATCACCTCACTGTCGGATACATCGGCTTCTTCAAATGGAAAGCCTAATTTCTTGAGCGTTTCCTTCAATACTTCACAGCGCGGACAAGAGGGTGAGGTGTACACCTTTAATTTCATGATAAAAACCTCTACGTGGTATATATTTCCTTATCTAAAGCTTTTAACTTTTCTCTCAAAATTTTTAGATAAATGTTGGTAAAAGGCTCTACTCCTCACCCCTTCTTAAAGGAAGACTCCTTTAATAGCTTGCTGGGCCAGTAGCTGTCGGAGGCCTATGTCGGCTAGAGGGAGAGGTTTCGCTAAGCTGAGTCGAGTGGAAGAGGTTTTGATGAAGCTTAAGGAAAAGGTTACCGAGTTGAGCCATGAAGAAGTGCCGCTACGCGAATGCTATGGAAGAGTTTTGGGGGTTGATGTAGAGTCACCTATGGACCTACCACCTTTCCACCGCTCAGCTGTAGATGGCTACGCCGTAAAAGCAGAAGACACCTTCAACGCCTCCATAGCTAATCCTGTAAAGCTTAGATTAAAGGGAAAAATAGGTATAGGCGAAGTTGAGGCCCCCTCCTTAAACCGTGGAGAAGCCGTTAAGGTAGACACAGGGTCGTTACTACCGCCTGGCAGCGACGCCGTAGTAATGTTAGAGTACACGAAGAAGGTTGAGGACTGGGTTGAGGTTTATAGCCCTGTAGCTCCTTGGCAAAACGTATCAAAGAAAGGAGAGGATGTAAAGCGAGGAGAAGTAGTGCTCAATAAAGGGATGGTCCTACATCCCCAAGATATCGCTCTAGCCGCTTCACTAGGATTAAACAAGCTTACCGTAGTTAAGAGGCCTAGGGTTCTCATAATACCGACAGGAGTAGAGCTTCTTCAGCCAGGTGAGCCTTGGACCCTTGGTAGGGTGTATAACTCTAATGCATACATGCTGCTCGGCTTAGCTAAACTCTATGGGGCTGTAGGCGAGTTGAAGCCACCCATACCTGGTGATTATGGAAGCGTGGAGGAGGCTTTAAGAAACCTAAGCTTATATGACTCCATAGTCTTCACCGGAGGATCATCAGCTGGAGAAGAAGATGTAGTGCCTGAGGTTATTGCTCGTAGAGGAGAGCTCGTAGCTCATGGTTTAGCTCTAAAGCCAGGAATGCCAGCTGCAGCAGCAGTTGTAGAGGGAAAACCTGTTTTTAGCCTACCTGGCTTTCCCGTGGCCTGCATGATTGCCTTTGAGGAGCTCGTAGGCCCCACCTTGGCTTGGATGGCCGGAATGAAAGAGCCACCTAAAAGGGCAACGGTCAAAGCGATATTGGACCGTAGGGTACCTGGTTCTCTAGGTAGGAAAACCTTTCTAAGAGTGAAGCTGAGCTGGAAGGACGGTGTCTTGAGGGCTGAGCCTCTAAGAGCCAGCGGCTCAGGCGTACTCAGCAGCGTGGTTAAGGCTGATGGTTACGTGGTGATACCTGAGGACCAAGACCTGTTGGAGGAAGGGGGGGAGGTGGAGGTCAAGCTATATAGGGGGTGGATGACCTGAGGCTAATTAAACTTCAAGAGGCCTTGGATAAGCTACATTCACGTTGGAGACCCCTCATAAGGACGGAGCGCGTAAAGCTGATCGAGGCGCTAGGCCGAGTTTTGGGGGTTGATGTAGAGTCACCTATGGACCTACCACCTTTCCACCGCTCAGCTGTAGATGGCTACGCCGTAAAAGCAGAAGACACCTTCAACGCCGGTGAGGAAAATCCTGTTGAGCTTAGATTAGCCTTCAAAGTACCAATAGGTACTCTACCTAAACAAGTATTGAATAAAGGTGAGTGCGCTTACGTTTCCACAGGGTCGTTACTACCGCCTGGCAGCGACGCCGTAGTAATGTTAGAGTACACACACGTTGAAGATGGGAAGGTAAAGGTGTACAGGTCAGTGACGCCGGGAGAGAACATGGTGAGGAAAGGAGCAGACGTAAAGAAGGGAAGTAGGATCTTAAGGAAGGGAGTAAAACTCACGCCTAGAAGGCTTGGACTCTTGGCTTCCATAGGTTTAGCTGAAGTCGAGGTTTTCGTTAAGCCTAGAGTGGCCGTGATATCCACAGGGCCAGAACTAGTAGAGCCTGGTGAACATTTAGTGGAGGGAAAGATATACGATGTAAACACTACGACCTTGCTCTCCATGGCCATTGAGGCTGGAGCAGAGGCCAAGGCTCTAGGCATCGTGCCTGACAACCTGGAAGAGCTCGTGGAAAAAATAAAGGAAGCCCTCCAAAGCTTTGACCTAGTCCTCGTCTCCGGGGGGACCTCCAAAGGGGAGGTCGATCTACTACCTAGGGCTATAGCATCGTTGAGCGGAGCAGTAATGGTTGCTCAAGGCTTAGCCATAAAGCCAGGTAAACCTACACTCATAGCATTAGTTGAAGACAAACCTATCATAGGACTGCCGGGCAACCCCACGTCTGCCATGCTCGTATTCCATGTCCTTGTCAAACCCTTGATACAAGAAATGGCTGAAAGCTCGAAGGAAGAGAGAACGAGCTTCATTGAGGCCAAGGCATCAGTTAAGATATTTTCAGCTAAGGGGAGGAGGGAGTTCAAATTTATGAAGCTCGAAGTTAAGGATGGTCAGCTCTACGCTTATCCACTTCCCACAGGCTCAGAAGCAGTAACCACCTATGCTTCTGCTGACGGGTTTATAGAAATTCCTGAGGAAGTTGAGTTCGTGGAAGAAGGAGAGAAGCTATTAGTTAAACTCTTAAGGTAGCTTCAAAGCGTGACAGGGATGTTAAGCTTCTTTATGAGCTCCTTGTACCTGTTTCTCACGGTTACCTCGGTTACCTGGGCTGCTTTAGCTATCTCCTTCTGCGTTTTGCGTTCATCAGTCTGCAGAGAGGCAATATAGATAGCCGCGGCTGCTAAGCCAGCAGGGTCCTTGCCTGCAGTGATGCCTCGCTTTCTAGCTTCGCTAATTATCTCTATGGCTCTACGTTGAAGCATACCGCTTAAACCCAACTCAGCGCCTATCCTAGGTACAAAGTCCACAGCATCAGCTATAGGTACACCTAGCTGGATATGGCGTAATAGTAGCCTATAGCACCTAGCTACGTCCTTACGTCCCGCTTTAGTGTACTGCGCTATCTCCTCAAGGGTTCTAGGTACCTTAAGTTTCCTGCAAGCTGCGTATATCGAGGCTGCCATAATGGACTCTATCGATCTCCCTCTTACCAAGCCCACATCCACTGCTCGACGGTAGACATTGATGGCCTCCTCCCTCACGTTGGCAGGTAGGTTAACGTAGAACGAAATCCTATCGAGGTGAGCTGCTGCTTGCTGAAGGTTACGGTCAAGTGAAGACTGAACACGGCTACGGATCTGCCAGCGCCTCCACCTCAACACTTCAAGCATCTTCTTAGGTTCGAGCCTCCGTCCTGAAGCGTCCTTCCCCATCCACTCTATGACGGTTGTTAAGTCTTTGTCCGTCAACGGTGAAGATACTGGTGGACCCACTCTACCTCTACGTTCCTTCTCCTCAGGAGTGAAAGCACGCCATTCAGGTCCTCTATCGATTATCTTATCTACTAACACTAGCCCGCAGTTGAGGCACGTAAGCTCTCCACGTTCATAATCCTTCTTAAGGAAAGGACTACCACATTCAGGGCAACGTAACGTCGGCTCTTTGCCCTTCTCTCGCTTTACCTCAACGCTCGACATTTTTTCCACCTCCATTTAAACCCCAAAACGTCAACCTCAAAGAGATGAGAACTCTTTCATCGGTTTTCTTCAGGGAGAAGTTTCTCCTTCTTAGAGGATATTTAAATCTTTCTCTAAAAGCTTTTATAGAGGATATTTATTTTCGTCGCGAAAAACTAACCCTGATGAAGGATTTTTTACAAGGAAGCTTAAATCAAAGTTTGAGATCCTGAGGAAGCCTTACTTAGAGCGGGCCCAGCGGGATTTACACTTAGTTAGGTACGAGTCTCTTTAAATATTGCTAAATACTGAAAGTTATATCTACATGTATTATATGATAGAAGTGGAGCAAATAAAGGTGGTAATTAAGGCTAGTAAGGAATTAATATAAAAACATCAATTATAGTGATAGCCTAATGTGCGACTTGTTAGAACGGTAGATAGATTTTTAAACTATAAATTTCGATAATGTAATGAAGAAGCTTCATGACATTCAACACTCTAAACAACTGATAAAGAAGATTATAAAAAGTTATCAATCAGGTTGAAAGATACAATTCAAAAGTTCGATTAAAAAGTTTGCCTCTAACTAAGTATCGTAAACGTTTTTAGGAGTAATTGTTGATTATGCCGGAACAAACACGCACTAATTCTGATGCAAGCCCTAGAAACTACAACCCAGTTTCATATCCACAGAACAAGCATAAATTATAAGTTGTAATGCATTTCACCCTCCTCCATAACCTATTTCCAAATAGATTTTTTAAGGATGTTGGCAACTTAAACTTAATATGTGCTATTGCACAATAATCTACTAACAAATAAACTCTAAAGGTAAGGTGGTTAAATTAGTCTATCCAAGAACACCAACCCATAAAGACTGTATCAATTTTAGGGATGGAATTTGCACTTTTTACGGTAGGCCTGTAGACCCAAACCAGCCTGTATGCCCAAACTTTACACCAAAAACAGCAGTAACAACCCCAGCAACAACCTACCAACAACCATGGTTTAGAGGGTTTGGTTTAGGGCCTCTAGGTTGGTTTGTTTTCCCATGGCTTCCCTACGGTTTCCCATGGTTTTGGTGGTGGCCTAGGGGAAGAAGTTGGGGTAGATCGTTCTGGTGGTTTACCTTACCATACTTAGGCTACTACTGGTTCTACCCCTATAGATACCCATATTATTGGTGGTAGGCCATGGCTTGGTTTTCGGATAAAGTCTCTGCTAGCTTGGTGTCTCAACCCATACAGATACTACTAAAGATACCCATACATGCCAGTTTTCCCATGGATGTCTTGGCTATATCCACCAACAAAAGAAGAACTAAGAATTCTTGAAGACCATGCAAAAATTATTAGAGCAACAGCTTAACAATATTAAAAGAAGAATAGAGGAAAAAGGGTTAAACCAAAACCCTTTTCTAAAAAATAAAGCTTTAATTTTTTACTGGTTTTATGTGTGGTAACATAAAATATGAGCCTATCAGCCTATTCTAAATGTAGAAGTCTAAGAGGGGAAAAGG
>QMSI01000052.1 GCA_003649615.1 Thermoprotei archaeon | reverse complement strand
TATATATGGGGGGTATAGGTTACGGCCTCCACGGCGGTATGTGGATCTACAATATGACTTCAGGCCTCCTCGTGGATATCCTCTGGGGTGGGGTGGCTGCGGCTCTGTATATTAAATGGTCAACTAAGGCTGAAGGGCTCCAAGGCCTAACACGCCTTAACTAAAAAATTCAAGTTTTAGCAAGCGTTGGGAATAGGGGCCTCTTAAGTTGTCTACGGTGTACGAGCTGGTCGAGGTAAGCAAGATCTATAGATTAGGCTCCGTGGAGACCATAGCTTTAATGGATATCAACCTGAAGATTTATCGAGGCGAATACCTGGCCATCGTGGGTCCTTCGGGCTCAGGTAAATCTACTCTCCTCAACATTCTTGGGCTTTTAGACAAGCCCAGTAGGGGGAAGGTTTTCCTTGAAGGAAAGGACGTAAGCGGCCTTTCAGACAGCGAGGCTTCAAATATCAGATCCAGGCACATAGGTTTCGTGTTCCAAATGTTTAATCTGGTACCTTGGCTTTCGGCTCTAGAAAACGTGGAGCTGGCTTCCTCAATAGCAAGGGTCTCAAGAAAAGAAGCTAAGAAGAGGGCTAGAGAGCTCTTGGAATTGGTGGGTTTAAGCCATCGCATGCATCATAGACCAAGCCAGCTAAGTGGTGGAGAACAGCAGAGAGTTGCTATAGCTAGGGCGCTGGTGAATAACCCTAGTGTGTTGTTGGCTGATGAACCAACAGGTACCTTAGACTCGGTCACTGGAGCCCAAATAGTAAGGCTTCTACGAGACTTAACGAAACAAGGTGTTACGGTTGTGGCGGTCACCCATAATCCTGATGTGGCCTCCGTGGCTGATAGAACTGTTAAGTTGAGGGATGGTAGGGTGGTCAGCATTGAATAGACGGTTTTACCTAACCATCTTGATTTTGACGCTCTTCCTCTTAACCTTAGCTTCTATGCTTCGTATTGCCTCAGCCTCTCCTGATGACTTTGAGCTTATCTATGCGAGATGGGGTGATGCTGAAAACGAGGAAATCGCTGTCCCTGGAGGACAGACATCGCTCACAGTTTTCATCAAGTTTAAACCTCCAGGCAAGGATGATAGAGCTTTAGATGTTCTAGCTTCTCTAGATCTTCCTTCTCCTTTCAGGACAGCCACGGGGGTGTCGAAGTGTTATTATTGGGTGGACTCGATGTCACTTGGGGACATCGAGCCTTTCACTTTTTCCTTCAACATTCCTCCCGACGCAGAACCGGGCGAGTATACCTTCACGCTTCACTTAAACTATCGTTACGTGGTTACCGAAGGCACCATAGGTGAAAACAAAGAGCAAAGCTTTACCTTTCAGCTTCCACTCTATCAACGCACCGAGCTTCTCGTAGAACCTGAAACTTCTTTCCTGGTTAAAGGAGCTACTCAGAGTTTGGAATTGAGGTTTACTTGTGAAGGAGAAAGCGATTTACTTGTTACTAGCTTAACCGTCACCTCTGCCTCCTCCTCGGTGATTGGCCATGAAGCTGTGCTTCCTATCCACTTACTTGCAGGTACATCGACTAGCGTCGACGTGAAAGTCTACGTTCCCGAACAGGCATCATCGGTGGGCTTCTCCGTAGAGGTGCATTACCTCTTACATGGCTTAGAGCATACCCTAACAAGGGTTTTCAGCCTACCTACCATTGAGGCTCTTAAGCCTCTCTCCATCGAGGCCGATAGCTATGAACTATCTCCGGACGCGCTAAACTCCATTAAGTTGACGTTAACCAACACCGCTACTCAGCCCATAACCAATTTAACCTTAAGCTTGTCTGGACAAGCCCTCTCGCTGATAGGGTCAAACGAAGTATGGGTTGAGGAGGTAGAAGCCGGGGGGATCGAAGAAGTAGAAGTAGTGGTTAGGCCCTCAAGTCAAGCTGACAGCTACCTCCTGACAGTTCAAGTAGACTACGCTGTAGGGGATATGGCGTACTCAGATACCTTCAACCTATTCTTCACCAAGTCTACGAGGCCTCGACTCTCCTTCTCCTCAATAGAGGTCTCTAGGACTGGCGAGTACGTCTATGTACGTGGACAAGTAATAAACGTCGGTAGGAGCGCTGCTAACTACGTCAACGTTACGGCTAGCTCTGAGCAGCTTAGTTTTGAAAAAGGATCGACCTATATAGGTACCTTAGAGCCTGGGGAAGCAGCCAGCTTTCTCCTTACGAGCCCTATTGAGGAGCCTGGTATCTATTATGTCACCTTGAGTGGCTTTTACGCTGATGAAGCAGGCTCATGGTTCGTGGAGGTTAGAGAAGTTCAGATCACGGTTGAAGAAGTTCCTGGTGTTGAAGGGGCTAGAGCTGTATCAATACACGAGCTTCTTCTCCCCGTTGCAGGGCTGGGTATTGGACTGTTTATAGCTGGCTTGGTAATCGGAAGGTACGTGGGAGGACGCCGTGAGGCTTAGCGACCAGTTTAAGTTTGCCTTAAGGGCTCTCATGGGAAGGAAACTACGTAGCGGCTTAACTCTTCTAGGCATCGTAGTAGGCGTTGTGCTGCTCGTCGCAGTATTTGTGGTGGCTGATAGCGTGACTGCTTCGGTCGAGCAAACTTTACTGAAAGGTGGAGCTAACCAAGTATACGTCATAGCGGGGGAACGTTACCTTACGGATAGCGACAGGTCGCTGTTAGAGTCCATCCCCCACGTTACCGCCACGATAAGCTACTTCTACTATGAACCGGTCACTGTAAGTTTTGGTGGCGCTTCAGAGACCGCTGCAGCAGTCTTCGTCGAACCTGAAGGTCTACTAAGCCTTTACCCAGGCTTAGAGGCAGAGGAGGGTGTTGTTGAGATAACCCCTTCGGAGTGCTTAGTGGGAGGTAGGTTGGCTGAGGAGCTCGGGGGAATGGTGAAGAGCGGCGACCTCATACAGGTGTCGGCTATGGGTAAGACAACCTCGCTGAGGGTTGCAGGTGTTCTTAAGCGATATGGCTTCACCTTCGCTGGCTGGGTGGACATGAGCGTAATAGCGTCGATAGACGTGGTTCAGCGACAGGGCGCTTTGAAGTATTACCCCTATGTCCTAGTGATAGTAGATCGCCCAGATAACGTGGAGGTAGTCGTCGACTTGATTAAGGATCTATATAGTGGATCTGTGAGCCTTTTCGTGATAAAGGACATAGTGCGCCAAATAATGAACGCAATGGAAAGCATGACCCTAATCATAGGTGGAGTGGCTGCTGTAACGCTCGTGGTAGCTGCGGTCGGCTTGATGAACGCCATGTTTACCGCTGTAGCTGAGCGCACACGTATCATAGGTGTATTGAGGGCTTTAGGGGTTAAGAAGAGGGATGTCATGTTCCTTTTCCTGATAGAGGCTTTGGCCTTAACCTCTATAGGCCTTGCCATAGGCTTACCTTTAGGCCTTACTATAGGTGCCTTGCTTGTCTCCTATGGTGGTTTTTCCCCAGGCCCCACGGGAAGGGTTATGGAACTACCCATCACGATAGAGCTAAGCCACCTTCTTCTTGTAATACTGGTCCCTCTCCTTCTTTCGTTGATAGGAGCATTACCTCCAGCTTATAGAGCTAGTAGCCTTGAACCAGCTCAAGCTTTAAGACAGGAATAATATATTTTCTCAGAGGCTGAAGAGTTGTCGGCCCCAGAGCTTTTCATGTTAAGCCTCGCGTTGATAATGTTGGGCTTTCTACTGGTCTTTGCAGCTATCCTCCTATGGGGCGTTAGGAGTGGGGAGAAAGTTAGTGGTGGAGGGGTTTTACTGCTCGGACCCATACCTGTAATCTTCGGTTCCGACGTGAAGGCGGTAAAGGCGGTCGCGGCTCTTGCCATCATCTTAATGCTCCTAGTTTTACTGTTCTTCACCCTAAGGTGATGGCGCTTGATCCTAGTCAAGACTCCCTTAGGTATGGAAAGGATAGCGGCTTCACGTATAACTGAGCTGGATGTAAACGTGGAAGTAGAGGCTAAGCCTTATGGTTACCCTGGCCTCGTCCTTGTTAAGGATGGATCTGAGGAGCTAGCCTCTAAGATTAAGGGCGAGGTCATAGAGGCTGAAAGGGTTCTGTTAGCTGATGAGGCGGTGAGCGCTGACATCGACTCTATAGTCAGCGCAGCGGTCAAGGTGGCTAAGCATAAGTTAACCGGCGCAAAGAGCTTCGCGGTAAGGACTGTCAGGAGGGGTTCTCACAGCTTTACTAGCATAGACGTAAACGTAAAGGTAGGAGCAGCTGTGAAGGCTGAGTTAGGCCTTCCTGTGGATCTAAGGAACCCTGATAAAATGCTTTGCATAGAGGTCTTGAAGGATTTAGTCCTCATAGGTGTGATGGAAGGCTCAGAGCTCCACCATAAACTCGGTCCGGGTAAACACTCAGTCCTCCCTTATCTTAGAAAGGCAGCCGTGGTTCAGATGCCTTACTTAGATTCCTTGGACGCTGCAAGGGAAATGGGCATAAGGATAGGCAGAGAGGTACAGACCTTTGAGGTCAAGGAGCTGGTAGTGGCCTTCATAGGCTCTGTGAAAGCCAGGGAACTTCAAGCTTTCCTTAATGGCGTCTTCGAGGGGATTAATTCGCGCTTTGAGATTCAACGACGTATCTACGCTCATACCGTGCATAAAGTGCCGGTTTACGTACAGGATCTTTACCAACTAGTAAGGGATAGGATGAAGGAGCCCCTCATAGTCTTTGAACCTGAAGGGCGTCCAGCCTCGACTTTGACCGAGGAGCTAGCCTCCTTTTTTACCGAGAGACATGGCAGGGTTAATCTCTTGTTAGGTTCCCGTGAAGGTATTCCTAGCGGCGTGTTTAGGTTCGCTGATCTAGTCGTCGACCTATGCCCTGGCGTAACCATAGCTACTGATCTAGCTGCTGCGTCAGCTCTCATAGCAATTGCAAGCGCCGTGGAGGAATGGCTTATTTCACACGAGGAACAAAAGGCTAAGCAAGCCATGTCGGTTTCGTAATAGAACCCCCTCCTCATTGGTGGTGGAGTTGAGGACTTTGACGAGTCTAACGACCCCTCTTCTAATTCTAGCTTTAATAATCTCATCGGCGAGCCTGTCAAGCATGGCTAACCACGTAGCTGTAAAGCCAGAGATGGCCGACATAAACAGCGACAACGTCATAGGAGACAATCAGTTCCTAAACAACGAGATCCATGATGTTTACGTGGAGCCTGAGAGTCAGGGTTAAGTTTCAGCTCGTGGAGGAGCTCAAGGCACCAGCTCCTATGATTGGCACCTCTTTACAAGACGCGATAATTCTTCAAGTTTCTTTTTTTTAAAAAAAGCCTGCTTCCTCTCAGCAGAAGACCGCTGTCTTAGTCCTATCTGTTGTCAACAGGTCCCCTAGCCTCTACCATCTTCTCCAACTTTTTCTCCAAGGTCATTAACTCATATTGAATTGAAAAAGCCTCCGCTAGGTCTTCGTATACCTTCCTGTAGCCTTCATAGTTCTTATTCTTCGGCAACTCCCCTCTTCTAATCTTTAGTTCAATGTCCTCTGGGCCGGAGGCTCCATAAGCTTTAAGGAGATCCTCTAGCCGCTTCTTCAGACCCAAGTATTCACTTAACACTTTCAACAGTTCATCTAAAGCTGCCACTATACCTATAGCGCCCCATAAGAGGGATAATTTCAGTAGCGCTTAAGTATTAGCCTAGTCCGAGTTCCCGCTACACCTTTAATCGCTCTTATTCTATCTAGCCTCTCGTTAAGCTCGACGATGGAGCTGGCTGAAAGCCTAACCTCAATGTCGAACTCTCCGCTTAGCTCGAAGACCTCTTCTACTCCCTCTATGCTCAGGATGCGCTTAGCTACTGAAGCGGTGTGTATATTGCTGGTGCACTGCACCATTACTGAGGCTTCTATTCTTTTAGGTACCTCAACGCTCGGTTTGATCCCTAATACTTCCTCGACGAAGGAAGCAAGGTCCATGTCGCCGTGTAGGCGTAGAGCTGGCCTGCTCCTCAAGGCCTTTAACACAACGTTCACCTGCTCATTATCCAGCTTTAATCCAAGCTTTTCCAACTTGTTTCCAAGAGCCTTGACTGAACAGTACTTCGAAACCTCTATCTCTACCTTCCTGCCAGCTTCTTCAGGCTTTATAGGCCAAAGAACATTTAATCCTTCAAGCGCCAAGTCCATGCGCGGCCCTGTCTTAACCGTGAAGCTATAGTCTCCTACTACTGGGCTATGGGTGGGTAGAGGTATACCGCTATATTTTTCCACGAGCATGGATAGGCGTGGAAGGCCATTTAACCTAACGGTCTCTATTTTAGCTAAGGTCTTTAAGGCTACTGCTACCTCAGCCATTGACGTTATGCCTGGGCCTTCACCTATGCCGTTAACTGCTACGTGTACTCCTTCAGCTCCTCCGCTTAAGGCGGCTATTGCATTAGCTACCGCCAACCCCATACCGTCATAGCACTTTGCCTCCAGCTTTGCTCCTACTTTTTTCTTGACCTCTTCGAAGAGGGATCTAACCTCGTTAGGACCCAATAAGCTAGAGGTATCTACTAGGCAGAGTGTATCAGCTCCTTCACTAACCGCTTGTTCACAGAGAACCAGTAGATCTTGAAGAGCTGTTTGGGAAGCCCATTCAATAAGCAGGGTGACCTTAACGCCTCTCTCAAGCGCAGCCTTGATTCCCTCCTTCAGCTCCTTTTCCCAGCTAAGCCCTAGTCTATTTGAAGCCTCTTTCCATGCGGAGGTCGCCAGCATTACTCTATCGATGTTGCACTCGATGGCTGCTTCAACTTCTTCAGCAGATAACCAAGCTCTAGCCGCTACTTCAGCTTGTAGGCCTTCACCTGCCACCTCTCTAACAGCCTCGAAGTCTTCATCACTAATAGCTGGCCTACCTACTTCGATGACGTCTACCCCTATCCTATCTAGCTCTCTTGCAACCTCTACTTTCTGATCTACAGTGAAGGAAACCCCGGCAGCCAGTTCACCTTCACACAGTGTTGAGTCGACGATCTTTATCTTCAAGCAAGACACCTACGCCTGCCTAACCCTATCGGGCTCCATTTAAGCCTTATGAGTACGCCTAGACGGGGGGTACCTCAACCCTTAACTCAAGTTAAGAGGGGAGTCACTTCTCTATAGCTATTGCGAAGTCTGGGCATAGGAGTTCGCAGAGCTTACAGGCCAAGCATTTATCATCTATCGGCTTAGGAGGCTCTCCCTCAACCTCTGCTGGGCGAAGTGCTTTACTTGGACAGAACTCGACGCATATGCCACACCCCTTACATAGCTTCTCATCTATGTAAATCCTGGCCATTAAACCACCACTAAACTGAAGCCTAACCTTAAGGCTTCAAGTGCAACTGACCCTCTCACCTTAGCTCTAACTTCAGGCAGCTCTTCAATCAAAGCTTTTTCGAGGCTACGTAAACTAGGAATGCCCATCAGCTTCGATAAAGCTCCAACTAAAATTAGATTGCCAAGTAATGGCTTCTTCAACTTCTCTTCAGCTAATCTGAAGGCCGGGATAGTAACAGCTTTATAATTCTCGGTCGATACTTCCTTCACCTTCTCATCAATCACCAGCAGCCCTCCCAGCTTCAGTTTTCGGAGAGCTTTTCTAGCCACTCTCTCACTCATAATTATCAGGGCATCGAGCCTAGAAGTAAAAGGATAGGCTATAGGCCCGTCTGAAAGCACTAACTCGCTTAGGCTCAACGTACCCCTAACCTCCGCTCCATAACTGACAGATTGAGAAGCGTTGAATCCATCAAGCACTGCCGCCTTCCCTATGATAGATCCCGCCACTAAAACTCCCTGTCCACCTATCCCTGCTACTCCTACCTCAAGCCTCAAGCCCAGCCTTCCTCCCAGCTCTTTCAATCATTAACTTGTAGGTTTCAACAAAGCCCGGCTTCTCTCTGTCGGCGTAAACCCCGACTAGGATTCTTCCTTCCACATCTATGCCGCTGGCCTTACTAACGTCTAGGCTTCTCCGGAGCATCCACTTCATCATCTCAGCTGGCTTAGCCATTTTATTGCGCCTACCGAACTGTGTAGGACAATGCGACAAGGCTTCGACGTAAGCAAACCCCTTCCTCTCTAAGGCCCTTCTAATAGCATTTTTCAGCATTACAGCGTGGGCCACGGTCCACCTAGCTACGTAGCTTGCCCCTGCATCAGCAACTAGCCTTGCCACATCCATTCCGGGCTCAGGGTTTCCATAGGGAGTAGTGCTGGTGTAGGAGCCTTGCGGCGTGGTTGGAGCGGTCTGACCCCCAGTCATGCCATAGATCATGTTGTTAACCATTATCACCTTTATCTCTAGGTTTCTTCTAGCTGCATGTATTAGGTGGCTTAGCCCTATTCCTGCTAAGTCGCCGTCTCCCCCGAAAACTACTACTTCCTTATCCGGCCTAACCATCTTGATCCCTGTAGCCACAGGTATGCTCCTACCATGAAGTGTATGTATGGTATCGGCCTTAAAATGAGGAGAAGGTATCCAGGAGGAGCAGCCTATTCCGCTACAAAACACGAAGTTGCCTAGGTCTTCGTAGCCTAACTCCTCGACTGCCTTAAAGAAACAGTTTGCCACGATACCGCAGCCACATCCTGGACAGAAAGGAGTAGGTAAGACTTCTTCGCGTAGGTATTTAAGAGCGAAGTGCCTCATCTACGCCACCTCAAGAGTTGGTTGACCACTTCCCTAGGGGTGATCGGCCTTCCGCCACCTACCTTATTCAACCCTACTACGCGGCAAGCCTCCCGCGCCACTCTTCTTACCTCTAAAGATATTTGTCCAAGATTAAGCTCGGGTACGACTATCACATCTACCCTCTCTGAAAGAGCTTTTACAGGTTTATCGGGGAAGGGCCAGATGGTCTTCAATCTAACGTGGCCTACCTTTACCCCCTTATCTTCAGCCATCTTTATCGCTTCATATACGCTCCTAGAGGTGCAGCCGTAAGACACTACTCCTACCTCAGCTTCCTCTATGCCTTGCAGCTCTACCTTAACTATGTCGTCGACGTGATCCATTATCTTCCTAACTAGCCTAGTCACCAACTTACTATGTACCATGGGCGATGCGGTGTGCCTGTAGCCATATTCATCATGGGTCGATCCGGTGACGAGGAGGTTGAAGCCATCGCCGAGCCTAGGCATGGGTGGCACACCGTTAGGTTTAATGGATCCGAAGGGGGCTTCGTCAAGGCTATATGGTCTTCGCCTCTCCACGAGTACTATTTTGTCCTCAGAGGGGACCTCCACCCTCTCCCTCAAGTGCCCTACTATTTCATCAGCTAAAACTATGACTGGGCATCGATAACGCTCAGAAAGGTTAAACGCCTCCACGGTTAAGTCGAACATTTCTTGAGCTGAGTTAGGACAGAGAGCAATAATGGCTTGATCGCCATGTCTACCCCATCTAGCTTGCATGACATCTCCTTGTCCACATTTAGTGGCTTGGCCCGTAGCTGGTCCCAGACGTTGAACATCCACTATTACGCCTGGGGTCTCCGTCATTACCATGTACCCTATCGCCTCCTGCATGAGGCTAAATCCAGGGCCGCTAGTCGCTGTCATTGCCTTAGCCCCCGCCCATGAAGCTCCGATTACTGCGTTGATGGCTGCAATCTCGTCTTCGACCTGTAGAAATACTCCCTTTAAGAGGGGGAGCCTTGACGCCATCCTCTCCATGATCTCCCTCTGAGGCGTAATAGGGTATCCGGCAAAGAAGCTACATTCCGCCGCTAGGGCACCCTCAGCGCAGGCTACATTCCCCTCCCAAAAATGAACTCCAGCTAGTACTCTCTTCTCCATGATTAGCCTAGTAGAAGGCTGCCTTCATGCATTTAAGCTTTATCAGCGCTCCACACAGCTTCTCAACGCTTTGCCACCTAGTGCCTTCTTAGTGGTAGATGAATCGACGGAATCAAGGTAAGAACATATATGTTCCTCTTGGACAGCTATTTTATTAAAAACACTTCTTAACACCTAAACCATAAGTCCTACATAAGGCTAGGGATGGACATGCAGCT
>QMSI01000051.1 GCA_003649615.1 Thermoprotei archaeon | reverse complement strand
CTTCAACCCGAGCTCATTCATTATCAGCTGTTTAAGTAGAGGATGCTCATCTAGTATCTTAAGCTCTCCTAGCCTTGAAGGATCTAAGGTGAACTCCTTACCGGAGGGATCCAAGATAATAAACCTACTTGGCTTAACTTCTACCACTTCTTTTAGGTCCCTGGGCGCTACAGGCTCCACAGACCTTGAAAGTTCGCTGAGTGGATGGCCCTTACAGCTAAGGGTGAAAGCCTTGTACCAACCAAAGGGAGCTCTATGTACCTTAAAGCCTTTCCTACCAAGTTCATCTTCCATGCACCTCAAGATCTCTAAAGCTACTGTAGGTTTAGCCAAGTTGCTCGATAAGTGAGCATAAGGGTAGAGCACGACTAGTGAAACCCCTAGCCTTTTAGCTACATCCTCCACCACGTTAATTCCTGTCTCAACCGACGCGGAAGGATTTGTCTCATCGACCGTTTCTACCGCGCAGAAAACTACAAGGCATTCATTGAAACTAGCCTCCCCTTTCCCCTTAGGTATAGGTTCAGGGTTCTTCATAGCTTCTCCAGTGACCTTGTAATCAAGGTGATCAGCGTGTATCAGGAGCAGCTTCATGGCTCAGACACCGTTTAAGCAGCGTTAGAATGGATCCCTTTTAGTTTTTGCTCAGGTTTAAGTAGCCTTCCACCATTTCAAGGTCAGAAAGCCTACCTATATCCCTCCAATACCCTTTAAGCTCCTTAGCCTTAACCTTAACCCCTCTCCTTAACAACTCCTTTACCGCATCGGTTAATTCATACTCTCCACGCTCACTAAGCTTCACATGTTCTAGGGCATCAAAGATGTCTTTACTGAAGAGGTAAACCCCAGCATTAATTAAACCGGGGCCTTTCCCAGCTTTTTCTTTAATATCCTTCACTACCTCGCCCTCAACCTCAACGATCCCATACTGAGAAGCGTCTTTTACCCTATAGACCGATAATACTACTGGATCCTCGTTGTGCATCCACCTTAAATCATCGGTGAAGAAGAGGTCGCCGTTCATGACCGCGAACTTATCATACTTCACAAAGCCCTTAGCAGCATAGAGCGCGTCGGCTGTACCCATAGGATGGGCTTGTTCACAGTACTTAACTCGATCTTTAAAGTAATCAACAATCACCTCTTTCTTATATGACACAACCAAAGCAATATCCTCAACCCCCAGTGCCTCTAGCTTCTCAACCAAGTACTCTACCACAGGTTTGCCGGCGATCCTGACCATTACCTTAGGGACTGTATCCGTTAAGGGGCGAAGCCTAACTCCCTTACCGCCACATAGCAAAACCGCTTGGCGTAGCAAGCCCTCTCCATCAAATAAAAGATAAATAAGGTTTAAAGCTCTTCGAGGAGCCCCCTCCTCTTCAGCCTCCCCCTGATCTGTTGGAACGCACGTTCCATCTTAGCTGCCTCTTCCTCTATGCTTACCGTAGGTTTAGGCGCTAAACGCTCCTCTAAGCCGCAGGAGCCGTCAGGTAGCAAAGCACGTTTCTCGCAGAAAGCGTATTTGCACTTGGGTCCTTGACAAGGCTCATTATCTAAACTGCAAAGCACCAGCGGAGGCTCAGCGAAGCTGCCAACCGGAGTTGAGGGTTTCATCGATCTCCTATCGCGCTCAAACCTTCCAAGTCTCACTGGTCTAGTACCCTTGTAGATCAGGGCTTTATTGCCGCATCTAAAGAAGGGGCAAGTAGGCCTGCAAGGTTTGCCCAAGAGCAGAAACCCCTGGACTTGACACGGTAACTGCAATTTTCTTCTTCTAAGCAGTCTAATTAAAGTTTCCATCCAATACCGTTAGGAACACCTAAGAGTTACTCCACCTTCACCTTCTCCCTTCTTACCTCAGTGTTGAGCGACGGCCTAACCTCCTCTATGGCTTTAATTTGAGCTTCAATTAAGGAGTCGACCAGTTTCAAGAAGCGCACGTAGAGTTCTAGGCATGACTCTAAGAAGCTCTCCCAAGCAACTATTGTAGTAGATAGGTTTACAACCATGGAGTCCATTAGCCTAACTGGGAGCTTCGATAGCTTAGCTAATTCTTCCTCGCTCATCCACCTCAGCCTCGAATATGATATGGAGCTCACCCCCGATAAGCTTAGCCCTGCTAAGCTTCATGTTATAGGTTATAGCTGGTAGGGGGATGAAAGACCTCACCTCCCCAACTTCACTATCCACTTTCACCATGATCTCCTCGCCCAGCCGCTCAACCTCGCATCGTTCCTTGTCTAAGAAGGGGGTCTTAATCACAAACTTCATCCATCCCTCACCTTGCTCTACGCTGAAAGGCCTACCTTCATAGAATACTCGGAGAGGGTCATCATCCTCGAAGAGCTCCTCGGCACATTTCCGTAGCAGACGTAGCCCCTTCAACTCTTCCTTAAATAATCTAACCTTCCTTATAGGCAGTGGATAGAAGGAGATTTCAGCTTCAGCGAGATACTTGGCCTGCGTCTTCCTCCATCCCTCAAAGTAGGGGTCTGAAACTTCGTCTGGAAGTACCTTGTTTATCACAGCCAGGTCGGCGTTGATGCCGTAGAGACCTGCGGTCATGTAAGTTCTCCTCAAGTTACCTATGCTGAAAGCATCGGGATTTGCTACAAGCCTTAAGCTTGTCTTCTTGGAGTCGGTCAATATTTCTTTAAGCTTCTCTAGCCTGTCCAGTAGCTTAAGGTCAGCTTCTATGACCTGTTTCGATGGAGCCGGTATCTTAACGAGGGGCTCTACAACCTTGGCCGCCCCTACTAGGCTCCCAGCTAGTTTAAGGAGCTTCCTGCTCATTGATCCCATGAGGGTTGGGAGGTAAAGATTCTTTAACGCCTCCCCTGAAGGCACGGTGTCCAAAATAATAGCGTCGTAGCCTCCCTCCTCGAATATGTCTACTATCTTCAGTAGAGAGAGGAAGGAGGTCATATTAGGCAGGGAGGCTACTTCATAGGCGAGAGTTTCATCAAGTCCCTTAGCCTTAAACACCATGGCGACGTATTCTTGAATTATCCCATACTTTTCCTTCACTTCCTTCAAGGGGTCTACTTGAAGAGCCCATAAATGGTCGGTTACCTTCGTCGGCTTAGGGCCTATCTCGGCCTCGAAGAGGTCCATTAAGGTATGGGCGGGGTCGGAGGACATGACCAGTACGTCACGCCTCGTTTCAGCGACCTTGGCCGCTGTGGCGCAGGACAACGCCGACTTGCCTGTACCTCCCTTACCTGTGTAGATGAGGACTCTCATGTAAGCTCAGGCTTAAAAGTGCTTAGGAGCTTTAAGTTTTGGGGAACATGACTGGCGAGGCTGAGGGCAAGCTTAGGTTGGCTTCCAGAGTAATCTTGGAGCTTGAGGCTGGCGGTTTTAAGGAATTAGAGGCCGACGTCTTCATCCACGTTAAAGGTTACTCGCTCGCACGAGTCACCCACCTAGACATTGAACACGAAGAGCTGACAGGCCTCCTTCCACCTAAAGGAGGTAAGTTCCTAACCATCCAAGGGGTTACAGGAGGGCTTAGGATAAGCTTCCATCCACCTCAACGAGGAGTTAAGAATTTAATGGTGGAAAATAGTCACCTAAACCAGGTGTTAAAACCCGGGGAGAAGACAAGGACTTGGGTTGGAGGTAAATACGGAGGAATCTACATAGGTTTTAGAAAAACTGAAGTAAGGAAGCTTGAAAACCTAGCTTTAAGATTATTCAATGTAGAGCCAAGGTGAGTGTATGAAGCCTGCAGTATTGGTAATCGATATGCTCAACGACTTCATTAAAGGATCGTTAAAAGTCCCTGGAGCAGAGGAACTCGTACCTAAAATAAGGAAACTTCTTGAACATGCCAGAAACCACCACGTCCCTGTAATTTATGCTTGTGACTCCCATCTACCTCAGGTAGATAGGGAGCTTGAGGCCTGGGGACCTCACGCTTTAAAGGGCAGCTGGGGAGCTCAAGTTGTTGAGGAGCTAGCTCCCAAGAAAGGAGATTTCATCGTGGAGAAGCGTAGGTACAGCGCTTTTTACTCTACTGACCTTGAACTATTGCTAAGAGAACTAAACGTGGACACCTTAATCCTCGTAGGCGTAGCAACCGATATCTGCGTACAGCATACCGCCGCTGATGCCTTCTATAGGGGATTCAAGCTGATAGTTGTCGATGACTGCACAAAAGCCCTTAGCGATGAAAAACACGTTAAAGGCATAGAGGTGATGAAGGATCTATATAAAGCAGAGGTCGTAAATCTCGACGAGGTGCTCAGGAAAGCTTTCCAGAAGAGCCCTTAGCCAAGGAAACCTGTTCCTCGATAACCTTGATCAACTTTTCTGCATCTTCTCCTTTAAGCCTATCCAGGGTTATTATTTCATCTTCCCCTTTGACCTGCGCTTTAAATCCTCTACGTCCTTTGCTAACCTTAAATTGCTTCACCGCAGACCACCTAAGCTCCTCTCCTGTCTCACTTCTTTTAAAGAGAGACGACGAGTAGACCCGCTTAATCAGCCGCCTGTTGGTAGCTATGTAGAGCACCGAGTAGTTAGATGATGAGAAGTAGAGCGCCATAAACAACAGCACCAGTAGCAGAATCCAACCAAAGTAGCCTGACAGTACGATCACCGCTATTAGGAGGAGGGGGAGGGAGAAGAGAAAGAGGGTTGACCCAGACCACTGCTTAGAAACCATAGATAGGATCTCTTCACCAGCCTTAAACCTGAGCCTCTTCTTCAAGGCCTCAAGAAACTCTGCCTCTACCTTGGCGTTATATAGCGCTTCAACCCGTCTCTTCACTCCAAGCTGCTTTAACAACTTCTTCTCTTCTTCCTTAAGGTCCGGAGAAAGCTCCTTCTCCACCTCCTCCTCTATCTTAGCTAGCTCCTCGGAGGTTACATACTTAGATATCCTCTTCTCAAACGATGATCTAGCTGAAGCGAAAAGTATGAGCCACATGCCCGCCGCGACAAACCCCATTAGAATGAAAGGTAAGGCTAACGCGAGCATGAGAGGAGGAGAGGGCAAGCCAAACCAGAAACCAGCTAGACCAATTAGAAACATGAGAGCAGCAATTACGAAGAACAGTATGCCTAGAAGTTTCAATTTCTTGGGAGGCATTAGCGAAAGCCTATCCTTTAGCCCTACTCTCCTCAAGTTTTTACCCTTCAAGGAATAGACGTTAATACCTATTAAGCTTAAATACAGCTTAGGCCTCGCAGGTGAAGGAGGGAATACTATGGCTACTAGGCATCAGCTTTACGAATACGACTACGAAAAAGGCACCATTAAACTGAAGAACAGGTTATGTCCTAGGTGCGGTAAGGTTATGGCTAAACATGGTGATCGATGGACATGTGGAAGCTGCCAGTTTACGATCTTTGAAAGAGGGAAAAGTTGACGGTGTATATGTTGAAGTTGATATATATCGTCATAGATGGAATGGCCGATAGACCCCTGGAGGAGCTTAACGGCCTTACTCCTTTAGAATACGCTTCCACACCTAATCTTGATGGCTTAGCTAAGAGAGGAGTTACCGGGTTAATGTATACTGTAGAGAAGGGGGTAGCGCCTGAAAGCGACGTAGCCGTGATGTCTATTCTAGGCTACGACCCTAGACGATATCACACAGGCCGAGGGCCGTTAGAAGCTATAGGAGCTGGTATAGAAATGAAAGACGGGGACTTAGCCCTTAGATGCAACTTCGCTACCGTAGGTGGCGACTGGGAGCTCATTGACAGGAGGGTGGGTAGGAGTCTTACTAGCGAAGAAGCCGCAGAGTTAGGGAGTGCTATCAACAAGGAG
Organism: Thermoprotei archaeon; assembly: GCA_003649615.1. Classification (GTDB taxonomy): domain Archaea; phylum Thermoproteota; class Methanomethylicia; order Nezhaarchaeales; family B40-G2; genus B40-G2. Next base: position 4,283 of record QMSI01000051.1, on the reverse strand, counting down.
GTGAAGCTCGAGTCCCATCCGGCCGACTTCGTATTTAAGACCACGATAGGGCACAGAGCAGTGTTGGTTATAAAGGGGAGGGGGATTAAGCTATCGGCCGACATAACCAACACCGACCCTGCCTACGTTAAGCTTGAAGGGATGGGCATAGCTAGCGTAAAACCGGAGAGAATGGTCAAGCGCTGCGAGCCTTTAAAGGATACACCTGAAGCTAAGGCTGCTGCAGAACTAGTTAACGAGTTCACGGTGAAGTCAAGGGAACTTTTAGAGAAGCATCCTATTAATGTTAAGAGGGTTGAAGAAGGTAAGCTTAAGGCTAATATCGTGCTAATGAGGGATGCAGGCGATAAAACACCTAAGCTCTTCAACTTGAACGAAAAATACGGTTTAAGGTTTGCTTGTTTAGCCGACATGCCTGTGGAGAGAGGAATAGCAAAACTAGCTGGAATGGAGGTCATCCCTATACCTCCTCCTACAGGAGATTTGAAGAACGATTATGGATTTCGGGTCGAGAGACTCCTAGAGGTGCTTCCACACTTCGATGCTTTTTACATACATATCAAAGGCCCTGATGAGCCGGGGCACGACGGAGATGCCAGACGCAAAGCAGAGGTGATCTCGCTGGTGGATGAGGAGTTTATGGCTCCTCTTTTAAGTAGCGTTAAGCTCAGCGAGACTGTGATATGTGTAACTGCTGACCACGCCACACCATGTAGTCTCAAAGCCCATAGCGATGACCCAGTGCCCATATTAATAGCTGGAGGAGGCGTGGAGGAAGATGAGGTCCAAACATTCTCGGAGAGAAGCTGCGCCTTAGGTAAGCTGGGACTTTTAGAGAAAGGAGTAGAGCTTATGCCCATACTTGTAAAGGCTGTTAAGGCTGGGTTAACTTAGCTAACGCTTCTTTAAGCCTAGAGTATGTATCTTTCAGAAGCTCCGGCAATACCTTCGTCCCCGACACCACAGTCATGAAGTTGGTATCGCCAGCCCAGCGAGGAACAACATGGACATGAATGTGGTCTTCCACCCCTGCGCCTGCAAACCTACCTATATTAATGCCCACGTTAAACCCATCAGGCTTTAAGGCTTCAGTGAGTAGCCTCAAACCTAGAGAAGTACACTTCATCAAGCCTAATAACTCCTCTTCGGTTAAGTCCATCAAGCTGGGTTTATGGGAGTAGGGAGCTATCAGTAGGTGGCCCGTATTGTAGGGGAAGATGTTCAACATAATGAAGCAGTTAGGCCCCCTATAAACTATGAAGTTCTCTTCATCCTTGCCCTCGCTGGGTTTACGGCAGAAGATACATTCTTTAGGCTTCTCGGAGGTTATGGAAGTTATATATTTCATTCTCCAAGGAGCCCAAAGTCTCTCCAAGCAGACTCGCCTCCACATAATCGGATACTAGAACCTAGTAGTCCTATTGGCTAGTTCGTAGGCATTTAAAGGTTCTGTATCCAAATTAAGTTTTAGATAGGCAGCCCTCAAGTTCATGTATGGAGGACCTTTTCTTGAGAAGAGCGTGAGGACCTTACCTTCATGTCTAACTTCTACTCCTTCAGGACAGGGTTCATGTCCTCTAATTAAAGTCTTAGCTCCAGCTAGTCCTAGCAGCTTTGAAGTTATGTCAGAGCCGAAGAGTCTTCCTGCTCCTCTAGGTGAAGGATATGACCCCGTAACGCCATCTACAGGATCATTCCATAGGACCTCCTCCAAGATAGATTTAGAGGGATGTAGCCTTGAAGCCTGAGAGAGCTCTTGAAGAGAGGTTAATGTGCTTGGAGCACCACCATGTAGAAGGACATAGGAACCTTCCACTATAGCGGCTACATGAAAAACGTCGAAGAGCCTCCTCACAGCAGCATAGACTTCCTCTCCCCGCCTAGAAAAGCGTTTATAAATCATCAAGGGGAGGTCGTGAGGGCTGGCTAATAGATCGGGTGGTCCTTCATGGTTTCCTCTAAGCAGGAAGACCTGTTCAGGATACTTTTCCTTTAATTTAAGCACCACGTAATACACCTCTACTGAATGGACCCCCCTATCTCCATAGTCTCCGAGGAAAACCAACTTAACATCTTCCTTAAAGGAGAAGCCATCCTCGATAATGTATAATAGGCTTTGAAGGTCGCCGTGAAGGTCGCCCACCACTACTAATTCCCCTCTCTTAGGGATAGTTATCAAATCCCCCTCCACTACTACGTCTCCAATCCTACCGTTCTCGACCGCTGTCCTCTGAAGCCGAATTACATTCTCAACTACTTCTATAAAGCCGTCAGCGCTTACCGTGTAAGCCTCTTCGATTAAAGAAGACAACCTCGACAACTCAGCTCCGTAGAGGATAGATAGTCAGGTGAAGATAAGGGTTTAACAAACTTTTCTTTCACGGCATCTCTCTTCCCTTAACCATGGCTAGGAGCCTCCTTAAACACATCTAAAATGTAAATCCAGCGCCTAGACGAGCTGTGGAGCACAGCGTCATACCTACTTGGAAGTTACGTAAACGCTTACTTAACATGGTTGGCGAGTAGACGCCTCGTTAAGGTTTAAAGGCGGACACCGCCGCTCTTTAATTGTCGCCAACGCAACGTTCAGGTGAGGGGGTAGAAGCTGCTCAGCCAGGTAAGGCGGGAAGTCTGTAGAGAATTGGCTAAGGCACTAAACCTCCAAGAGAAAACCGCTAACCTGCTTTGCCGTGTGCTGGAGAGGGGTAAGCTGAGAGTGACGATGGTTGAGGTCGCAGCGCTAGCTGAAGAAGAGGGAATTGATGAAGAAGAACTCTACGACGCGCTGCTTGACCTTGAAGGTGTTAGGGCAATGGTACCTGTTAGGTCTAAGACAGGTAGAGGATTGGCATGGGAGCACAGAGCGTTAAAGGTGGGGCCCGGGGAGGAACTGGAGGTACCCATTGCTGTGTACTATGCTTTTGAAGGCTTACTGTGGACGGGGAGGTGGAGCTATGAGTATGCGGCCCAGAGGTATTTTGAGGCTATAAGAGAAGTTCACGCTAGCTCCTTCACGGAGGCTCTCAAAGTCATGGTTTCGAAGACCTCCCAGCTGTTAGTCGACGCCGAGCTAATAAAAACATCCATCATCGAAGTAGGCCTCCCCGAGAGTGAGGCTGGAGTGTTAATTTCTGAGCTCAAGGGAGGAGGCTTCATAAGCCCCCTGATATCCATGTCTCAGCTTAAGCCCACAGCTAAAGGCCCATACTACGAGCTAAACCCTGCCCTCTTTAGAGGTGCAGTGAGAAGTAAACCCTTCATGCATGCCTAATGGTTCCTTCAACAGCGGAAGGTCAGACTGACTAAACTTAAATGTTTAAGAGCTGGAAAGTAGGTAGCAGCCTCATTAAACCTGGGATTCAAATTAAAGAGGTTCCAAAGGTATCCACCACTACTTAAGGTCATAGTTAAGACCTAGAGTAGATAAGTAGTCATAGGAGAAGCTCGAAAAAGGTTAACGCTTACGATAATGTATTAATAAACTCCCTAGCAAAGCTTATCCGAGCACGCAGCGTAGCTTAGACGCTTCAGGGGTGCGGAGCTACGCGGAGGAAAGAAGAAAATCTAAAGTTTAGAATGATGGTAGTAGAGAAGCTTAGACTACTCAAGAAAACCTACTCTTACAATGAACTAGCGAGGAAGCTAGGAAAACCAGAGACTGTATTGTGTAGGTATGTGAAGGGAGATGTTTTGCCAGGCGAGGAAACCGCAAGAGAGCTTTGGGAGGCTTTAAGCAGGTTTGAAGACTTCGCAGAGACTCTTAGAAGTAGGCTCAAGTTCGATAACTATGGTTTTGCTGACACCACTAACCTAATCCATGATCCTCACCTATTAATGCAAGCCAGCTTAGAGGCATCCATGCGTTTTGCCGGTAAGCGACTGACGAAAATTCTCACCGCCGCGGTAAATGGCATACCCTTAGCCACTTCCATAGCTCTTTACCTAGAGATACCCTTAGTGGTGGCTAAGAGAACCAAGGATATAGGAGTAAAGGAGTTTATTGAGGAAGCCTATCCCTCTGGAAGCCCAGCCATGCTCACCACCCTATATGTCCCCAAGGAGGCTTTAAGCCCTAAAGACGATGTATTAATAGTTGATGATTTGATAAGGTCGGGAAAGACCATACAGGCTCTCATGAACTTAACTAGGAAAGCCAAAGCTAATCCCATAGGCGTATTCGTGCTTCTAGCCTTCGGAGAGGAGTGGAAGAGGAACCTCGATAGGCCCCCATGCCCTATCGAGGTTGCCTTAACCCTCCCCTCCACAGAGGGAGGGGTAGGCAG
>QMSI01000050.1 GCA_003649615.1 Thermoprotei archaeon | reverse complement strand
CGGTGAGCCACTACGTGGCCTGCTGTAGACTAGCTAGGCTCTACGGAGTGGGCGTTGAGCCTCCGCTACGCTACCTTCGAAGGGCGTTGAGGGAGGCGGACTACGGGTTTCGCTACGAGTCAGCCATAATGAGGGCCTACTGGGCCGCCTACAAGGAGGCCCTACGTAGACTAGGCTTCGAAGCCTCCAGCCGAGTTAAGGCGAGGCTCCCCCGCGAGGAGGCCTTGACGCCGCGGCGAGCCATAGCCCCAGCCTACGACCCAGTCAGCTCCATGATAAACTACGTGCACTCGAGAATCCTGAGAGCCGCTGAGGCCTTGGAGCCAGGCCTAGCTGGCCCCATCGGGCTGATCCATAGGTTCTCGAAGGCTGGGAAGTGGAGCCGTAAGCACGCCATGTACCTAGACGCCACTGAGCCCTTGAAGGCAGTGGGCAGGGAGCTACTGCTCGACGCCTTGAAGCGCGGCGACGTGGACCTAGGCGGCGTCGAGGAGGTTAAGGGCAGCCTTGGAGGGAGGCTCTACGCCTTAACGTCTCGAGCCGCCCAGGCCTTGGAACTAAGGGTGGTTAAGCCTAGCCTGGAGATGGAGTTGATCTACGCTGGGCGCTTGACCACGGCCCGCGTAGCCTTAGAGGAGGCCCTTAGGGGGTTGAGGAGGCTTGAGGGCTTCAAGCCACTGGTCTTCGCAACTAGGGAGGACCTAGACGACGTCGAGTACGCCCTAAGGGGCTATGGAGAGGCCTTAAGCTCGCTCCTAGGCGAAGCATAGAGGCCCAGTTGAGGCTGCTTGAAGCGGCGTGCACGACCATTGTCCACGAGCCTTCCGTGAACAGGGGCTGGGCATGGAGGCTAGGTGCACGGGTATGGAGAGGAATGCGTTGAGCAAGGGCATGTATATGATCCCGCCCCATGCCTATGAAGTGGGCGGCGATGGTTAATAGGAGGCCGCTGCCTAGGGAGGAGCTGGTCAGCGGAATGGCCGAGGTAGTGGAGTACGGCGTGGCCGTGGACCCCCTTCAATCTTCAGGGGTGGAGTAAAATAAGCGTGGCCACTGCTCAATAATGTGGCTTTTCTTTTTATATTTCCACACCAAACAACACGATTGGACCTGGGCTACAAGCCTGTGTTAAGGTTTCTTAAAACAGTTCTTTGCGGAGTTGAAGCTCACACACCTATGTTCCTTGTCAGCAGTGAGGTTTTAGATCGCGCGACTATCCTTCCTAGGAGTGGAAATACTTATTGAAGGAAGCTGCGATTAAGATACGATGGATGATTTTTATATTAGGTTTTTCATGAATAATGCGCGTTGAGCTTTAATGAGGTTTTCAAGCGTGGACGAATTGATGAGGTTTAGGACGGCTTTTCCGATGGCGAGGAGGCCTGCTGGGATTAGAGCTCCCGCGAGGATGATGGATGATAGCCATTTAGGTGAATCTGTCAATAGGTGGCCCAGTGGGTTTTCTTCTGGGTCGTGTATATCCCAGTGTATCCTATAATGATCTTTGAACTCGACGATGTGTAGGCTCCTCCCGTCCTTAAGCTTCATCCTGTAGTCTGCTATCTGTCCTCTTGGTATTCCTAGACTACGTTTAAAGAACGTGGTTTGCGTGGGGTGAGGGACAAGCTGTTTATCGACTATGACTTCTTCGTGCTCTCTTTTCCTTAAAACCTCTTCAGCTATACTCGACCAGTCCATCAAGTGGCTTACACCTCTTCCACATAAAAGCTTAACGTCGAGCGTAAGGGTTTATCTCTCCTCAGCTCTCCTCCTGTATGGGGGGATGATTTGGGAGGTGAATACTGAGGGTGATGAGCTTCAAGCTATGACCCCCTTTATGAAAGGACGTGTAGCGGAGGAGGATCGATGGAGAGGGGAAGAGCATCCTTATTCTATGCTTTGAACAACCTCTCCTGGTTTGTCTGCCTAGCTGCTTTTCATGCGGCGCTGCTCCTTGAAGCTTCAAGACCGAGCTTTGCGCTCGCCTCAGTGGCTTTAGGTCTATCTGCGGTGTTCTTCCTTTTCGTAGGGATGATCCTCAGACCTACCTTGAAGCGGTCGATAGTCTATATATTGGCTGGAAGCTTCATTTCAGCTCTCTCTCCTTGGATAGTGAATGCTCCACCGCTTCTTCTCGCATCTTTATATTTTTTAACCGGGTTAGTCGGGACCTTATTCCTGTCCCATTCTATCTCAAACTTCCTTGAGTACACGAGCTTTGAGGATAGGGGGATTAAATCTGGGTTTTTCTTAGCGTTTTGCTCTATCTGTATTATCCTCGTAAGCGTGGCTTTTCGATGGCATTTAATTACCGCGCTCGTACTAGCTTTATATCGACTATCAAGTTTAGTAGCGGTTAAAGCGGTTGAGTATGCGCCGCTTGGAGCGTGGAGCCAAGAGGCGGTAGCACATAGTCAAAGAGGGTTGTTTATCTTCATTATTTGCTGGCTCCTCTTTTTAGTCTCTGACATCTTCGTTCGTAGCTCCATTCCCATCTACGAGCCTAGCGGCGTTTTCAAGCAACAACATCTCCTGTCGGTAGCAGTATCGGCTTTTTCCGTGGTGGTTGGAGGTACTTTAATGGATAGGATGGGCAGGAAACTACCCATTATCTTGGCGTGCTCTACCTTAGGCATACTATACACGCTCCTCATCTTCCTCCCTCAGTCAGCTGTACCAGCCATACTGGTAGCGTCGGAGGTTCCATGGGGCTTCCTCTTCGTTTTCTACATGTTAATCCTTCCAGGCGATCTTCTTAGCGGCCGCGCTAGGGAAACGGTGTTATGTTTCTTCTTATCGACCTACTGGATAAAATTAATGTTAAGGTTCACCGAGCTAACCGTAGGGTGGATTGGTCTCTCAGAGATAGGGCCCTTAACCGAATTGCTTGGAAGCTTCCTACTCTTTGTCTCGGTTCCTCTACTATTAATTTCTCCTGAGACTCTTCCGCTACGTATTGTAGAGAAGAGGAAGATGACAAAATATATAGAATGGGCTAAGCGGAAGGCATCGTAGTGAGCACTATTGCTACTATGAGCAAAGCCCAGCCTATGATCAATATTATACCTATGGTCTTCTTGGCCGCTGTTATGAAAGTGAGGAGTAGGTAAAGCGCGGTTAAAGATACTAGTAGCGATATAGGTCCGCTAAACTGTTCAGCTAGCTCAGGCCTAGCCTTAAACAAGGTTTGAGTTAAGAGGTTGTTTATGAGGTCCTCTAAAGCGTTGAAGGCCTGTGCTATTAGGGTGCTTATAGTACTCCAGTCGAACATATAGGCCCCTTCCACCATTTTCTGAACTCCTATATAGACTTAATCCAATGCCAAAAGCGTGTATGGGGAAAGTTTTTAGCGTGGGTTGCCTCCTATAGGGAAGCCTCTTGTTTACGGAGGAGCCTCGGGATGAAGTCGATGGGTGAGCGAAGAATAGTCATGCTTCCAGGCCCCACTTCTGTTGACCCAGCTGTGTTAAGGGCTATGAGCAGGCAGATAGAGCCACATTCTCATCCAGCGTTCATAGACAAGTATAAGAACGTACTAGAGAAACTTAGGAAGCTTATACGAACAGACGGTCAGGTATTTGCTTTTGCAGGTTCAGGCACTTTTTCGCAGGAGGTTGGTGTAGCTAATTTTGTAGAGCCTGGAGACAAGGTATTATGTCTTGTAAACGGCTTCTTTAGTGGCCGCTTTGTCGACATGGTTAAGAGACGCGGCGGCATTCCAAAGGTATTGGAGGTACCCTTCGGAGAAGGCTTTACGGCTGAGATGGTCCGAAAGGCTTTGAAGGGCGCTGGTTTTAAGGCGGTCACCGCTACCCATGTGGAGACTTCGAGTGGCGTAGTCAACCCCATAGATGAAATAGGAGAGGTAGTGAGGGAGGAAGGAGCCCTGTTTATAGTGGATACGGTGGCCTCGCTAGGTGGTATGGAGGTAAGGCAGGATGAATGGGGGATAAACGTGAACTGTGCATGTACCCAGAAGTGTCTTGGAGCTCCACCCGGTGTCTCCATAGTATCGCTGGATAAGGAAGCCATGGAGGTGTTGAGGAAACGTGAAACTCCTGCCTCTACGTTTTACGGGGACCTTAAGGGGTGGCTTCCGGTCATAGAAGACCCTTACAACAACTATAGATCTACCCATCCTGTTAGCTTGATCTATGCATTAGAGGAGGCCTTGAACCAGATCTTTGCTGAAGGTTTAAAGAAGAGATATAGGAGACATAAGATTATAGCTGAGGCCTTTAGGAAGGCCATGAAGGCTATCGGGTTAAAAATACTAGCTAAACCAGGCTACGAATCTTCGACAGTTACGGCAGTGCTATACCCTGAAAAGTGCAGCATAGATGACGTTGAGTTCAGGAAGGAAGTAGAACGTCGCAAAATACTGATAGCCTACGGTTACGGTCCACTGCGAGGTAAATCCTTCAGAGTTGGACATATGGGTAGTGTGACGGCTAACGACATGCTATCGACGATAAGCGCCATAGAGGCGGCGTTAAAGAAGTTTGGCTACAAGTTCAGGTATGGAGCAGGTGTTACTGCTGCACAAAAAGTGTTGGAAAAGCTAAGGTGAGTTCTAAGTTAAAAGAACGGTCCTAACGGATTTTCTCTACCATAATTATGGTAAATTACGTAAACACGCGGACTATGCTTCGTGACCTTAACAGTATCAAGATCAAAGGCTAGAACTCGTAGACGTGGAAGGGCCTCAGCTACCCCAGGATCTCATTCATCACTCTACGTGCATGACTTTCCTCATCGGCCCACCACTGTCTCTACCCAACTTTCTAATAAACTTCCCCTTTGAATGGTGCGGAGGCCTCTGCGTAGCTTGAGGTCCATGGCTCTAACTCCTTCAAGGCGTAGGGAACCATGAATAAAACATCGCTAGCAGTAAAGTGATAGCCCTTCTCATTGGCAGCCAGATCTCCAGCCCTTCCATTAATGAAGGAGGCGGCTACGCATGCCTTAAAGGCCTCAACCCTCTGTGCCATGAAGCCAGCGATCAGCCCTGAAAGCACGTCTCCCACGCCTCCTACAGCCATCCCAGCATTACCCGTCCTATTCACTTTGACCCTCCTTCCATCCGTCACCACTGACCTATGACCCTTTAGTATCGCAACAGCCTTGTACTTAGCAGCTAGCTTACGAGCAGCCTCTATAGCTCCTTCAAGGTTTCGAGGGACTTCCTCACCCATTAGAGCCCTGTACTCGCCTAGATGAGGGGTTAGGACCAAGTCTAGTCCTTCAACATCGTATCCTCCTCTTCCAAGAGCCTTTAATCCATCAGCATCTATTAACACTTTAAGTTCTCTACGCTTAACTTCTTCGAGGAGCGCTCCAAGACCTTTAACCGTATCTTCATTAAACCCTAATCCTGGACCCACCGCCACTACGTCAGCCCTATCAAGCGCGCGCTTAAGATTCTCATCAGATATTGCTGCTTCATCTACCCAGTCTCCTCTAAGCGGAATTACGATAAGGTCTGGTGAAAAACCCTTAATGTAAGGGGAAGCTGAGCTTGGAGAGGCTATGAAAGCTAGTCCAGCTCCAGCCTTAAGTGCTGCCATTCCTGCTAACGCCGGCGCCCCTGCATATAGAGGGCTGCCGCCCACTATGAGCACTACACCGTAATCGTACTTATGGGTGTCAGCTTTTCTAGGCTTAAGTATCGACATCACGTCGCCAGGACCTATGTAAAGCTCAGCTTCCAAAGGTATACCTATGTCAGCTATTTCAAGCTCCCCGATGTATTCCTCCCTGCCCATGAAGCCTTTCTTAGCTCTATGCATAGTGATGGTCACATGGGCCTTAAAAACACCTCGTGCAACCTCGCCTGTATCCGGGTTAAGGCCTGTCGGCACGTCTATGGCGACTTTAAGTCCCTTTGATTTATTCATGAGTTCCACCGCACTCCTCACTGGTTCCCTAAGCTCACCTCTCAAGCCTGTACCTATGAGAGCATCTACAACCACGTCAGCGCCTATTACGAGATCTTCTAGTTCACTAAGCTGAGAAGGATCCTGAACGGTCAACGTCTGCACGGAGAGGTCCATGTTCTTAATCGCCTTCCAATTCATCCTCGCCTCCTTTGTCGTTAACTGCCGCTCGCTTCCCAGGAGGACTACGGTGACTTTAGCGCCCCTAATAGCTAGGTGCCTAGCTGCGACGAAGCCGTCTCCACCTTTATTACCGGTGCCGGCAAGTATCACTATCTTCTTATTTTCAACGTCCATTCTCTTAGCTACCGCCTCAGCCACGCTCCTCCCCGCATTCTCCATTAAAAGCTTCCTGGGAACTCCCAAGAACTCCGCGTTTATGTCGATAGCTCTGGCCTCCTCCACGGTAAGAGCTTCCTCGGATGCGGTGAATCTTAGGAGGTATTTACTCAAGCTTCTCACCCTTAAAGACTCTCTTTATTTCTTTGGCTAGTTCCTTGAAGACGCCGTAAGCCTTTATCACCGGCGTGGTCACCAACACATCGGAGTCCTTAAGCTTTAAGGTCCGTCTATAGGTGGGCATATGAGCGTAGCATACCTGCTCCATCAACACCACGTTTTCCCTCAGGAACTTTAAGGCTATAGACCTAGCGTCCAGGATATCGCTACATACACAGACTAAAAGACCTTCATACCAGAGCGGATTTTTACGTGAGAGATAGGCGCAGAAAGCCAAGTCTTCGACGTCGATTTCCTCTATTCCTAATACCTTAACCTCGGCTTCTCCCCACTTAAACTTCATTTGTGCCATACGTCGCAAGTATATGAGTCCCTTATATTTAAGAGACTAGCTGCCTTCTACGCTGCCTTGAAGGCGCCTGAAGAGTGGCCTCAAGGGCTTCATCGGAGTTTAAGATTATAGAGACTTAGAAGGCACGGTAAAAAAGCTACTGAAAGGTCAAGTTGCCTTCCAGGATGGCTAAGTATAACTGTTCCTCTAGCCTGATGGTGGCGAAACCTATGATATGCCCTTGACCTGCAGGCCTAAGCAAGATCCGGGCGGCCCATCCATCCCCGACCATGTATAATACCATTGCTCCTCTACCTCTAAATCGTCCCGCTAGGCCTTTACCACCAGTGGCGGTCAGTACTTCTCCGCGTAGTTGGAGGGTGCCCTCATCTAGGTTTAACCTACCCCTTCTTCCATTCACACCAACTGCAGTTAAACAAACGGTGAGCTCAACGTCAACGGTTTCGTGTAAGCTGCCCTTCGGGGCCGCTATACCTGAAAGCTCTACGGTAACTTTTCGCTCCTCTATTCCTTGAGCTAGGACTGCGGGAACGATTAAACTTAAGGTCAATAGAGCTACTGTGACGGAAACTGTTAAGCCACGCTTGTACATACCAGCTCGCTACGCTCAGGAACAAGGTGAGATAAATAGCTGAGGCACGAAGGATCTAGACGATTCGTCCACAAACCCCATATGAGGGTGGCGGGAAGGGGATGGCTAATGCTCATGGTCGCGGCTTTCTTTGGCGCTGACGCAGTGATGGAAGCTACCTGCTCAGCTATAGGTTTCCTCGTGGCTTACTATGCGTTTAAAGCCTACAGGTTCTCGGGAAACGTCTTCTTCAAGCTTCTCTACTTGGGCTTCATGGCCATATCCTCAGCTATGATCTTTAGGTCCTCCTTAATCATCATCCTCTTAAGCCTATCCCCTGCTCCCTTCTTGACCTTTATTATAAAGGAAGCTTCCTTGATCCAGTCGTTGGTGAGGGCTTTAGGATACTTCCTTTTTATCGTCGCCTACGTTAAGCAGCTTAAAGCATCGAAAATGGAAGCCCTTGTACTTACACCTATCTTAGTGTCTCCGCTAATAGAGCTAGCTTGCATATGTATGTTGTTTTACCTAGTAGCCCACATGCTCATGCTTTTGCTCTCAACTAGGAACAGGGATCTACTTTTCATACTTTCGGGCTTTACATTGTTCTTGGCCAGCCACGCTCTTTTCTTCGCATCCATTTCATACTCTGTCCTCTACCTAGTGGGGCATGTGGTCCAGCTACTAGGTTCTCTCTGCTTCTTGACAGTGCTCGTTAGGGTGACGAAGGCTCGATGAAGAAGTATAGGTCTAAGTTGAAGATAATGTCAGACATGTTATCCATTATAGCTAGCGAAGGTAGGGCTGGGCCTACCAAGATAATGTATGGCGCTAACCTTTCACACGAGAGGCTTGTGAGGTATCTTAACGAACTAGAGGAACGAGGACTAATCAAGGAGGTGAAGGTTGAGGAGAGATCTTTCTACGAACTAACCGATAAAGGCTCTTCTTTCCTAACTGAGCTAAGAAAGCTGGAAGCCTTCGCTAAGGCTTTCGGCGTGGAGCTTTAGGACAGTACCATCTCACATCGCTCAACGTAGGTGTCCACGTTCACGGAGAGCCCTATGCAACCCCATACAGACTGGATTCGACTCGATCAACGCCCTATCGTTTTCATGAAAAAATCCTTTTAAGCGTCCTAACCTCTCTCACTCTCGCCTTTTACTCTGGAGGTTTAAGAGGACTTGGTAAAGGTCTTCGGCGCCTTCAAGCTCCTTGCTAAGCCTGTGCAGAATGCCATAGCCAAAAGAGGATTTAAGGCTCCCACAGAACCTCAGGAAAAGGCCATCCCACTTATCTTGGAAGGAAGGAACCTCCTCATAATAGCTCCTACCGCTACGGGTAAGACTGAAGCCGCTCTACTACCCATCTTCAGCCTTTACCTTCAAGCTGGAGATCTACCGCCAGGCGTAAAGATACTGTACATAACCCCTCTCAGGGCTCTCAACCGCGACTTATTGGAGCGACTTGAATGGTGGGGCTCGGAGCTAGACATAAAGGTAGCGGTTAGACATGGCGATACTGAGGCTTCAGAGCGCTCGAAGCAAGCTAAGATACCGCCCGACATGTTGATAACTACACCTGAAACCCTTCAAGCCATCATGTCCGGGTACGTGATGCGCCGCCACCTACGCCAGGTACGTTGGGTAGTGGTGGACGAGGTGCATGAACTTGCGGAAGATAAGCGCGGCTCTCAATTAACGTTAGCCTTAGAGAGGCTTAGATGGATATCGCTTCGTGACTTTCAGGTAGTAGGCCTTTCAGCCACGGTAGGCACGCCTGAGGTAGTAGCCAGCTTTCTGGCAGGTGTAGGTAGGCCAGTAGATATAGTTAAAGTACCCGTAGCGCGATTGATGAGGCTATCAGTGGTTTACCCTGATATTAAGGCAGATGACTATGATCTGGCTGCCAAGCTCTATACTCATCCGGAGGTAGCGGCTAGACTACGATACATAAACGACCTCATAGCTGATAGACGCTCTGTACTGCTCTTCGTGAACACGAGGGCAATAGCTGAGGTGCTGGCATCTAGGTTTAAGGTATGGGACATCAACATACCGATAAGTGTTCATCATGGCTCGCTATCTAAGCCTTCTAGGATCACTGCTGAACAGGGGCTCAAGTCAGGAACCCTCAGGGGCTTGATATGTACTAGCTCGCTAGAGTTGGGGATAGACGTAGGACATGTTGACCTTGTTATCCAGTACATGTCTCCTCGACAAGTGACGAGGCTCGTACAGCGCGTAGGCAGAGCTGGTCATCGAGTAGGGCTAGTGGCTGAAGGAGTTGTGATAACTGCTGATCCAGATGATACCTTAGAAGCCATGGTCATCTGCAGGAAGGCGCTAACCGAGGAGCTTGAGCCAGTCATGGTTCCAGAGAAGCCTCTAGACGTCCTCAACCATCAGATCGCGGCGTGCTTGATGAATAAGCGTAAATGGAGGTATGAGGAACTCCTCGACCTTTTCTCTAAGGCCTATCCATATAGAGAATTAAAACTCGATGACCTCCGAAAGGTTTTAGGCTACATGCACAGCCGATACCCAAGGCTAGCCTGGATAGATGATACCGACCACGTAGTGCTGGTCCCACGTAACCAACGTGCACTCTACGAGTACTTCTTCGATGAGCTTAGCATGATACCTGATGAGAAAAGCTACTTAGTCGTAGATGAGACCACTAACACCCCTGTAGGCACGCTTGACGAAGCTTTCGTAGCTGAGTACGGAGATCCTGGTGTAAAATTCGTGTTTAGAGGAAGTTTATGGAGGATCAAAGCCATAACTTCAGACCAGGTCTACGTGGTCCCCATCGAGGACCCTACTGGCGCTATTCCAAGCTGGATAGGTGAAGAGATCCCCGTCCCT
>QMSI01000049.1 GCA_003649615.1 Thermoprotei archaeon | reverse complement strand
GAATATGAGACTCTGTGGGCTTTTGGACCTAATTGCGGGGTCTCCGATATCGAAGCTATAGCTTACCTAAATGACCTATGCAACAAGATAGGGTTAGACACCATCTCCATGGGGTCTACCATGGCTTTAGCCATAGAGCTCTACGAGCGTGGCCTCTTGAAGAATGAGGCCTCGGAGGGGCTACATCTACGATGGGGCGACCCTTCATTGCTAATAAGGCTCGTGGAGATGACGGCTTATAGAAGCGGACTGGGCAACCTCTTGGCTGAGGGTTCTGCGAGGCTCGCCAAGATGGTGGGTGGAGGTGCTGAGGACCTAGCGATCCACGTGAAGGGTCTTGAGCTACCAGCCTATGACCCTAGAGGGGTTAAAGGCATGGCCTTAGCTTACGCTACTTCTAACCGTGGAGGTTGCCACTTAAGAGCATACATGGTCATGTCAGAGCTATTCAGCATACCTCGCTACTTGGACCCTGAGAGCTACGAAGGTAAAGCAGAGCTGGTTAAGAGGATGCAGGACATATACGCTGTGATAGACTCTCTGATAATGTGTAAGTTCACTTCATTCGCCTTCTTCAGCACCCTCAGGTACGAGCCTACCATCTACGCTAGGCTGCTCACCACTGCTACGGGGATATACATGGATGAAGAAGAATTTCTGAGGGTTGGTGAGCGTATCTTTAATCTTGAACGACTCTTCAACATACGTGAGGGCTTCTCGAGAAGTGACGACACCCTGCCTGGGAGGCTCCTTAAGGAGCCCTTACCTGACGGGCCTTCAAGGGGACAGACCATAAATCTTGAGAGGCTGCTGGATGAATACTATGCGATTAGAGGATGGGATTACTTAGGTAGACCATCTGAAAAGAAGCTTGCGAGCCTAAACCTACCTCCACTCTATACGGGTCCTAGGCTTCAGGTAGCTATCGATGAAAGGTATCTGAGAGATGCCCTAAACATAGCTGAGAAGGCGTATAGAGGGGGTGCACAGATCCTCGAAGTTGGCACCCCGCTCATAAAGAGTGAGGGGCTTAAAGCGGTCAAGGAATTTAGAAGACGTTTTCCAGGAGCATTAATAGTGGCTGACCTGAAAACCATGGATACAGGCTGGCTGGAAGTGGAACTAGCAGCTGAGGCTGGAGCAGATATAGTATGTGTCCTAGGGGTAAGCGATGACTACACGATCAAGGATGCAGTGGGTGCAGCGAGTAAATATGGGGTTAAGGTCATGTGCGACTTAATGAACGTCCCTAACCCTATTGAGCGGGCGCAGCAGGTGGAGAGGTTAGGTGTTGACTACATCTGTTTACATACAGGCATCTCAGCCCAGATGAGGGAGCGGGAGGTGGATAGGAGGATCGAGGTGATCCGGGAGATTGTTAATGCCGTTAAGGTACCTGTAGCAGTGGCTGGAGGGATACGAGCTGAGATGATACCTAAGCTTATCGAGGCTGGATGTCAAGTAATAATCGTTGGAGGCGCTATAACGAAGGCTTCCGACCCCTCTGAGGCTACGCGTAACATGTTGAGGATTATTGAGCAGGCATGGAGAAAGGCTAGAGAATCTTAAGCTCTATCTAGCTTTCTTTGGGGCTTTGCAGCTTTCTTTCCCAGCAGGCCTTGATAAACCCTAAGTAAACTGGAGATGGCTTTCCAGGTCGAGAGCGAAACTCAGGGTGGGCTTGGGTTCCCAGGTAAAATGGATGATTGGGGAGTTCTATGAACTCTACACGCCGTTTATCTGGGCTATAACCGCTAAAGACGAGACCTTTACGCTGCAATAAGCTCCAGTAGGCAGGGTTTACCTCGTAGCGATGTCGATGTCTTTCAAAAACCACTGGCTGGTTATATAGCCTGTATGCTAATGTTCCAGGTTCAAGTATACTTGCTTGAGCCCCCAGCCTCATAGTCCCTCCCATTCTATTGACTCCTGCCTGTTCAGGTAGAAGGTCTATTACTGGGTGAGGGGTATGAGGGTTGATCTCAGTGCTATGGGCTTCCTTAAGTCCAGCCACATTTCTAGCGAACTCTACTACTGCTAGCTGCATTCCGAAGCAAATCCCCAGATATGGGATGCCTCGTTCACGTGAGTAGCCTGCCGCCATTATTTTTCCTTCCGTCCCTCTAGGCCCAAAGCCTGGAAGTACCATCACTCCATCGAAGGCTTCAAGCCTCTCTAACTTTGAAGGCTCTTCCTCGAACTCCTCGGCTTCAATGAACTCTGCCTTAACCTGAACCCCTATAGCAGCTCCTGCGTGTTTAAGGGCCTCATTGATGCTAATGTAGCTATCAGCTAACTTAGTATACTTGCCGCAGAGAGCTATCTTTACTTCTCCCCTAGGTTTCTTAAAGCTCTCCACTATGCTTGTCCAGCTTTCCCATCTTGGAGGATTGGGAGCCAGCCCAAGCTTACTTACTATGTAGTCTCCGAAGCCTTGTTTATCAAGGATGACTGGCAGTTCGTAGAGGCAGTCGACGTTGTAGCTGGTAAACACGGCCTGAGCCGGTACGTTGCCGTAGAGCGCTATCTTGCGCCTAGCTTCTTCATCTATAGGTTTAGGCGATCTAGCCACTATAATATCGGGTTGAATACCGATCCTTCTTAATTCCTGAACGGAATGTTGTAAAGCTTTGGTCTTAAATTCCCCGGTTACGTCTAGTATGGGTACTAGGGCTACATGGATGAATATGGCGTTGCCTTCTCCTTCTTCCAGCCTCATCTGCCTTATGGCTTCCAAGAAGGGAAGGCCCTCTATGTCACCTACTGTTCCTCCCACCTCCACTAAGACTACGTCAACCCTAGCGCTTTCGCCTACGAGTCTTATCCTTCGCTTTATTTCGTCGGTGATGTGAGGTATTATCTGGACGCATTTACCTAGGTATTCTCCGCGACGCTCCCGTTTAATGACCTTCCAGTATACCTGCCCCGTGGTTATGTTATTGAGCTTGCTTAGGTTTACGTCTAGAAAACGCTCGTAATGTCCCAGGTCGAGGTCGACTTCTCCTCCATCCTCTGTTACAAAGACCTCACCATGCATGTAAGGATTCATGAGCCCAGCGTCGAAGTTTATGTAAGGGTCGATCTTTACAGCTGCAGCTGTAAATCCTCTTGCTTGAAGAATTTTCCCTGTGGAGGCTGTTATAGCTCCTTTGCCAACTGAGCTTAGAACTCCTCCAGTAACAAAAACGTATTTGGCTCTATGCTTAAGTTCACCTTGAGCTGTCGGCACGTTTACATGTCAGGTGTTCGACTATATTTGCTTTTACACTGCTTTTCTTCTTCCACGTCTACTCGTGACTTTAAGTTTATCTCCATACTCTGTGGCTATTTCTGGATCTTCTCTCTTGATGTGGTCGATGATGACGCTTTGGACCAACGTGCTTATCGACTTTATCTGGCGCTTAAGCCTTAACTCCTCTATGTGTTTAGCGTAGTACTTCTCTAGGGCCTCATAAATGTCCTCGGGTATAGTTACGGTAGTCCAACCTCTCTTCGGCATAATTTTCACCTAATCTTTAAATTATGTTAGTACTATATAAAGTATTTTGTGTATTTCTGTAGAACAGGTATACTTCAAAACTTGCACAAAAAGCCTAAGATAGCATCAACTTAAATATTTTGGCGTTAAACGACGCCTTGCGTGGATTACTTTGGAGATCGTTTTTCTCACCTTAATAGCTTTCATTGTAGGCTCGTTTTCCTCTATGCTTGGTGTAGGAGGGGGTTTCATCTACGTCCCCTTCCTACACTTGATGTCGTCTTTACCTCTAGGATTGGCGGTAGGGTCTTCCAAAGTGGCGGTCATGTTTACAGCGTTATCGGCCTCGCTATCTTACTTACGTAAGGGCCTGGTTAAGCTTAAGGTCTGTGCTTTAATGCTTTCAGCCTCTATTCCAGGTACTATACTGGGAGTATACCTCATCGATTTCATTGATCCTAAGCCTGTAAAGGTGATCTTTAGCGTCGTGGCCATATATGCCAGCATTCAGATGATGGGCTTAGGACGTCGAGTTTTCAAGGTGAAAGCTTCGCGTAAGCTTCCTCTTTCTCTACCTTTTTCTTTCGCGGCTGGCTTGATAGCTGGCTTGACGGGTATCGGAGGAGGCTTCCTCTTTACGCCTATTTTAAACCTTGTAGTTGGGTTATCCATGCACTTCTCGGTGGCTTCCTCTATGTTCCTGATATTTTTCACTTCCCTCGCAGCCTCAATCAACCATTTTCGGTTAGGACATGTACACCTATTCTACGCTGCTCCGCTCGTAGCTGGCGTCTTGTTTGGAGGCTTTATGGGAGCTAAGATCGTAGTGAAGGTTGAGGAAAGAAAACTTAAACAGGCCTTCTCCTTTGTGCTTCTCTTCGTGTCCTTACTAATGCTTCTCAGCTCCTTAGACTTGGTTTTAATGCTTCCATAACCTTAAAGTTTAGGCTGGTTATCTTTAGGATTGAATGAGATTAGCTGAAGCAGTGAGGGCTCTAAAGCCGAGCGACGTAAATGTATTGAGAACGTTAGCAAAGGCTTCACGCAGCTACCGCTACGTCCCTCTAGATGTCCTACAGGAAATGCTACGCGTTTCCCCTTCCGTCCTCGAGAAGAGGCTTTCGTTCCTTCACAGGCTAGGGTTGATTAGGAGGTGGATAGGCCAATATAGAGGCTATGAGCTTAAATCCATAGGTCTTGACGCTTTAGCTCTTTATACCCTTTCGAGGAGGGGTTTCATCGAAGCCTTAGGCCCTAAGTTAGGAGTTGGAAAGGAGGCTGAAGTTTACGAAGCTATCACGCCTAGTGGCGAGAGAGTGGCAGTAAAGTTTCATAGAGCTGGGCGTAGAAGCTTTAAGCATGTAAGGAAGGTTAGGACCTACTTAGCTGGCGTGAAAGGCTCTGTGAAGACAGTTGCTCCATTGATAGCTGCTAAGAGGGAATTTGAGGCTCTTGAGCTCACTCACCATGAAGGAATAGCGGTCCCCAGACCTATAGTCAGGGTGAGACATGCTGTTGTAACGAGCATCATAGAAGGGGAGCTTCTCTATATGTGTAGAGAGCTTCCCAATCCTTCCGGCCTGCTTTCAACGATACTGGATAACGTGGTTCAAGCTTATAGGAAGGCTGGGGTTATACATGGTGATTTAAGCGAATATAACGTCGTAGTGACTCCAAGCCTATCTCCTCTAATAATAGATTGGCCTCAATGGGTTCCTTCAAGCCACCCCTTAGCTTTTAAGCTCCTGATCAGGGACATCGAATATGTAGCCTCCTTTTTTAAGAGGAGGTTTAACGTAATGTTTGACTTGTCTGAGCTCTATAAGAAGCTGGGCCAAGAGGTGTAGGCATGGCGGAGCAGGGATGCATCGTTGGTGTGGATATCGATCCTGGCAGCAGTCCGCTTTCCTCCAAGGCTCCTCGTTTCTCTATGGCTGTGCTAAGCTCCAACGGCTCATTGCTATCTAAAGCTGAAGGTGTAGGACTTCGAAGCTTAATTAGGAGGCTTTGGAGGCTTAAGCCGACCATACTTGCCGTGGACAACATATACGAGATAGCTAAGGACTTTAAAGACCTAGTACGCCTCCTGCGTACGCTACCTGAAGGACTTAAACTTGTTCAAGTAACTGGAACCCCCCGTGACCCTAAACCTTTAACTGAAGTTGCGGCCTCCTACGGCCTCAAGATACCGGCAAAACCTACACCTCTACAAAGCGCAATCGCTGTAGCTAAACTAGCTCTAATGGGAGCAGGCTTTGAAGTAAAGGTCTTTGAGCCTGAGACTAGGATAGTGATCTCTAGGGCGAGGAGTTATGGTGCTGGAGGTATGAGCTTTGACCGCTTTAAGAGAGATGCTAGGTCGCTTGTCTTACAGGCTACGCGTGAGCTCTGCGAGGAGCTTAGATCGAGAGGGTTGGACTACGATCTTTTTACGAGAGGGTCTCGGAGAGGGTTTGATAGAAGCTTAGTAGTGGTGTATGCTCCCAAAGGAATGTTAAGAGGGGCGGTTAAATCTATTGAGGAGAAGGGGGTGAAGGTAAAGGTCTTTGAACCCTCCTCCGAGGAAATTCGTTTCATTCCGAGGGAAGGCTCTGACCTTATTCGGGCTAAACAGGGGAGGTACCTTATTATCGGTGTTGATCCTGGAATGGTTACAGGCTTAGCTATACTGGACCTGCGTGGAAGGCCTTTACTGTTGGTCAGTAGGCGTTCAATGGATAGACTGTCTATATCTCGTCTTATCCTGGACTACGGGTCCCCCCTCATAGTAGCTTCCGACGTGAATCCTCCTCCAACTTTAGTAGAGAAACTTTCATCGATGCTGCGGGTTATCCTCCATTATCCTTCATATTCGCTCACGGTCGAGGAGAAACGTAGATTAACCATGGAGGCCGAGGAGAACTATGGCATTAGGGTTAAGGATAGTCATCAAAGAGACGCGTTAGCTGCTGCTTTAAAGGCCTATATGCACTACAAAAATAAGCTTGAACAGGTAGAGGCTCACCTAAGGGCATCTGGCTTAAAAGTACCTCTTGACGAAGCCAAAGCTCTGGTGATTAAAGGCCTTAGTATACAAGAAGCTTTGAGGAGGCTGGTTAAGACGGAGGCGGAGGAGCCTCCTTCACCGCCTTTTACGCCATCTACATCAAGCAAGGTCAAGGAGGAGATTAAGGCTTTACAGGAGAAGCTGTTGAAACAACAGAACTATATAGATAAGCTTGAAGCTGAACGTGAACGTCTCTTAAACAGGGTCGAGGAGTTAACGAACAAGGTTGAAGAACTTGAACAAGCATTATCTAGGCAGCGGAGTGAACAGGCCTTAAAGATTAAGGAGACCATGGAGGTCAAGAAGCTTGAGGCTCAGGTCGAGAGCCTCAAGGCCTTATTATCAAAGATAGAGGCTGAACTCTCCTCCTTGCAGGATGAGGTAGCTAAGTGGAAGGAGTTTACAATAAACTCCTTAAGAGGGATTTATAGGCTGATAAAACCTATCAACGCTCTTACACCTTCAGGCGTAGCTGAGGCCGTTAAGGAATACTCTATAGGAAGAGGCGACTTGGTCCTGATACGCGATGCGGCTAGCGGAAATAGAGAAGCTGCTGAAGCTCTAGTTAAGTTACGTGTAGCTGGAGTAATTTCGTTAACTCCCATACCTCTAAGCGCTAAGGAAGTGTTCATTAAAGGCTCTCTGCCGTTTCTCGAGGAACCTGAGCTTGAAGTTAACTGGCTTAGAGGGCTTCCTTTCCTGCCTGCTGAGCCGCTGGATAGATTGATGAAGCAAGCTAAGGAAAAAGTCGAAGAGGAAAGCAGAAGGCTGGCTAGGTCTTCGCTATCTAAGGTTCTTGAAGAGTATAGGCAAGAACGCTTGACGAAAACTTGATCGCGTTAACATATAGGTATTCTTCCATAGGCCAGGTCTTCACAGAACTTATCTATATTGCTTAATTCGCTCTCTATGACCTCCCTTACCTGAGCTTTAACGTCCCTCATTCTAACTCCAGGCTTCAATACGAGTTGAGCCACAGCTACTCTAGGTTTATCGATGGGTTCACCTATCCTACTAAGTAGCCAAACATATACTTCCTTCAACCCTGGGACTTTCATGTATATCGACTCGGCCATATGATGTGTGAGCAAGTTGTAGATCTTGCCTACGTGTGATACAGGGTTCTTTCCAGCAGCGGCCTCTGAGCTTACAGGTCGGTTTAGAGGTATTACCCCGTTGACCCTGTTGCCTCTACCGACCTGCCCACAGTCAGCGCCGTCTGCTGAAATACCTAGTACCGTTAAGTAAACTCCTCCTACCCCTCTCCCTCTTTTGTCGAGGGTATTTAGCTCAACTTTTACGTTGTCGAAGTAGGAATTTTCCTTCACGAACTCCTTGATACTTTCTAAGACCTCTTCTTTACGTTTGAAATAAGTATCTTCGCTGTCTATGAAGCGGTCGACGAAGGCCATAGCTACGGTGAGTTCTACTTTATCTCCGCGTCTAAAGCCCATCACCTTAACATCTTCGCCCGTCTCAGGGTGCCTTTGCTTAAATTCCTTTGAGTTTAAGAAACGTTCCACTTCAAAAACCAGTTTCTCGGTCTTAGTGAGTGGAGCGTAGCCTACGGCGGCTGAAGTATCGTTAGCCCCAAGTACCTTCCTGCCTTTACTTCTCCTCTTAAAGATGTCGGTTAAAGCTTCTGAGCCTTTCTTGATCTCGATCTGGTACCTCATGTGTTCTTCAGGGTCAACAAACCTAAGGTTTTCCTTAATCCACTGTTTTGCGGCATTTACCACTATTTCCCCAACGGGGATTACGTCTTCATCGACGTTGAAAGTGGCTCGATCCCCGAACACCAATAGCATGGGCTTCTTTACGGTTCCTCCGCCGAACCTTACTTCAACTTCACCTGCTGCCAATAGCCCTTTGTCTAAGTTATGGTGCATGATAGTGCCTACTTTCTTAACGTATTCTTTAGATAGCTCCACGGAGGCCCGGTTCATGATGGAGTCACATATGTAGTCAGGGTGCCCAAGCCCTTTTCGTTCGACGATCTCTACGCGCTGCTCTTCTACTGATGGTTGCTTTAAGCTCTCTACTATGACGTTGCCCATGGGGAGGCCTCCGTCAACGTCTAGTTAGAGTTATCCAGAGGATGTTGTTGCCTCTTATGAGCACCTTTCCATACTTAACCGCTGCGTTGGATTCTGAGTCATCCACTTCCTCGGCATCTGTTAAGATTAAGTTCATGTAGTTGTCACAGCGTTCAAGCTTACCTCTGCAGGTCCTTCCATCCTTCAGCTTAACTAAAACTTCCTCATTAAGGTTCCTTGAAAGGAGCTTGAGAGGCTCCGTCTTCACTTGCTCGCTACCTCCTTCCTCGTTGTGCCTCCACTGCAGTGGAGGCTAAGGCTTATTTAAACCTAGGGCCTCCTAAGCGCCTCTTGCTCAAACGAGTTTTCCTTGAGATAAGCTTATAGTCAGGTTCCGCGCTATTACCTCGAGCCTCATCATTCATGGCGGCTCGGAACTAGGGTGAAGGAGGATAGTGTTTGACTAGAACGCAAATAGACATAGCTCGAAGCGGCGGTGTTAGTGAGGAAGTTAAAAAAGTGGCTATGTTAGAGGGGGTTCCAGAGGATTGGTTAGCTCAGCGTGTAGCTAGAGGTACTGTTGTGATACTTAAGGGCTCTACACGAAAACCTAAACCGGTGGCTGTAGGTGAGGGTTTAAAGGTTAAGGTTAACGTAAATGTGGGGACTTCTCAAGACCTATGCGACCCTAAAATGGAGCTTGAAAAGGCTAAGCTCTCTGTTAAGTATGGTGCAGACACGGTTATGGACCTTTCAACCTCTGAGCCTATAGCGGCGGTTAGGAGGCTTCTACTTAATGAGCTTGAGGTCCCCGTGGGCACCGTGCCTATCTATGAGGCAGCGATAAAGGCGGTTGGAAGAGGGGGAGCTGTAGTTGACATGAGTATGGACGACATGTTTAACGCCATCGAGGAGCATGCGAAGGACGGCGTAGGCTTCATGACAATCCATGCCGGTGTAACGAAGCATGTGGTGGAGGGGTTAAAGGAACACCCTAGATTAACAGGTATTGTTAGCAGGGGAGGAGCTTTTCTAGCTGCCTGGATTTTACACAATGGTCAGGAGAACCCGCTATACGCTAACTTTGATTATCTGCTTGAGATGGCTAGGGAGTACGATTTTGCTATAAGTCTAGGCGATGGGCTTAGACCAGGTTGTCAAGCGGATGCTCAAGACTGGGCACAGATGAGTGAGCTTCTCGTTATTGCTTCACTGGTCAAGAAGGCTAGGAGAGCAGGTGTTCAAACTATTGTAGAAGGACCGGGCCACATGCCTCTCGACCAGATAGAGCCAAACGTTAAGGTATCTAAGCAGCTAACGGGCAATGCTCCTCTCTATACGCTTGGCCCCCTCGTAACTGATGTAGCGCCTGGCTATGACCATATAGCGCTCGCCATAGGCGGAGCGGTGGCAGCAGCAGCTGGTGTAGATTTCTTATGCGCTGTTTATAGGTCGGAGCATCTAAGCCTCCCTCTCCCTGAGGATGTTAAGGATAGCGTAATTGCTGCAAGGATAGCGGCGCATGCAGCCGATATCGTTAGGATAGGTGATCGTGCTCTCAAATGGGATTACGAAATTTCTAAGGCTAGAGCGAAGCTGGATTGGAGGTCTCAGTTTAAACTAGCCATGG
>QMSI01000048.1 GCA_003649615.1 Thermoprotei archaeon | reverse complement strand
CTCCTTTAGATACGCCTCTGGGAAACGTGGAGGAGAAGGCTTAAATATTACTTTCCAAGTAAATTTACTTAGAAAGTAATATTCACGTGGTGAGGATGGCCTTAAAGCTCCTCCTCGTGGATGACGGCGAAGTGTTGTGTGAGGTTCCATTAAGCTTAGACGCCTCTATGGAGCGTGAGCTCCAAGAATTGATGGAGGAAGGACTGAGCCTCCTCAACGCTCTAGCCTCCTCGTTCAGCCACGCTAGGCGTCTACAAATACTGGCTGAGTTTTTGAAGGGCGGCTTCGATGAACTAGAGTTTTCAGAGCTTACCTCAAGGCTTGGCTTAAACCCTAAGCAGATATGGGAGCACGTAAAGGCCTTGGAGAGGTCGGGGGTCATAGAACGTAGAGGATGGGGGCGATACGCGGTATCTAGGCTTGGAGCCACCGCGGTGTTGATGGTTGGGCTAAGCCTCCACCGCATGTTAAGGGTCTTGGAGGGGAGGTTTCCGTGAGCTTCAGCCCTACGCCCCTAGACATGGAGGCTCTCCTCCGTGAAATGATCAAGAGAGCGTTGGAGCTTCGCAGTCCACCAACGCTGCCCTCCAGGCCTCAGCCCATCGTGATCGAGGAAGCTCTCGATGAACCCTTAATAGACGTTTTCGAGGGGGAAGACGAGGTGAAGGTGTATGTGGAGCTTAAAGGCGTAAAGCCTGAGAAGCTCAGGTTGAACTTGGTCGACGGGTCGTTGGAGGTTAAGGCCGAAGGCTTCCACGATGTCATACAGCTACCTAGAGGGCTAGACGTGGAGGCAGCTTCGTCTAGGCTAAACAACGGTGTGCTCGAGGTCAAGGTACCGAAGCTTAGGGGAGGTGAACGCCATAGATTATAGCTGCTACGTGGAGCTCGTAGGTACCGCCCACTTCACAAAGCGCAGCATAAAGGAAGCGATGTCTAAGATTATGGTTGAGAAGCCTAGCGATGTTGCGTTAGAGCTAGACTTGGAGCGCTTCAGGGAGCTTAATTCATGTTCAGCCTGCCCTAAACGCTTCACCTGTAACCGCAGTACGTGCGAGTTTACTGCTGCCTCAGATGCGCTGGGCAACATGGATGCTAACCTCTGGCTTATAGACATGGATAGGCAGGAAATAAAACATAGGCTAGCCCAGTTCTTAACGCCTGCCGAGGTAGCTAACTTGTCTTTGCTGAGAGGGGATCCAAGGGAAGGGGAACGCATGGTAGAGCTCTGGGAGCTTGGGTACAAGGACCTAGCTATGGAGGTGAGCGAACGTCAATGGCAGCTGATTAAACGCTACCTCCCTTCGTTCTACAGGGTGATATTGTTGGAGCGAGACGCGTTAATGGCAGCTAGACTAGTCTGGATAGTGGATAGGAAGCTTGAACGCTCCGAGCAACCTAAAATACTTGCTTTCGTGGGGGCCAGCCACCTTGAAGGCATACGATACTACTTATCTAACCCGCAGGTTATCGCTCCTGCGCTTAGAAGATTTAATTTACCTTTCACCCCGCCCACGCTTGTCAGGAGGGTTAAGGTGGCAGCAAGGTAGCGCTGGCGAAGTAAGCGGTACGAGGCATGGCTACTTAACCCTGACCACGAGCCCTTTAAGCCTAGCTAGGGCGCTAAGCTTCTCCTTGCGTTCAAGTTCAGCTGCCCCTAAGATTTCCTCGAGGTGTTTTATGACGCGGTCCATTAGTTCTCTATCCACTGGTCTAGGTACTCCATCCTTGCCTCCAAAGGCGAAGGAGAACTTGATAGGGTCGCGCCAGCTCGGCGCTTCACCGTAGACTAGGTCGGCGATGAGGGCTAACGCCCTTACTCCAGCTGGTCCAAGCCCCCTAACCTCTAATAGTTCTTCGTAGCTCCTAGGCTTAACCTCATAAGCCCTCTTCATCACTTCCCAGTTCAGGGAGTCTGGGGCAAACCTATAGATGATCAACGGCTCTGCCGATCTTCCATACCCCATCCACGCGTCTAATGGTCCCCTGAGCTTAGACCTAGCTTCGAAGAGCAGCCTCCTAACCTTCAAAGGCCCCTCCAAGACAATGTCCACGCATGCCTTTCTACACCTCTCACTTTCCCTAGCGGTCATGTCGAGCACTGCTGGCCTAACTAGGTCTCCAGCTATGCCTGTGTGGGGCTCATCTACGAAGCTCCTCAGCTCCATGGACAGCCAGTGGTAGCGCCTAGCGGTCTTATCGTCCAGGTTCATCCCCTGCTGGACCACCATCCAGTTGCCGCGCTCTGAGAGGAGTACGCAGTGGTGGTAGAGGCTATAGCCATCCTGCACCGCTGCGTTGTCCACCTTTGCTGTAAGCCTACTTGCTTTCTTGACCTCCTCTACGCGAGCTAAGCTTAAACCGTAGGCTTCACCTATCGCCTCAACCTCCTCCAACGCTCTAAGAGACCTTGCACCTTTACCTCCAGCTAACTTCACCCCTAGCGCTCCGTCCTCCAGCGCTGCTTTGAGCACACCACAGGTAACCGTCGTCACCCCGCTGCTGTTCCAGTCGAAGCCTAAAGCACAGGAGAAAGCTTGAAACCATAAAGGATCTGAAAGCCTTCTAAGCACCTCTTCAGGACCCCTTTCCTCAACTATCACGGCGAGTATGGCCTTAGCCAGCTTACGCATCCTAGCTAGAAGCCACCTAGGCACTCCACCTGTATGGAGAGGCAGCTCCACGGTACCTGTAAAGCTCAAGCTTCCTCGAGGTGATTAGGTAGACAATACGTAAAAACCTTGCTTTTTGCCAGCGCTCGTCGATGACGAAGTTGAAGACGTAAACTGGCACTTAGGCCTAGTTTCCTAAAGGTTTAAGAAGGAAGCTTCGTAGTGTTTAAAGGTCCACGCCATGGGGCAGGGCTCCTTTCATAACCCCATGCTCATTTCTCGCTGGAGGGAGACAGTCACAGCCCTACCCCGGGCGAGGCCCTCCGTAAAAAGCTTGAAGAGGGATTAGTTAAACCTTTAACTACCTTGAGCGAAGATGCCGGTCAGCTCGCAGCTCCTCAAGTCAGCTCTGCCTCCTGTACGGATGGCAAGCTTCGAGCCATGTAAGGTCTGCGTTGCTTTACTCATAGTTAAGGCGGGCCTATTAAGGCTTAAATACGTAAATGCGTTAACTCCAAGCCGAGCTGTTATAGGAGGGTTTGAGTTGAGCGCACCCCCAACAGGAGCCACGTATGCTAAAGATATGCCCGGCTTCTTCACCGAAGAGGAGGAGATGTTTAGGGAGACTGTTAGAGAGTTCTGCATGAAATACATAGCTCCTAAGTGGGTGGAGATCGACGAGAAGGCGGCCGTAGACCCCATGGAGGTCCCCGTGGACCTGATAAAGAAGATGGGTGAGCAAGGCCTCTTCTGCATAGCTAACAGCGACAAGTACGGCGGCCAAGGCGGAACCTACACCATGGCAGCTATAGCTGTGGATGAAATAGCCTACGCAGACCCAGCTGTAGCGTTAGCCGTGTATGCCCTGCTCAATAATGGCTGGCCCGCTATGCTGGAGATCTACGGCAAGGAGGAGGTCTGCCAGGAGGTCATACCTAAGGTGGCTAAGGGTGAAGCCTTCTTCGGCATAGCCACCACTGAGCCTCAGGGAGGAAGTGACATAGCTGGTATAAGGATGACGGCGACGAAGAAGGGCAACGTCTACGTGTTCAACGGGGAGAAGGCTTACATAAGCGGTGTAGGAGAAGCTTTCGTTAAGCTTCCTTGGGGAGGCGGCTTCTTCCTAGTCGCAAGGACCTCAGAGAGCCCCGGGACCCACCGCGGCCTCTCGGCCTTCGCCTTCATAGGGAGGAAGGACGGCAAGCTAAGGAACGGTATCAGCCCCACTGTATATCACGACATAGGTAGGTGTGGGTTAACCACAGGAGGCTTCATCTGTAACGACGTGGAGCTAGAGGACGTCTACCTGCTGGGCGAGGAGGGTAAAGGCTTCTACTACGTCATGGAGGGCTTCAACGCTGCGAGGATAGTGGTGGCAGCTGCCTGCCTCGGAGGCGCTAGGTGGCTCCTCGACCAAGCTGTGCAGTGGTTCCATCAGCGCAAGCTGTTCGGCAGACCTATCGCAAGCTTCCAGGGAATTAACTTCAAGTTTGCTGAGCTTTACGCTCGCTATGAAGCAGCTAGGTACTTCGTATATAGGGCAGCTAGGCTATTTGATGAAGTTTACTTCAAGAAGAACCCGAACTTTAAGCCTCAAGACCTCAACGTACCCGTAGCTCTAGCTAAGATGACCGCTCCTGAAACCGCCGTGGACATAGCTGAGGAGGTAATGAAGTGGTACGGCGCCTACGCCTACACCAAGGAGGCTCCCATCTTCAGAGCCTGGCTAGGCCTATTCAGCTACGTGATCGGCGCTGAGGGCGCTCAGAACATCATGAGGTACATCATAGCCAGGGACACCATAGGCGCTGAAGCTGTGAGGAAGTGGTGGGCTTAAGCACTAATCCCCATTTTTTGTTTCTCCACGGCTATGAGAGGAGCTTCTAAGAGAGCCGACAGTCACCCTCAGTCTTCTTCGCGTAAGGTGATTGAAAATCTACGTGGAGTTCAGTAGACCTTAGGAATGAACCTCCACTTAACCTTCATCATATACTTCCTGTACTCTTCACCAAACCTCCTAAGCAGGTACTCCTCCTCCTTAATCGCGGTCAACACGTGTAGCGCCGCCAGTATAACTGCAATCACGATAGCTAGTAGGTTTTGGAAGCAGAGCGCTGCTCCAAGGTAGGCTAGAATTATCCCTAGGTACCCTGGGTGCCTAATCTTGGAATAAATACCAGTCGTCACGAGCTTCTCCACTTCCTCGGCCTTAGCGTGAGCCTGCCGGTGCTCCCTGTGCGATAAGCCATGAATAACCATGCCGACGACGAAAAGCGACGCTCCCAGCAATGTTGATAGAGAGGCGGGTAAAAGCAGAAATGAAGAGCTATAGCCGTAAAGGCCGCAGATGATCAATAACCCCCACTCTATGACCCCTCTCAAGCTAGGCTTCATTAAGAGGTACCTATCGAGAAGTCTCATCAAAACTGCTTCGCGGTGCACGCTTTAAGTCTGTTTCGCCGGTTAGCTCCTTAGCAACCTTACAGCTGGATATGGTCGCTTGATTAGTTGGATGGAATTGTGGGTAGTAAGATTTTTAAGTATGAAATCCTACTTTTTTAACTGAAAACCATGGTGCTGCGCTTAAAGTCGGTGGTAGGTGTCAAGGGCCAGGTCGTAATTCCCAAGGAGATTAGAGACCTCTTGAACCTTAAGCCAGGCGTCGAGGTGGTCTTCGAGGTGAAGGAAGGTGTTGTTGAAATGAAAGCAGCCTCTAGGAGCAGCCTCGAGGAGTTCTTGAACAGCGTGCCGAGGGAGCGTAGATTGAAGCTGCACGTGGACCTCAAGAAGCTTATCTTGAAGGAGGTTGAGGAGGAGTGGTCTACTTAGACTCAAACGTCTTCATATACCCGCTTATTTACGACCTCGACGCTGAGCCTAAGGCAAAGGCTTCTAGAAACTTGCTAAGCGACGTAGTGAACGGTAGGGTCAGGGGTGTTACGTCCACGCTGACGTGGGATGAAGTAGTCTGGGTGGTGTGGAAAGTAATAGGATACGATGAGGCAGTTAGGGCTGGAGCCGCGCTGCTAACTCTGCCTAACACAGATTTCATGGACGTGACGCCGCTGACCCTAATGAAGGCTCAAGGGTTAATTGATAAGTACGGGCTTAAGCCGAGGGATTCAATACACGTGGCTACGGCCATCCTCGCCAAGGAACCTGAAGTAGTAAGTGACGACGAAGAGCTCGACGTAGTCAAGGAAATAAGGCGAGTGCCGCTAGTTTAACTCTAGCCTCCTAGACCTTCACCAGTGGCAGACGCCTACTTAAGATAGGCGCTCCAAGCTCCTTGAAAGAAGCATAAAGAGGTAAGCTTTTATGTAAGGAGAATCCTCTCTGTATTACCTTGGTATTACCTATTCTTAGGGGATGGCCCTCTCTTTCTATGGTCTCTGAGCAGGTTAGAGGTTTGACGGTCTTTTCATCTTCTCCTGCCTGTCACTGGCTTGGGCTTGCGTTGGCTGTTAGGGCGTCGAGCAAGGGGAATGTGCTGTACATCGATGGTTGGAACACGGCAAACATCTATGAGCTTTATAGGCTTGCTGAGCTTGAAGGGTTGGGGGAGGAGGCTCTTAGGAGGATACTTATTTCAAGGGCATTTACTGCTTATCAGCTCTTAACGCTGTTACAGAGGCTTGAAGAAAACGTTGAACGTTTCAGCCCTATCCTCCTAGTTCTAGCTGAGCCTGTTAGGCTTTTCCTCGATGAAGACGTGCCTAGACGTGAAGGTATAGACATGTTTGCCTCAGCGCTGGGTAAGCTTAGAGCCTTCATTAAGAGGTCTGGGGTAAGCGTAGCAGCGTTTACGGCGCTGAGCCCTGAAGATGTGAAGCGGAGGAGGTCTGTCTTCATCAACCTCCTGGTGGGCGCGGCTGACCAGCACGTCAGGGTGGAGGAGAAAGGCAAGGTTGTAAGGCTTGAGTGGGTTAAGCCTAGCCGACATGTCTTAGAGGTCAGCTTCAACCGCGAGTTCCTTTACGACTACCTGTGAGGTGACCACTATGGGTAGGACGGTGCCTAGCTACCGCCAAGCCTTGGAGGAGGAGATAGCTAAGTGGAGCAAGATGCTCCGCGTCTTAAGGCCTGAGCACAGGAAGGCCTTGGAGGAGCTTTTCAACACAGCTAGGAACCTAGCGAGCGCTGGCAGCTACGCTGCTAGGCCTTCGGTCTATGAAAGCATGGTTCTAACGATGCTGGTGAAGATGCAAGCCGAGATCGATAAGCTGAGGAGGGAGCTGGATGAGCTGCGACGTAGACAAGGCTAGAGGCTGGCTCCTAGACATCTATCAGTCAGGGCCTGGAAAGATAGCTCTATGGCTTATCACGGCCGAAGGCCGTAGGGTTAAGCTCGAGGACGATTTCTATCCGAAAATATACATCGCAGGTCCATTAAACCACCTTAAACGCCTCAAGCAAACCTTGGAGGTGAGCCAGAGCGTCCACGCCTACCGCTTCGCTGAGAAATACGTTAAGCCAGGCGACTTGGAGAGAACACGTGTCTTAGAGGTTGAGGTGTTGGATCAGCGTAGAGCAGTACACTTCGCCAGGAAGATCATGAGGCTTGGCAGGTTTGAGCGCTTCGAGGTCTACAACGTGGACCTCCCAGCTGAGCAGTACTACCTATATGACCACAGCCTCTACCCCTTCGCTTTAATAGACGTCACTAGGACTAGGAGGGGTCTTTGGATCCAGCTTCTCGAAGACCCTTCAGCCCTAGATTACCAGCTACCTCCGCTAAGGCGCGTCCTGCTAGAAGTAGAGGCTGAGGGTAGGCTTCTACCGTCTGAAAAGGTTAGGAGGATCATTGTTAAGACTAGGCGAGAAAAATATGTCTTGGAGGGCGGGGATGAGGCAGGCTTAATCCTAGAGTTCGTTAAGCTCCTCGTTAAGCTCGACCCAGACTTCATCTTCACGAAGGGCGGAGACTCAACGGTGCTTCAGTACCTGACGAGGAGAGCTATGGCGAGCGCCGTGTACCGCGACTTCTACCTCAGCAGGGATAAGCACTTCATCTGTTCATCGAGGCAGAGAGGAAGAACAGTATATAGCTATGGCAGGGCCTACTTCATCTGGCCCACGCATCGCCTCCACGGACGCATACACATCGACCTGCTCAACAGTTTCATCCTAGCCAACTCGGGTTTCCACGGCTTAGCGGAGGTGGCTAGGACATGCCGCGTCGAGCTTCACCGCGCAGCGCGCGCAGGGATAGGCACTATTATGTCCTCGCTTCAGCTCTACGAAGCTATCAAGAGCGGCGTCCTAATCCCTTGGCGCAAAAAAGAGCCTGAAGACTACAAAGACGCCTTAACCCTCCTCGAGGCGGATAGGGGCGGGTTAGTCCTCGAACCTATCCGAGGCGTCCACCGCGACGTAGGTGAAGTAGACTTCTCCTCCATGTACCCCTACATCATGTTGAAGTACAACATCAGCCCTGAAACCATCAACTGCCAATGCTGCCCCGACTCTCCGCAGCTCGTACCTGAGCTCGGGTTCAGGGTCTGTCAACGACGGAGAGGGCTGATCCCAAGGGTACTCGAGGTCTTGTTAAGGAGGAGGCTGGCGTATAAGCGGATGGCGAAGGAGGCTGAAGACCCTAGGCTTAGGAAAATCTACGACCGCAGACAGGCAGCGCTCAAATGGGTGCTGGTTTCATGTTTCGGCTATCTAGGCTACAGAAACGCGAAGTTCGGTCGAGTAGAGGCACACCAAGCTGTCTGCGCCTATGCCAGGGAGCTGCTGTTGAAGGCTATCGAGATAGCTGAGGAACGAGGCTTCGAAGTAATCCACGGGATAGTTGACTCGCTGTGGGTTAAGAAGCCTGGAGCAAGCCAAAAGGACTACGAAGAACTCACAGCCCAGATCCATAAAGAGACACGCATACCCATAGGCCTAGAAGGGATCTACCGCTGGATTGCTTTCCTAAGGTCAAGATCAACCCCCACCCCTGCCTTGACCAGGTACTTCGGAGCCTTCAGCGATGGAAGAATCAAGGTCAGGGGCCTCATGGCGAGGAGGAGCGACACACCTCTCTTCATCAGACAGGTCCAAGAAAACCTGATAAAGAAACTATCGGAGGCTACAAGCGACGACCTAGCACTGATGGCTACTAAAGCTCTTAGAAAAACGGAGGGAGCCATGGAAGCGTTAAGGAAAAGGTTGATCCCCCTAGACCTATTAGTGGTGAGGAAGAGGCTTTCCAAAGAACCATACGACTACGCAAGCCAAGTACACCACGCCGTAGCCGCCAAGCAGCTCATAGCTGAAGGCTACGAAGTACACGCAGGCCAGCTAGTAAGGTACATAATAACCGACGCAGACGCTGCTAGGCCTCAGCGGAGAGTAAAGGCATGGGAGCTCGCAAAGCAAGGGCAACGCTACGACGTCGAAAAATACGAGCAGCTCCTCAAAAGAGCTATAGAAGAAGTAACCGAACCCTTCGGGTTAAAACCCCACCTAGCCAAGCAGACAACACTATTCTAGCAGCCTTCAATTTTCTTGAGCAACCCTCAAGCATGGTAAACAAACACGGCTACTTCGCCTCCCTAAGACAAGCACCGTCGAGGACGGCCACGACGCCCCCTCAACCCAGCCGCCTCATCCAAGTCCAAGTTAAACAACTCAAGGGACTTCCTCCTAACCCACCAATCAGGCACCTTAGCCGGGAAAACCTCCCTCACCCTAGCTAGCTCCCTAACCTCATCAGCACTCAGATCCTTCCCACCAAGCCTCCGAAACAGTTCACGGCGCACCTCAAGAGCCAGAGCCTTCCAAGTACCAGGCAACATACCATAATAATCACGAAACAACTCTACGATCTCATCATCCTCAGACCTAAAACGCCAATGAACCGTAACCCTACCCCGCTTAGACTTATGAATCACATGAGGTCTGTAAGAAGGCCACGTATGAACCTGTATGTGCTTTGAATGCCTACGAATGAATTCATTAAACTCTACAGTCATCAACTTAGGGGGATTCTGGCGAATTATTTCTAGCACCTTTTGATCTTTAATTGCTCGAATATAGTAGTACTTGTCTTCATCAAGACTTGCAGCGAAGTCCCTGGGTAAAATGGCTGTTAGATCGATGCTTCTTCCATAGCTAACGGTCCATGCTAACCTCCTATGATGCAAGATAAGATTACATGAACCTTCCTCAGTTAAGAGGGTTCTAACATAATATCTCCAAGTTTCTTCATCCATCTTGGTTAATCTAATGTTAGGCTGATGAAGACTTTTGGAACCATAGGGTACTCCTAGCATGTTTAGCTTTCGGCCACTTAGGGCATCGGCTCTTGAAAGTAGAATGTTCTTGCTTGTGAGGTAAGGACCGTAGAAGCATCCACCTGAACCTTCAACAGCTCGCTTAAAGTAGTAATGTAGAACCGGATCACGGTTGAAATAAGAAATGAATCGCATGCGATTATGCATGTGTCCTTCATTGACAATGTGAGGTATGAGAAACCATAAAGACTGAGAGTTAAGATCTAAGGGAAATTTGGGCTCAATAATAACCCCTGTTCTCTCAAGTAGGCTGTAAGGAAAACCCATGTCATCGCAGATCCTTCTTAAGACAGATGTTGTAGCAGTTCTCGGCTTATAG
>QMSI01000047.1 GCA_003649615.1 Thermoprotei archaeon | reverse complement strand
GGGATGGAGAGAGCAAGGCGAGAAGGGAAGAGGGTAGGTCGCCCAAAGAAGGAGGTCTCTAAAGCTAGGGTGGAAGAGTACTTGAAGAAAGGCCTCAGCCTCTCCGCCATAAGCAAGATACTGGGTGTCTCCCCAAAGACGCTTAAGCGTAGAATAGAGGAGTGGCGCCTGAAGCGTGCATCTCTGCGTTAATTATTTTAGTGTTTAAGTCAAGCTTAACCTAAAAGCATGTATGTAGCTGTTCACAGGTTATCATACCATTCTGTTGAGCTACTTAGGGCTCCACAAAGCGTTAAGAAGACAGCTTCCATGCATGCGACCAAGGTGGACCCACTTTCCTTACTACTCCCTTTCTATGTAAATCGCTTAAGGCTCCTTGAACTTCATGCCAGCTAAAGGGGTAGAGGTTTTCGCAAAGTTCTCTAAAATTCATCACGTTGTTTTTATGTAAAAGATCTATGATCTTACCTTTCAAGAAGTCAACTCGTTTCTTTCCGGTGAGAAGTTCATTGAGCCGACCAAGAGGTAATTGGTCAAGTTGTTTATCGCTTATACCATAAAGTGAAGCATGTCCTTTGCCGAGTCGTATCAATCTTTTTATCAAACCTTTCCTCAGTAAGTCCTGTAAATAGAACCTACAAACCCTATAGTAGTCTACTCCAAGTTGTTCAGCTATTTC
Source organism: Thermoprotei archaeon (assembly GCA_003649615.1). Classification (GTDB taxonomy): domain Archaea; phylum Thermoproteota; class Methanomethylicia; order Nezhaarchaeales; family B40-G2; genus B40-G2. The sequence goes on along the minus strand of QMSI01000047.1, from coordinate 9,642 downwards.
GGCTCCTGTTAACGGCTGCTTCTCAAGCATCTCGAGTATCAACTTCTTTCTTTCGTCAGCTAGCCATAACCACTTTGGCCTCTCTCGATCCTTCTTTCTGGATATATAATTCAACGAATCTCTGTTTACCTCTTCGGGAGGTACATTGTTCAGCACATCATTAAGGCGGTGTATGTTCCATATTGTTAAGACGTATATACCCCACTTTGAACATGCTGCTAGGTCCATCGATGTGCAAGGAATGGATCCACCCCATAGCATTACGGCCCTAATCTCTGGGTTATTGGCCTTGATGTCTATTAGCTTAAAGAGTAAAGCGTGAAACCTCTCATGGAGCACTCCAAGCGAGCTCCCTGTAATACCCCTCCTTACAACTTTCCTGCTACATGCTTCTATCACTATCTTTTGCTGCTTAGAGTAGAGATTCGCGATCCACTTCTTCCCATATCCGTCTATTGACACCTCTGGTTCGATGTCACTTATAATATCCTGTACTAATTCAATAAGTGGCTTCTCAAACACTGAAGAAGGCATGATATGATAAAACAAAAATGAGATAAAAATTTTTCTCTCAAAAATTAGGAAACTAATAAGCAAGAAGCGAATCTGAAAAGCATGCTTCTGTACCCCTTTTCCAAGGGGGCGCAACTCATGAGATCTGCAGGGAGCCTCTGGAGATTCTCTGCATGTTACCGGGGTGGCTAGAGTAGGGATGCCCACCTTGCTCTAGACCTAGTTACCGGCCCGACTATGTTCAGTGAGTGGTTACAGTTGGGGCATTGTGTGTCTTTTAGGTTCCAAGCGGAGAGGTAGAAGCCTTCTCTCTCGATGACTAGTTGTCCGCAGTTAGGGCAGTAGGTGTGTTCTAGGCGGTGGCCTGGGACGTTGCCTATGTAGACGTGTTTAAGCCCTGCGTCTAAGGCTTTCTCCGCGGCTTTCTCTAAGGTTTGAATAGGTGTGGAGGGTGCGTCCATCAGCTGATAGTCAGGGTGGAACCTTAACAGGTGGAAGGGGGTGCAGGGGCCTAGGATTTCCTTTATCCTTGAGGCTAGGGAATAGACGTCGTCCAGGTTATCGCCATACTTGGTGACTATTAGGTTGGTTATCTCCACGAAAATGCCTGACGCCTTCATTTCCCTTAGGGTTTCGAAGATAGGTTCAGGGCTAGGTACAGACATGAATTCACGGTAGAAGTCTGGGTTAGCGGAGCCCTTGAAGTCCACGGTGGCTGCGTCTAGGTAGGGGGCTATGGTTTTGACGGCTTCAGGGGTCATGTAACCGTTGGTGACGAAGGTGTTAAAGAGACCACGCTGCCTGGCGAGGACTGCAGTGTCGTAGGCATACTCGAAGAAGATAGTAGGCTCCGTGTAGGTGTAGCTTATACCATCGCTGCCATGCTTCACAGCCAACTCTACGACGCGTTCCGGTGGCAGGTTTTTCCCTATGATCTCCTCTTCCTGGCTTATCACCCAATTGTCGCAGAAACGGCAACGGAAGTTGCACCCTATGGTGGCTATGGAGAGCACCGCAGAGCCTGGACGATAATGGTATAGAGGCTTCTTCTCTATCGGGTCTACGTTGACTGCTATAGCTTTGCCGTAAACTAAGCTATAGAGCCTTCCATCTACGTTTCGTCTGACCTTACAGAAACCCGTTGAGCCGGGAGGGATGGTACAGCGTCTATGACATAGATTGCACTTCACCCTGTCTCCGCTTAGCTGTTCGTACAACAAAGCCTCCTTCAAGCTTCCCATCTTCTCAATCTTTGCAGCGCCAGCTTGCTTAAACGTCCTTCGGTGACGCGGAAAAGCAAGTCTTAATATTCGTAGCAGTTTTTTATGTTTAGATTTGTCAATCCGTATTATTGAACCTACGTAACCCTTCGCCTGTTCTAGTCAGGCTGTAGGTAACGTTAATAGGTGGAGAAGCCCGGCTCAGTACCTATTTTTCAGTTCTCTATAATCCTACGCCGTCTATGCTTGCCGCCGTCTCCACTCTATTCTCAATATAAGAAAAGTTTAAGAAAATCCCCAAGAGGAAACCCGCACCCTTGGAGGGATAGACGTGGAGTTAAGGAGGAGTCGAGTTTACCTCGACTAACGCCCCTCTGGGACTCGGCTTAGCTACTTCTGTAACGTCAAACATTCTAGGCCTACCGGTTAGGACGGCACTAGTTCTCCTGGGAGTCCCGGCGTTGATAGTGCTGTTGCTGCTACTATGGAGCTTATTCTACAAAGACTTGGAGGGCGATGAGAAATGCTGACGCGGTACGTAGCCTTCGCTGTGTACATGGTGGTAGTGGCTGTCGTAGGCCTCGTGGCCGCTAGGAAAGTGAAGAGCCTGTCGGACTTCGTAGCAGCTTCAGGGAGGCTAGGCTTCTGGACCTACGTATTGTTGATGGTGGGCTCAGTTTTTAGCGGCATGACCTGTATAGGTGTAGCTGGGCTAAGCTACCTGACAGGCTATGCTAACCTCTGGGAAAGAGTTCTCGGCCCTCCCTTAGCTATAGCGCTAGCCACCATGCTCTACGCGCCGAAGCTGGTTAAGGTATCTAAGCGTACGGGTATACTTACGTTGCAAGACTACCTCGCGCTCAGGTACTATGATGAGAGGTTCATTAGAGGTTTATCAGGCGCTGTGTCAGCGCTGGTCTGTGCTATTTACCTCATCGGGCAGTACGTAGCCATAGGCATCGTGTCAAAGGTGGTGTTTGGCTGGGAGTACTGGCAGGGCTGTTTGCTGGCGGCAATGGTTGTGATACTCTACGTTGTTGCGGGAGGTATGTTTTCAGTGGCGTGGACTACATTGATACAGTCCGCCTTAATGATAGGTGGTACTATGCTACTAGCACCTTACATAGTGAGCCGCCTAGGAGGCTTCACCGCCTTGAACCTTAAGGCCTCTATGGTTTCCCAAGGACCTTTCTACCAGTACCTAACAGAGCCCTGGGGTCCACCTCAGCTACCCCTTATAGGGCCTCTCTTCAACCTAACCTTGTTCGGCATAGCTGTGACATTGGGACTTACAGTAGCTCCTCACATAGTAAACAACATAGTAACCGTGAAGCGAACGAGCTGCATTAAGTGGGGACCACTGGCATGTTACGTGCTAGGCGTAATAGTTATCCTAGGAACCTCGCTGATGGGGCTGGCCGCTAGAGTAGCTGAGTCTGAGGGCCTCATAGAGCTGATGCCTCATCCCCTAGGAGGGAAATGGTTCGATATGGCTTTACCTACGTTAGCCGAAGCCTTGCTTCCAGAGGCTTTGTTCAGCCTATTCTTAATCATGGTGCTAGCAGCGGTAATGTCCACGACAGACAGGTTAATGTTGACCATAGGCGTTAACATAGGCTACGATGTCTACAAGAACCTGCTCAAGCCTCAAGCCTCTGAGCGCAGCGTAAGTCTAGTAGCTAAGCTGACGGTCTTGGCAGTCGGCATAGCCACCTTCATCATTGCTTTAAGCCCTCCGCCACTAGTAGCATGGCTGATATGGCTGGCCCTAAGCCTAATGTGCAATACTTGGCTCGTACCGCTAATATGCGGGCTTTACTGGCGTAGAGCTACCAAGGCAGGCTGCATCGCTAGCATGTTAACAGGGCTATCGGTTACTATCATAGCTGGCTACTTAAGCGGAAAGCCTCCAGTAGGGCTAGGCTGGACGCTTAAGCTATTTGACATGCCCTACTACTTCGTGCTGCTGGGTTTCATCGCAAGCTGGATAGCTATGGTGACCGTCAGCTTAGCGACAAGCAAACCGGCAAAGCAACTACTTGATGATACCTTAACAGGCCTTTTCCTCTAACCTACCTGATCCTCTTCTTTTTTGTTAAACATGAGGATCCTCCTACGTGAGGCCTTCGCCCTCCTCCTCTTTTCGAGGTATGCTTGAGGAGCGTTTTGCTTCACGGTTTTCCATGTGCGTCTGACACAGCTAGGTAGGCTGCCGTGTTCCTCGTAGTATGCCCGTATCCAGCTTCTCGTCTTAGAGTCTGAGGGGTATCCGCTACCGAAATCACCATATCTCTGCTTGAGCTCATCTATGTGACGGTCTCTCGCAACCTTAGCCATGATAGAGGCCGCGGAGCACTCAGTAAAGTTGGCGTCAGCGTCGTGTTCAAGTATAGCCTCTGCTTCAGGACATAGCACTTCAACCATTTCCCTAAGCTGTTCCTCCCTTCCGAAAAGATCGATCACCACCCTAACCACTTTAAACCCCTTGGCCTTGACCTCATTCACAATCTTCGCTAGCACCCTCTCTATGGCCTCCAGCTCCACTTGATTTAAGTTACGAGCATCTATGGTGGAAGGATCGATGGTTTCCACACGTATGGTCAACGCCTTGGCCTTAATGAGTTCTTCAAGCTCCTCCCTTCTACGACGCGTAAGCTTCTTGCTATCAGTTACCCCCATTTCACGTAAAATCTCTAGATCTTCCGGCCTTAGCGCCACAGCAGCTATGAAAAGACAGCCAACCGCGCATCCTCTACCAGCTTCATCTATACCTACGTGGACGTATGGCTCTTCCCTAGGTATAGTGAAATGCTCCATCTGCAGCGTTCCGCACTCTCCCTTCAATATTAAAGTTCTGTCCTCGTAAGCGCGCTGAAAGACTTAAGGGTAAGCCTGAGCTTATTAATCAAGAGCCGGGAGGCCTACACTTCATTGGCTTTATTTAAATGTCTAAGCTGCACTAAATGCTGTCGAGGCCTCCTCGTACCTGTCACTAGGATAGACATAGCTAGGTGGATTAACCAAGGCTGGGAAGAGATAGCTGCTTCAGTAGTAGAGGTTAGGGGGCTTGAGGCTTTAAGGTTAGGCTCCACGGTTATCTATGCCCTACCTCGTAATAGACTAGGCGTATGTCTCTACCTTTACGGCTCCAGATGCATGATACACGACGTGAAGCCCATGGTATGCGAGCTCTTCCCCTTCGCTTACAACTTGAAGAACGATACGCTGGGCATACATCCATGGGCCCTCTCCAACTGCGAGGCGGTGGCTAAGGGTTTAGTTGACCTCAGCTTAGAGGATAAAGCTAGGTTTCTGTCCATAGCTAGGATGGTCTCCAAGGAGTTAAGAAACGTGGATGCGGTGAAGGAAGACTACGAGAAGATGATAGCTGAAGCTCGTAGGAGGTTGAAGGCTAAAGCGAAGGATTCATCAACCTATCATTCTAGACCATTCTTCAGCGTTCCTGAAACCGTACGCTCTCTCCACATCCTCTCTACTTACCAGTTTACTTGCAACCTCTTTGCCGAAGGCTTCAATCACCATAGATGCAGCCTCCTCGAAGTTAAGCCCACTCGCACTAGCCACCTCAAAGATTCCTCCAGCTAAATCCTTTAGCTCACTATATATGGCGTTCTCCGCGACTTTAGCTGACTTCAACTCGTCCAATAACCTCTTTACCTCCCTGATCAGGGTCTCGATCACTTCCCTTTTCAGGTATTCGGGCATAGGTATCCTCACTGCTTCGTAAGGCTCATAGGCTCTATAAAATTTAACTCTAAGAGCTTTTGGAAGGCTCACCATCGTGAAAAAGCTTAACGTGGTGTTCTTTAAGGAAAGGTGCGCGGTTAGATAGCATTTAATTCTTTGGTCAAAGTAATATTATATGTTTGAGCTAAAGTCTGATTCCCATTTCGTAGGAAACTAGCACATAATACCCTATTAGACCTCTCCACCTCCCCCAGGGCTTCGCTATCCTCCTAACCTCCTCAGCCGTGGTATCTGTTGAGTTTAAGAAAAGTTTAGCGAATGCCCTCCTCACCCCTAGATCATCAGCTGGGATAACCTCCCACCTCCTAAGAGCTATCAAAGCTACTAGCTCAGCAGTCCATCTACCTACACCTTTAAGCGCCCCTAACCGTCTAAGCGCTGTTTCCGTAGGCTCCTCCTTGAGCCCTTCAAGGTTGAAGGACCCCTCCATAACCTTCGAGGCAGCCTCCTTAACGTACCTCGCCTTATTCCAGCTGAGCTTGCAGGCCTTAATTTCCTCTAAGTTAAGGGAGGCTACCTTCAAAGGCTGTGGGAAACCGTAGAAAAGCTCACCTTCCATCAATACTCTCTCACCCAGCCTTTCAGTAAGCTCCTTCATCATAGCGAAAGCCGCCCTGAGCGAGACCTGCTGAAAAATAATGGAGTCCACTAAGCCTTCCCACACCGTAGGCGTAGACCAAGGCTTAAGGCCTCGGAGAGCCTTAGCCATTCTTCTAAGTATTGGGCTATCCTCCATCACTTCGTAGACACTGTTTAGTTCCACATCTCCGCAGAGAAAATCCACTACTTTGCTTAAGGCTATTTCCTCGGCCTTGCTGTCTATGTCAGGAGGGAGATATATCATCACTCCGGGCTCTTCTACATCACCGACAGGCTCAATCTTCACAGGTATGAGGTCACCGTTAACCTCGAAACATCTTCTCAGCACCCCTCTCTCTAAGATAAAAGGGGGAGGTGGAGGAGTTGCTTTAAAGGAAAGATGGAAGTCGTAGGGCGGCTTTAGCGACTGCTCCAAGGCCCTCCAGCCGTGAGCCATGAAGCCCGCCGTCTAGTATTCCTCGAGCATCGGGTAAACCTCAACCTCGTTTATACCAAAGCCTTTGCCAGCTTTCATCAGCTTCTTGCGGCACCTCTTCATAACTATGGAGGCATAGCTCTTAGGCACATAAATCATGGCTGTGCCCCTCTCGTCGATCTCTACTCGATACTCAGGAGCGTAGCGGCGGACGATGTTTTCCACTACTCTCCGAGCTGCCTCAGCTCCTTTAACCGCCTTCTTGACTGGCACGACGAAGGTTTTCTCGCCGAACACGTATAGCTCGTACTCAGGCTCCTCGGTTAAGAAGTCGTTAACCACCACCACGGGCCTAGCAAGGTCAGCTTCCTTCAATCCGTGAGGCACCTTTATCGTGGTCTCGATCGCGTAGACCTTTTTGACCGCTCCGTCCTTGATGAAGATCACCGTATCTATCACGGAGGGTATCATGCCTAGCTCCACGCGCCCCACGAACCTCTGGATAGCATCGATAGGTGTAGTGGCGTGGACTACACCGACCATACCTACGCCAGCCAACCTTAAGTCAGCGAAGAGCTTGAAGTCCTCGGTATCTCTCATCTCATCGAAGATCGTATAATCTGGCCTACTGAGGAGGAGCACGTCATGGATCTCCTCCGAGGTTCCCTTAGCCTTGGAGTACTGGGTTACTTCACATGGAAGCTGTAGGTCTCGAGGGGCCTCTACGGTTTTAACCACCTTACCCTTCCTCAAGTAAAACTCCGCTAAGGCTTGGGCAAAGGTGGTCTTCCCCATCCCTGGAGCGCCAGCTATCAATATGCCTTCAGCCTGCGCCTCGAGCCGGTCTATGAGCTTCTTAGGCAACGCATAGTCCTCCAGCTCCAACTTAGCGATGGGTCTAACAGCGGTCAGCTCTAAGCCGTCAGAGAAGGGGGGCCTGGTTATGACGATCCTGTAAGACCCCAGCTGAACTATCGTGGAGCCTTCACGGTCAGCTTCTATGAACCCATCCTCAAACGTCCTAGCCCTCTCTAAGATCTCTTCTACTAGGTCTTCAAGCTCGCTGCGGTTGAAAGGCCATTCACGGACGGTCTCAAAGATCCATTTACCGGGTGCACCGCGCTTAACGCGTGGAGGCATCCCTTCCTTAATGTGTACAGACATTACGTCTTCATTATCGAAGAATTCCTCTAACTTAAGCCGACCTTTAGGCTTCTCATAGAGCACCTTTATCCCGAGGGCTTCAGCTGTCTTAGCCGATACGTAGTCGCAGGTTACGAGAACGCCATCTATAATGGCGGCGCTATTCCTGATCCTCGCGTTGAGGTCTTCAAGCATGCTTATCTTGCTTCTTCCTATCAACTTGATGGCGACGTTATGCTTTAGAGCAGCATCCCTCAGCCGCTTGATCTCGTTTAGTCCCATGAAGTCGCCCATGGAAGCTCTACGTTCAAACTCAGTTATCATGCCCCTATGAATGAGAATCTCTCCACTAACCCTGCCCTCTTCTACTAGCTTAGTGAGGGCACCAGACTTAATAGCTGAAAGATCGGGAATATACTTGTACATGGTTTCATAATCTGCCCATTTATTTACCTTAGACCCCTTAAAGGGGAGGGGCTAGATATAAAAGTTTTCTTGACAACACGCCTGGGGCCGAGGGATCGAAAGTGAGGCTAACCGTCGTAGGCGTAGACCTTGCAGGGGCTGAGAGTAGGCCTACAGGGATCTGTGTGCTTAGAGGGCTGAGGGTGGAGGTCAGGGAAGTTAAAGAAGACGAGGAAATCATGCGTGAAGCCCGCGTTAACAAGGCAGATCTGGTCGCGATAGATGCTCCATTAAGCCTACCTAGAGGTAGACGTAGCTTAGAGGAGCGTAGCCCCCATCACTTGAGGCTTTGTGATCGGGAGCTTCTTACGCGTAGAATCAAGTTTTTCCCCGTCACGCTTGGGCCCATGAGAAAGCTTACCGCGAGGGGGATGAGGTTGAAGGATGCTCTTGAACGTGAAGGCTTCAAGGTAATAGAGGTGTACCCTGGAGGAGCACAGGATGTACTTGGTATCCCTAGGAAGGGCAGAGGCAAAGAGAAGCTACTTGAAGGTTTAAGGGGACTAGGTTTACATGAACTTAGCGCTGAGGCTTCAGACCATGAATTAGACGCCGCCACAGCTGCGGTCGTAGGCGCTCTCTTCCTACTTAGCCTCCATGAAGCTTATGGGGACCCTGAGGAAGGACAGATAATAATGCCTAGGACCGGGCTGAGCAGGAACGAGGTTTATTCAGCGCTTAGGGAGCTTGATGCAGATTGCTGAGGTTTTTCTTAGCCTCCTCTAGTTTAAGTCGAGAGGCTTGATAAGCGGCCTCCTCAGCCGTGGAGGCGGAGGCTAACACCTGTACCTTAGACAGGTCGTTGAGCTTGCCGCAGTAGGGGCAACGTCTTTTAGCGAACCTAGACGAGGTTGTTTGTATATGGCCGCAGGTTAGGCAACGGAAAACTACGTACTTGTACATCGAGGCTGGCTTACGCACACCTCTCCCTTAAACCTGTCGTGTTGCGGAGGACGCATGGTTTATTAGCGGTGGCTTAAAGCTTAAAGAGGGCTTAAATTTGACGCTGATCGACCAACTAGTCAAACCTTCGGTTAAAGAATTGAAGCCCTACGAGGCTGTGGAGCCCCCTCCAGGGGTCGTGGAGCTCGATGCAAACGAAAATCTCCTAGTAGATGAGAGATGGGCTAAGGAAATCCTGCTTAGAGCAGCGCAAGGCGTGGATCCTCGAAGCTATCCTCCAGCTTACGGTCGAGAGGCGGTAAAGGCGTTAAGCCGTCATCTAGCCGTTGACGAGAAGGCGCTCGCCGTCAATAACGGGTCGGACGAGTTTATAGACCTGGTCTTTAAGGCCTTCGTAAGTCCTGGCGACGAAGTAGTGATAGTTGAGCCTACCTTTGAGATCTACGGTTTGATGGCGAAGGTAGCTGGAGCTGTGGTCAAACGGGTCTTGGTAGATGCGGACTTTAAGTTAAACGTGGAGGGAGTGTTGGAAGCTACAGGGCAGAGGACCAAGCTGATATTCCTATGTTCGCCAAACAACCCAACCGGTGTCCAATATAGCCCAGAGGAGGTGAG
>QMSI01000046.1 GCA_003649615.1 Thermoprotei archaeon | reverse complement strand
CGTTAAGGTCAACATAGCGGTGACCTACGCGTGTAATTATAGATGTAAAACCTGCAACATCTGGCGTTTATACCTGGACAAACCTGAGCTGAAATCCATGGAGCTCTCCTATAAGGAACACGAGGAGCTCTATAGGGAAAACCGTGATGTTGTTTGGCTGAGCTTTACTGGCGGCGAACCATTTCTTAGAGAAGACTTCGATGACATAGTTACCTCAGCGGTGGAAAACATCCGTGGATTAAAGCTTATCAACGTAGCCACCAACGGATCCATGCCCGTGAAGGTTGAACGCCTCGTTGAAAAAGTTCTAAGCATGCGCCCTGACCTCTTACTCTTCGTCGAGGTGAGCTTAGATGGCTGCGAAAAGCTACATAACTATGTGAGAGGTTTTCCTCAAGCCTATCGAAACTCCCTTGAAACCTTTAGGAGGTTGCGCAGGTTAAAAGCGGAGGGATTAAACGTCAGGTTCGAGTATACATTGTCTAGGTTCAACGCGGGCTTACTCAGGAAGCTCCTAGAAGACCTTAATAGCCAAGGCCTACATGTCTCCGTGGATGACTTCGTGGTCACCTTGGCTCATAACTCACCTTACTACAACAACGAGGAGATGGGCAGTATAGCTCCTCCTATGGATAAAGCTATTGATGAGCTCTCATGGATCTCCAGCAAGCTCTCTAAGCGAAGCTTACTTAACTTGGTGCCCTTAATTTACCTTAAGCTTAGCTCAAGGTTCTTTAAGGGCTGGAGGCCTCCATGCGTGGCTGGATCACACTCATGTTTCATAGATCCTTTCGGCAGGGTCTACCCATGCATAACGGTTAGGTACGAGCTCGCGGACCTGAGGAGGGACGGCTTTAACTTAAAGCAAGCTTTCTCGGGCCCTAGAGCCAGGTTTTTCAGGGAGAACCTCAGGCCTAGGTGTCCAACCTGCTGGACCCCCTGTGAAGCTTATCAAAGCATTGTGTTTAAACCATTAGGTTTCCTTCCATACCTTCTCAGTTAAAGGTTTGAGAGGGTTTACATGGAGTTAAACGGGGAACGCCTAGCTTCCAGGCTAGCGTTTTCAACTGTGACTATAGCGGCAATGATAGGTTCCTGGCTAACCATCATATATCACTATCCAGACTGGCTCTCAGTATACGAAGACCTACTACAGCTTTTAGAGGAGCCGTTGATGTCTCCAACCTTTTCAGTTCCGCTAGGCTTACCGCTCATCATAATCGCCTTCATCCAGGCCTTCCTAATAGGCGCAGCTTTAATGAGGCTTTCAGACGGCTTTCATCATGACTACTCGCTTAGGTTAGCCGCCTCGCTTGGCTTAGGGCTCGGGATATGTGGAGCTGCAACAACCATCCTAGGCATCCTTCAACTCATGACTCCTTTCAACCTGAGGGTCGCCACCCTGACCATAGTTGCCGCCTGCCTCTCCCTCAGCTTCTACGCTAAGCGCGTGTCTCCTCGCAGCTTTCTGGCTGAGGTAGTTGGAATGTTGGTTCCACGGAGGAGGATGTTGACGGAGACCTCCTCGTTAAAGTACACGCCTTTCATAGCGTTGACCCTCTTAATCTTCTATTCAGGGTTGATGGAACCTATCCTTCACTGGGACGCGACGGTGTATCATGCAGTTATCGCGAAGCTCCTGCTGTCGGAGGGAGGTTTCCCATACCTTGTAGGTTCATCTCACGGCCTTGAACTAAGCTCCAACTACCCTCCCTTAGCCTCAGCTATCGGGGCTTACTTCTATGCCCAGGTAGGGGTGATGGATGATTTTTACTTTAGGCTCATATCCCCTTTAGCGTCCCTGCTGACCTTGATATGTATATATGAGCTTGGCGTTTTTCTTAAAGGCCCGAGGCTAGGCTTCCTAGCTTCCTTCATCGCGTTGTCCACCCCCCTCTTCATACTGTACTCGATCTATGAGACCAACTACATGCTCCTAGCCTTCTACTCCTCAGCCACGATGCTCTTCGCTCTTCACGGCTTATCGAGAGGTGGGCGAGGACCCTGGCTTCTCTCAGGCACCTTCTGCGGCTTCGCTCTTCTAACCAGCTACCACGGCGTTTTCGCCTTGGCGCCCCTCGTCTTAGCTGTCTTGTTTAGGCTACGGAGAAGCTTGGATGGGCTGTGGAGCCTACCCCCCTTAACCCTCATAACCTCTACATGGTTGGCCAGAAACCTTGTCTTGATAGGTGACCCAGTATACCCTTTCCTTTCAAGGCTCCTTAAGCCTAATCAATTCCTCGAAGCAACGCTATCCTACATAGCTTCCGACTCGCTTAAAGCCTTCTTTGGGTATGCGGAGCCCTCTCCTTGGGACTACCTCATACGCGTCTTCCTGAACATCCTCCACTTCCCTACCTACTCAGCTCTCCTCTTCCTAGGCTTACTCCTCATCGCTATTAAGCTAAGGAGTTGGAAGTGGCTCCTCGTATTAGCTTGGCCCACCATACCTCTACTACTAGCTTTAACAGGTTTAATATGGATCTTCCCACGCTACTTCCTCCTAACCATCCCAGGCTTCTCCCTCATCACCGCAGCCCCCCTAGCCTTAACGTTCAGCTGGATGGAGCGTTTTCAGCCAAGCGTTAGGGACGGGTTAAAGATATCCTTCGCCTTGATGCTGCTGCTGTTCACAGCCTACCCGGCGCTTCCTTATGCCTTAACCGGTAAGAACGCTATAGACGCAGGCTACGTACCTCCACCCAAAGACCCCCTCTACTACTTTAAGCGGCCAGGGTTAGCTGTACCTTCTTACTACCACGGCCAGGTTAAGGAGACTTGGCGGTGGCTTGAAGACAGGATATCCGAGCAGTGTAGGCTTGCAACCATGGATTCTAGGCTATACTACCTTAAGGAAGGAAACCCCAAGTACTTCTTAATGCTAGATGGGAGGGAGGCTTGGCCGCTGTACTTCGTCGACGACCCTAAGGCCGTATCTGAACTATTAGCTAGCCTTAACGTCACCTACATCTACGACTCTCCAGCTGGTAGAATACCTCTATGGAGCGACCTACCCTTAACCATGTATTTAGGCTCACCTTACCTCCCTGAGGCATACAACCCATTGCCCAACGGCGTCGCGGGGACCATATACAGCGTAGGCTACGGGAGGCCTCCAGTCGTCGATGAAAACTCTCTACCCATCGCTTTCAGCTACCTAGGGTGGAGATGGAACGTGACAGATAGCTACGCCACCGTATCTACCATATCGGAGCTGGAAGATAGAGCCTTAAGCGACCTTTCATGGCTATCGATAGCTACACCCACCGTGGTCAACTTAACCATAACCTACCTGGATAGGGGTGTAGGCCACGACGACATAAACTACCTTAACAAGTACGCGAATAGGTGGATTGAGGGCTATCATATCATTAGGAAGAGCGGCACGGATAGCGTCGCCACCACCTCTCTCATACTTCTACCTTGCGTGGAGCTAGGCTACGTCAACCTGGGTTTGCACTCACACCGCGACCCCCTCACGATTTTAAAGCTACACGCAGAGCCCCTCGAGGTTGATGGCAGGTGCTTCTACACCAACCTCACCGGTAGCTTCACCAACCAAACCTCCCCGCCAACGTTAACCATCTACCTGCCTCTACTTGAAGGTGGAGAGAGGCTTTCGATATGGGCTGAGAGCCATGGAGCAAAGGTGAGCCTAGAAATCTTTGAGGGAGTGGTGTATCCATGGGAGAGGACAGGCTGGTGGTTAAACCACTCCATGCTTGCAAGGGACCCGGAACTACCTGTGATGGGTGGAGAAGACCCCTCCATAGTGGGGTGGAAGGCTCCAGCTGACGTCAACTTCGTAACAGCGATGGCTGTTCTCTGGGACGAGTACACCGGCGATGAACGCTTAGACCTGACGTTAGAGATTGGAGACGCTAGAACCTTCACCACTAGGCCACTGCCACCCAACCTGTTAATAAGGAGGAGCGATGTATTCTCGGAGACCTTAATCACCAGAAGCTCTACCAAAACCTTCACAGCCCTAACAGTTACTCCAAGCCTCTACAACGATGCCACCGTCGTAGAGAACTTAACGTTAAGCCTTTTCGAGGAGACCTGCTTCCTTAACATCAAAGTATACGACCTGAAATCGCTATCTCTCCTAGACCCTCCTTCAGGCCTCCTTTACCGAGCAGTGTACGTTGAAGCTTCCCAAGGCCTCGGTGAGAGGGCTGAGGTCGCTAACCTAACAGCCACCATCAAGGTAGACTTGGACTGGCTGAGAGACCAGTGCGTTAACCTCGAGGACCTTAACCTCTACGTCTATAATGATGGGTGGCGTAGGCTAGAGCCAGCCGACACGTATAGGGCGAACGGCTACCTTTACTTCAAGGTAAACTTACCCAGCAACACCGTTGTGGCTGTGGTGGCGCGTTTCAACAACTACCCTATCCTCCTACTTGGAGGGCTCTGCTTCATCACCGCCCTCCCCTTGATCATCGCGTTGTCTAAGAGGTTATATCCAAGGTTAACGTCACGTTGAAAGGCTCTATCCACTGCTCGTCCCATGAAACCACCATCAAGGTGAAGTACCCAGCGTCGTTTATCTCCCACTCCAGCTCAGGGTTAAAGGAACCTAGAGCTTCGCTAAGCGGAGGAGACCTACAAACCATCACGTAACGCTCCCACCATCGACTCGCGTTGCTAGGAACCAAGCCTTTAAAGACCTCCAAGCTAACGTTATGGCCATAACTATTGACTGAAACCCTCAAAACCCTACCGGCGTAGTCGCATGGAAGAGGAATATACACAACACCCATGGGCGGCTGGGTAGCGTTGACCAAAGTTACGTTAAAGCTAAACCCTCCCAGAGGCGGCAGGAAACCCCTCGCCTCATAGAGCTCTGCGAGCTCCTCCACGCTCATCCCTTCTAGGCTGTACACCGCTGCTCCGCTGGAGCCAACATAAACAGGGGGGAGCTTACTTGGATCGCCCAGCCACTTCATAACCACGTTCCAACGGTAAGCTGGAGGCATCCTAACATCAAGTGGTGAGGCCCAAGGCACGCTTAAAATATAGCCCACCCCCCTACTTTCAAGGAAGCTTAAACCCTCCTCTACGCTCTCCATTCTATAGAGTGGAGCAGCCTCATAGCCGTCGAGCGGGAACACCTCCCTTTCAAGATAATATACACGTATCTCATAGGTCGCTACTTTAACCTCCCTAGGCACGTTTTCACACACCCACTCCCATGCATCTGCTTCTCCATAGCTCTGTTTAAGGTAGCTCCACTTGTCGATAACGGGGTCAGCCGGGTTTTTCAACGAGCTCATATGTCCAACCGAGTAAACAAAGCTTACAGCTACCGTAGCTATCAGCAGGGCTCCTGCAATCTTAACCACCCTCTCTCCGCTGCGTAGCTGGTTGAAGGTATATGCTAAGAGAGCTGCGTAGAAAGGTGTGAAGATGAATAGGTAACGCCCGAAAAGAGCGTGGAGGAAGAATATAGCCGACAGGACCATTAACGTATAGATGTAGAGAGCTAGGTGGAAGCCCTGCCGCCTAGAAGAATACATGTATACAGCTGGGTAGATAACCATGGATAGCAGCAGCGCTGCTCCGAGATACTCCCTCCACTTATAAGGCTGGAAAAGTAAGCCTAGGAGATCCATGACGTGCCACAGGGTCCTATAACTGTTGAAATGTTGTACAGTGGACCTCCAAAGGACCTCATCGATCCTGACACCGACTCCAAGCAAAGGATAAACAGGGTTGCCTAACAGAAACAGGTTTCTAAGATACCAAGGAGAAGCAACTACGAGGGCCAGCGAAACCAGCTTAGTAAACCTCTTAGCGTTAAGCTTAACATAGAAACCATAGAGGATGAGTAGGCCGACACAGCTGAGGCCTAAGTAGCTTATAAGCGATGCGAAGCCAGCGAACAGCGAAGCTAACGTTTCATAGCTAGCAGCCCTCTCACCTGCATAGTAAGCTCGGAGGAGGAAGTAAATGGTTAACGAGGCGTTTAAGGCAAGGTACATGGCGTAGGACCCTAAAACAAAAAACACCCAGAAGATGGGTGCCGCCGCCAACACCAATAGTCCTAGCAGGGCGCATCGCTTATCGCCTGTGAGGAGAAGCGAGGCCTTATAGGTCACGATCAGTGTAGCAACCCCGAGGATTGGCTGAAGTAACCTGAAGTAGAAGTCGTTGCTGGCATTTGCGGTCACGTAGAAGAAGCAAGCCAAACATTGAAGCCCTGGCGGGTAGGCTGCGCTCATTTCAAGTCCTATAGAAGTCCCAGCGATGAAGGGAACTCCGCCGTTATCATAAATTAGCTTTGCATAATAAACACCGTAAGCCAATGAATCCCATTCTACCTCCGGATACGCTAACGCCTGATAAGCAGCTAACGCCACAAACACTGACAATAAACCTACTACAGCAGCTACCTCTCGCCTCAACCCATCAACCCTCACTCTTATGACCCTCCCTTCGCCTCGCTTCAAGGCTGAGGTTACCGCCAAGCCTATGAGCAACAGGGTGAAGGTTGCCGTTACGTAGCTCGTACATATAAGGTTGAAGATCCCCAGTATGATCATGGTGAGGCTGGTTAAACCCATACCTAAACTCAGAGCAACTGCGATTTCCTCGAGTAGGTCTAAGGTACTTCGACCAGCCGTTAACCTGGTAGCTAGAAACCCTAGGAGAAGCAGCGGTATGAAGCCTAGAAGCCCTCTACCTCCATCGCTCGGCAAAGCCTCCTCCACGGGGAGGCTGGGTGGGATGAACCTTAAACCGAAGATTAGGTTACATAAAGCTATGAATAGGAAGATCGCCGTAACGAGCGTTAAAGCTGCTTGAACTCTTGTAGGCGGCCATCTGCCAGCCCTATACCTTGCTATAGCGAGGTACAGCCAAGCTATGGAAACTGACAGCATTAAAGCAATAGCTATGGCTGTTAGCGTAGAGGAGACCCCCACGATAAAGCAACTTAACCTTTAACCCTCACCGATTTAAAAACAGTGGGAGGGCTTCGGTTGAGGAAGGCTTGTTTAACAGCCGTTCTCATCTTCGCCTTGATGTCCTCCTTTTCATCAACACTTTGTGCTTCAAGCTACTCGGTAAACGTCTCCACGGATAAAACTTATTATTTACGTGGAGACCGAGTTACCGTCTCAGGCCACGTATACCTAGACAGCTCACCTGCCTCCGGTGTATGGGTGGGCATAGAGGTACGTAGCCCTAGCGGCGCGGTCGTATGGTTAGACCAAGTAACAGCCGATAGCAGCGGTGCCTATGCTTCAAGCTTCACCTTAAGCCTCAGCGCCGAGTACGGCCTATACACAGTGTACGCAGCAGTCCCTGGATTCAGCGTCACGACTAGCTTCAGGGTTGTGAGGCCTAGCTCCATAACCCTCACGGCTTCTCCTCTACAGGTCAGCGTAGGGGGGACCGTGACTATAACTGGGCAGGTGGAACCTGCAAGGCAAACTCAAGTAACCATATACATCTCAAGCGATGAAACCTACCAGCCGTTAGCTACGGTAGCAACGAGCAGCGATGGATCATTCAGCTACGACTGGAACCCTACGGTCGCTGGCACCTATAGGTTAAAAGCAGCGTCGCCCAGCGACGATGAATACCTACCCGCTGAAAGCCAAGAGGTCGCCGTGGAGGTCTCCAAGCTACCTAGCTCCATAACATGCAGCCTCTCAACCACCACCATAAGGCTAGGAGAGTCGGTAACCATTACAGGCCGCATAGAGCAGGGGGTGGCTGGCACGGTGATCATCGAAGCCAAGCTGGATGATGTGTGGAGCGAGCTAGCTCAGGTACAATCCAGCCTCGATGGGAGCTACAGCTATCAGTGGACGCCTAGCCGAGAAGGAACATTTCTTTTAAGGGCTAAGTGGCTCGGCAACACCGTATATGAAGCAGCTGTCAGCAACGAACAGGCGTTGACAGTTTTATCCACAACGGGGAGCGAGACCAGCATAGCTCTATGGGTTGCGCCAACCACCACCTACGTGGGTTGCCCGGTGAAGCTTGAAGGAGCCTTAACGCCACCCATCGGCAGCGTCGATGTTTTTCTAAGCATGTACTTTAACGGGGCTTGGACCACCTTAACGACCGTTACGGCAGACCTGGAAGGCCGCTTCGCCTACAACTTTACACCTAGCGTTGCCGGCATCTACCGCTTCAAAGCCTCCTGGCAGGGCAACGTGTACTATGCAGGGGCTGAGAGCAACGCGGTGACCGTAACCGTAGTCAAGAGGCCCTCCACCTTAACCCTCCAGGCCTCGCCCAGCCTCCTCGAGTACGGCCAAACCGTAATTATCCATGGAATTCTGCAGCCAGCCATCCATGAAGCACAAGTAGCCCTAACCTTCACCAGCCCTAGTGGAACCAACAGCACGATGCTTGCTCAGGTAGAAGATGATGGAACCTTCTCCTACACCTTCAGCCCGAGCCAAGTAGGTGCTTGGAGCCTAGAAGCTTACTGGCCAGGCAATGATGAGTACGAGCCAGCATACAGCAGCCCTATAACCTTCACCGTTACGAGAGCCGCCACCCACCTAGAACTATACGTGGAGCAAGCCTCAACACTCGGCGAGACAATCGAGATAGAAGGCTACCTGACCCCTCCGCTTCAAACACAACTGGAGCTAAAGCTTCTTCTGGATGAAGTCGTGGTCGAAGCCGCCACGG
This sequence comes from Thermoprotei archaeon, assembly GCA_003649615.1. Classification (GTDB taxonomy): domain Archaea; phylum Thermoproteota; class Methanomethylicia; order Nezhaarchaeales; family B40-G2; genus B40-G2. The sequence goes on along the minus strand of QMSI01000046.1, from coordinate 1,710 downwards.
TTACGGTTCAGCCTACCGGAGCTTTCGCTTACAACTGGACCCCGAGCCAAACAGGCCTCTATAGGATAGTGGCTTCCTTCCAGGGGGATCCATACCATGAGCCATCGTCCAACGCCTCCACCGTCTTCATAGCTGCCTCCACAGCCGTCATCGAAGCCCCATTCCCGATCGAGTGCTACCTAGCAGGCTCTGAAGCAGTGTCCATGAGCTTCGACGAAGACACAGCTACCATAACTCTAAAAGTGGAGGGGCCCAGCAGCCTTGAAGGTCAAGCGCTCATCATCATCAGCCAGCAGCTACTCAACCTCTACAGCACATCAATAGGACGTGCACAGGTCTTCGTCAACGGCACGCCGGCTCCCTTTACGTGGAGGAGGATCAACGACGCCTACCACCTATACATCAACTATACACATAGCCTCCTAGAAATAGAGGTAAGCCTAATAAGCCTAAACCTAACAGCACAGGTCCTCGACCACAACGGTCAACCCCTTTCAGGCGCCGCGGTTCAAGTCTTCAGGAAAGGCATGCCGCTCTACGTAGCCACCGCCAGCTCCGAAGGCATAGTGCACTTAACTAATATAGCCAGCGGCAACTACACGATTAAAACCTACTGGCTCGGGGTCCAGGTAGAATCTTCAAGCTTACATCTAAACAGCAGCGAGACCTTAACGATACGGTGCCAAGTATATGAGCTTAGAGTAAGCGTAGAGGACCTCGTCTTAGGCCAGCCGCTACCTAATATCGATGTCAGGGTTACATCAGACAACATAGCCCTTACCGTTAAAACCAACGCATCAGGTGAAGCCCTCTTCGCACAGCTACCGCGAGGAACCTACAGGGTCATCGCCACCACGCTGGGCTTAACAGCCGAAGCCCTCGTCGAGCTGAACCTAGACGTTGATGTAACCCTAAAGCTACCCACAGCCCTCAGCCTAGCCCTCCTAGCCTCAATCCCCATGGCGGCCGCTGTAACAATAGTTCTCCTAGCCAGAAAGGTCCGTAAAGCCAAGAAGTAAGGTTTCCCACCTTGGCTGAACTAGCTGAAGGCAAAAATAATGTTGCCGACCGCCAAGGCCTACGTAAAGCTATAATAATGGAGCGTTCCCGCGTGATAGGATTTTCATTTTTCTAAGCAATGCACCTCTAATACATATATGTCTTTGAGCTCTTCTGAAGTTGGCGTTTGTAACCTCCAAGTAAAGCCTAACCTTCCCCATCGACTGAACCTCTTTTACCAACTCAAGCCTTTCGCCTCTAAGTTTACAGAAAACTTTTTGAAGACTAACCTAAAACTGAACGTCCTCCCTCCATTATTTGAAACGGTAGTTAAATCTGGCCCGATAAGGCCTGCCAAGTAAACTTTATAGGCAGCGCCACGTAGCTTCACGACCACTTCTTGCAGGCTTACTTTTCCCCCGAGCACTATAAGCACGTCTATGTCACTAGCGGCAGTACAAGCCCCCTTCATCGTCGAGCCGAAAACATATACTTTGGCCATAGCCTCTCAACGATTCATACAGCCAACCCATTACAGGAGGACCGAGAGCCCACCCCGTGAGTGCGTAGCCAAGTTCAAGGATTAACGATTCATAGCACAGCCATACACCGAGTAAAAACGCCAAGGTAGTAGAAGAGGCCCTTAAAACAACACTTAAAGCTAAGCCTATCAAACACCTCAATGCCAGATAGAGCTAGGTTTTTAAGGCT
>QMSI01000045.1 GCA_003649615.1 Thermoprotei archaeon | reverse complement strand
GTTATCTCGGTGGACACGGAGCGGCGTAAGTACTACAAGGAGGTTAAGCTCCCTGCACGCGTAAAGCCTGATACGGCTAAGGCTTCCTATAAGAATGGTGTATTGGAGGTTAAGCTGGAGAAGCTGGAGAAGGGCAGGGAGCGCGGGACGAGGATCGTGGTAGAGTAATCTCTTTAACCCTCCGGTCCCCCTCGATAGCGGAGGTTTTCGCTGTGTATATTCCACGGCGGAAGAAGGCTTCAAGGAAGTACAGGGGGACGCGTAGCTGCGGCTGGGGTAGGATAGCTCAGCATAGGAGGAGCGGTAGGAAGGGTGGGAGGGGACATGCAGGGATGCATAAGCATAAGTGGAGCTGGGTGTTGAAGTATGCGAGGGGCTACTTCGGTAAGAGAGGTTTCAAGCGTCCTCTTGAAGTGACGTGGCGTTACCCTGAGGTTAACGTAAGCCAGCTTGAGGAGCTGGCTAATAGGATGGATAAGGAAGGTCTTCTTGAGACCTATGAAGGTAAGCCTCTACTAGACGGCTTTAAACTGGGCTTCCTGAAAGTGTTGGGTGAAGGTAGGGTTACGAGGCCTTTGGTGGTTAAGGCTCAATCATTCACGGAGAGGGCTATGGAGAAGATAAAGGCTGCTGGAGGACAGGTGATTCAGGGCCCCTGATGGTCGGTGAGCGATGGCTAAAGCATTAGAGCTCATTGAACCCACCTTACGCTTCCTCCCTGAGGTAAAGAGGCCTAAACGCAGGGTTAGTTTCAGGACTAAGCTGTTCTGGACAGGCATGGTGCTGACCATATACTTCATCATGTGCCAGGTCCCTCTCTTCGGGATAGCGGAGCGCGGCCGACTGGCAGAGTTCTTGTTCATGAACATTATCTTCGCTGCTAGGAACGGCACTCTCATGCAGCTGGGCATAGGCCCTATCGTGACGGCCGGCTTAATCATGCAGCTTCTAGTAGGCTCTAGGCTCCTGGAGATCGATCTCTCGGACCCCCATGAGAGGGCGCTGTTCACCGGCGCTCAGAAGCTGCTATCTATCATAGTGACGGCAGTCGAGGCCTTCGTCTTCATAATCGCCGGCTTCTTCGGCCCTATGACTCCCAGCAACCAGGTGGCGGTTTTCCTTCAGCTCTTCGCCGCTGGCATCGTGATAATCCTGCTTGATGAAATGGTTCAGGCGGGTTGGGGGCTCGGTAGTGGAGTGAGCCTTTTCATAGCGGCTGGTGTTTCTCAACATGTTTTCTGGGGGCTTTTCTCTCCGCTAGCGGTGCCTGAGCGTGGAGGTGAACCTCTAGGAGCTATACTAGCGTTTGGCCACTCAATTCTACGTGGAGACGTGTTGAGTAGCTTCAACCGTTACCCCTTCCCTGATATGACTGGCTTCTTAGCCATGTTGGCTGTGCTCTTTATCGTCCTCTACTTTGAGACGGTTAGGGTTGAGGTGCCTGTCTCCTTTACTAGGTATGGCGGTATCAGGGCTAATGTACCCTTAAAGTTCCTCTACGTCTCAAACATCCCAGTCATCCTGGCTGGAGCGCTCTACGCTAACCTTCAAGTGATAAGCCAAATAGTGTGGTCTAAGTGGAACCCAACCAACACCAACCCTATCTTAAACCTCTTGGGCACGTTTAACATGACTGATAGAGGCCCTGTCCCTATGGGAGGGCTGGTCTACTACCTATCGCCTCCGAGGGGCTTGATCGCTCTTCAGAGCCCTGAAGGTGCGATCCATGTACTGATATACACGGTAATGCTTTGCCTGCTATGCGTGTTCTTCGCCATCGCCTGGGTGGAGTCCTCGGGTATGTCGGCTAAAGATCAAGCGGAACAGCTGGTTAGAGCTGGGCTCCAGGTGCCTGGCTTTAGGCAGTCACCCAAGATCTTAGAGAAGCTGCTTCAGCGCTACGTGTCTTCGCTAACCATCATAAGCGGCCTCTTCATAGGTTTGCTGGCTGCCTTCGCTGACCTCCTAGGTGCCATCGGCTCAGGGATAGGTATTTTGTTAACGGTTGAGATACTTTACCAGTACTATGAGATTATAGCGAGGGAGCAGGCCATGGAGATGTACCCGATGCTTGAAAAAATATTAGGAAGGTAAGTTAGCTTAGGTTTTCAAGGAGGGGGTCTTAGGGATGTTCGAGTTCTTGCAGGGCTTAAGCGAATGGATTAAACAGGCGCTGGGCGTGTGGGCGGAGCCTCCGCTATCAGCAGTAACCATCGTCCTGATATGCGCTGGGCTGACCCTTTTCCACTTCGGGATCCAGAGGGCCATGGTCAACGTTGAGGAGCTAGCTGAGCAATATAGGGAAGTAGCTGAGTGGAGGAGGGAGTTTTTTAGGGCTAGGAAGAGCGGCGACAAGAAGCTTATGTCCAAGTTGATGAAGAAGCAGGCCTACATTAATAAGCTCAACGCGGAGATCATGGCTAAGTCCATGAAGCCCATGATGATATACCTCATCCCTTTCTGGATACTCTTCCTCATCCTCGTCAACGTATTCCCTGGCTACGTAGCCTTCTTCCCCCTCTTGGACAGAGGCATCCCCTTCATCTACTGGTACCTTATAGCTAACGGAGGCGTAGTGCCTATATTTCAGAGGCTACTAGGCCTCTCCTACACTAGTACCGATTGAAGGTGTGTGGGATGCCTAGGCCTGGGTTAAGGGTGTGCTCCAAGAAGAAGGTGAAGGTTAAACTGCCGGGAGGCGGTACTGCGGTGCACTATAAACGAGAGAAGCCTAAGCCAGCTAAATGTGCAATATGCGGTGCACAGCTAGGAGGGGTTCCACGCCTACTACCTCATGAGCTTAGAGCTTTACCTAAGAGTTCACGTAGACCGACGAGGCCCTATGGAGGCTACCTCTGCCCTTCATGTTTAAAGCTTGGGCTTCAAAGAGCAATCTTGGGGCAGAAGAAGTGAAGAAGCTAGTTATCGCGGTGAGTGGTCAGCCAGGATCTGGGAAGACAACCTACGCCAAGATTATATCCGAGAAGCTTGGGCTGCGCCATGTTTCCTCGGGGCAACTTTTCAGGAAGATGGCGGAGGAGCGTGGCTTAAGCCTCTTAGAGCTCCACCGTCAAGCCGAGCTTGACCCCTCGATAGACCTTGAGGTTGATGAGGCGGTCTATCGAGCAGCTATGGAGGGAGGCGTAGTTATCGATAGTCACTTAGCTGGCTGGCTGCTTAGGGACGTGGCGGACGTCAAGGTTTTCTTCACCGCTCCCTTAATGGTCAGGGCGGAGCGCATAGCCAAAAGAGATGGTTTAAGTCAAGCTGAGGCTCTACGCCAGGTAGTGAAGAGGGAGGAGAGCAATAGGAGAAGGTACCTCGAGCTCTATGGTATCGATACCTCAGATCTATCCGTTTTCGACCTAGTTATTAACACAGCTAAGTGGGGCAAGGAGGAGGTAGCCAACGTGGTGTTAAGCCTCATAGCTCTGCTAGCCGAATCGAGGGTAGGAGGAGCAGGTTTAAAACCCTCTCTTTGAAGGTGGTAGAGGGCTAAAGGAGGGTATGCCTTGCCGTCGATCGAGGTGGGTAGGATTTGCGTCAAGACGACGGGGCGTGAAGCTGGGTTAAAGTGCGTGATAGTTGACTTAATAGATGACAACTTCGCGTTGGTCACTGGGCCCAAGGAGATCAGTGGAGTTAAGCGTAGAAGGGCTAACATTAAGCACCTTATACCCCTCGAGGACACGGTTAAGGTTTCAAAGGGAGCTTCTGACGACGAGGTTAAGCGGGCGTTGGAGGCTGAGGGTAAGCTGAACTTCATGAAGGTTAAGGTTAAACCTCAACTGGCTTAGTGAAGCTAAAGCTTATCAAGCAGCTTCATGTCTTTTCGCAGGGTGCATCGATGCACGAGTACTTGGTTAAAGATGAGGAGGAGCCTCTCTGGGGTTATGGTTGTAGACCCGAGGAGAGGACCATCCAGCAGCACTTGGAGAAAGGGGTCATTAACCTGGATAAGCCTCCTGGCCCAACTAGCCATGAAGTGACCGCTTGGGTTAAGCGAATATTGGGTGTGGAGAGGGCTGGGCATGGAGGGACCCTAGAGCCTCATCGAGGAGGCGGGGTTATCCTAAGGTTACAGGGATCCTGCCCATAGCCCTTAATAAAGCTAGGAAGCTGCTCTGGTTGATGTCCAAGGTGTCCAAGGAGTACATCTGCTTGATGCAGCTTCATGGAGCAGTCCCCGAAGACCAAGTCAAGAAGGTTTGCAGTGAGTTTACAGGCCCTATCTACCAGAAACCTCCTCTGAGAGCCTCGGTGAAGAGGAGGCTTAGGGTTAGGCGTATCTACGAACTTAAAGTGCTGGAGGTTCAAGGAAACCTCGTGCTCATGCAAGTACACTGTGAAGCCGGGACTTATGTCAGGAAGCTTTGCCACGATATAGGCCTCATACTTGGCGTGGGGGCTCACATGAAGGAGCTTAGACGTACGCGAAGCGGCTCCTTTAAAGAGGATTCTACGCTGGTTACCCTTCACGACCTTAAAGATGCCTATGATCTATGGAGGGAGACCGGAGACGAGGCTTGGCTTAGGAGGGCTGTGCAGCCTATGGAGAAGGTTGTGGAGGAAGTACCTAAGATAGTGGTTAGAGACACGGCGGTTGACGCCATATGTCACGGCGCTAGCTTAGCCGCCCCAGGAGTACTAAGGTTAACGAGCGATATCAAGAAAGGCTCTGAAGTAGCGTTGATGACCCAGAAAGGGGAGTTAGTAGCGTTAGCCTCAGCCTTAATGTCAGCGGAGGAGATTTTAGAGGCTGAACATGGCTTAGTGGCTAGGACCACTAGGGTGATCATGGAGCCTGGGACTTACCCTCCTCTATGGAGGAAGAGTAAAACGACGTAAAGCTTTATATGAAGCTGAGCGGCTCTCCATCATGCCGGGGTGCCCGAGATAGGTCGAAGGGGTAGGCCTGGAGAGGCGTCCCCCGTATAGCCTATGGTCCTTTACGGGCCTCGTGGGTTCAAGTCCCACCCCCGGCGTACCTAGTTTGTACCTGGTGATGGACGCCTAGCTCCGCATGTAGGAAAGGCTTTATTAACATCCCCCCTTCTTCCCTCCCTGCAAGGAAGGGGTTAAGGCGGGAATGAGTGCAGGAGGAGAGTTTAGGCACATAGTTAGGATAGCTGGGTTAGACGTAGATGGGACTCTTAAGGTTGTACATGGTTTAGCCCTTATCAGAGGGGTTGGGCTCAACTTAGCCAGAATAATCCTTAGGACGGCTGGGATAGACCCTAACATGAGGGTTGGCTACCTCACAGATCAAAACGTAAAGAAGATAGAAGAAGTGCTGGCAGATCCATTAAAGCACGGTATCCCGAGCTGGGTTTTGAATAGGCAACGTGACCCTCAAACGGGCGATGACCTACATCTGATAGGCGCTGACTGGGAGTTTGCGGTTAAGAGCGACATCGACTTCATGAAGAAGATAAAGTGTTGGAGAGGACTTAGACATGCTTGGGGGTTAAAGGTTAGAGGACAGAGGACTAGGACGACAGGCCGTAAGGGAAGAACTATTGGAGTTGCTAGGAAGCCTAAGTGAGGTGGCTTGACGTGGGTGACCCTAAGCGGCAGCGTAAGAAATGGCGTGGCCCTCGCCACCCTTGGAGACGTGAGGTCCTCCAGCAGGAGCTCGAGCTTCTAGGCAAGTACGGTTTAAGGAATAAGCATGAACTGTGGAAGGCGAAGTACATCATCGAGAAGATCCGCTACCAAGCCAGGCGGCTCCTAGCCATGGCCGACGAGGAGAGGAGGTGCCAGCTAATAGAGAAACTTGTCAAGATGAACCTTCTCCCCCCAGGGGCGACGCTCGACGATGTCCTTAGCCTTACCGTCAACGACCTACTGGAAAGGAGGCTGCAGACTGTAGTTTACAGGAAGGGATTAGCTAAAACTATCCATCAAGCCCGTCAACTCATAACTCACGGCCACATAGCTATAGGGGACCAAGTGGTTTCTTGTCCAGGCTATATCGTCGGCCGCGATGAAGAGGATAAGGTTTGCTACTCGCCGCGAAGCGTCTACGCCTCGCTTCCTCCTAGCTAAGTTGGAGGTGCAGGTTGATGTCAGGTCTTAAATGGGGTATAGCTCACATTTACTCGAGCTTCAACAACACTTTAATCCTGATAACTGACTTGACAGGCGCTGAGACGATAGCTAAAGCCTCTGGGGGCATGGTAGTCAAGGCTGATAGGGAAAAGCCTTCCCCCTACGCAGCCATGTTGGCGGCTACTAGAGCTGCTCATCAAGCTTTGGAGAAGGGCATAAACGCGGTCCACATAAGGGTTAGAGCGGCAGGAGGAAGCGGCCCTAAAACTCCCGGTCCTGGCGCACAGGCAGCTATAAGAGCCTTAGCTATGGCTGGGCTTTTTATCGGGCAGATCGAGGATGTAACCCCTCTGCCGCATGACCATATTAGGAGGCCTGGAGGTAGAAGGGGTAGGAGGGTATAGCTTAAACTACACCTAAAGGTGGACGTGTTGGAGATAACTGTATTAGAGCTCGACGACTTCAAGGCACGCTTCATCGTGAGAGGGGTTAATGTAGCTTTTATCAACGCGCTCAGGAGGATTATGATAGCTGAAGTGCCCTGCATGGCCATAGATGAAGTAGCCATCATAGAGAACTCCTCAGTGCTCTACGACGAGATTTTGGCGCATCGGTTAGCCATGATACCTCTGAAGACACCTAAAGACGGCTACGTTATGTCGAAGGAGTGTAAATGCGGTGGGGCAGGCTGCTCACTCTGCCAGGCTAGGTTATACTTGGACGTTAAGTGGGAGGGGGAAGGAGCTAAAACGGTCTACTCAGGCGACCTGAAACCTGAGGATCCAGAAGTAGCGCCGGTCTACGATAACATCCCTATCGTTAAGCTTAGCCAAGGTCAAAGCATCGTGCTTGAAGCCTACGCCACGTTAGGGCTAGGAAAAGACCATGCTAAGTGGCAGCCCACATCGGCTTGTGCCTATAAGTACATGCCTGTCATAGCGGTGGACCTCTCACTGTGTGATGGATGCGGTGCCTGCGTCGAGAGCTGCCCTAAAGGATTGCTGAAGCTTTCAGAAGGCTCGGTGAAGGTCTCCAATGTAGTGGACTGTACTTTATGTAGGGAGTGCGAGAGGGTTTGTGAAAAAGGAGCTTTGAAGGTTGGATGGGATGAATCCACCTTCGTCTTTCTCGTTGAGTCCACTGGTACCCTTAAGGTCTCAGATATAGTGTTAAAGGCGGTCCACGTGTTAAGGGCTAAGGCTGAGGAGTTTAATTTTCAACTTTCTAAGATGACTGGAGGTGGCTAAAGTGGAGGTTAAGGCCACTAACCCTCAGCTAAGGTCGCTGATTTACTTTCTGAGAAAGGCTTGGAGGGCTAATGGGGCTAGGATATGGCTTGACGTAGCTAGAAGGCTAGCTAAACCTAGGAGGAAGCGAGTAGCGGTCAACCTAAGCCGTATCAACAGGTATACTGAGGAGGGCGATGTAGTCGTCGTGCCGGGTAAAGTGTTGGGCGCAGGTTCTCTAGACCACCCTGTCACGGTGGCTGCCTTCAGCTTCTCCAAGAAGGCTAAGGAGAAGATTGAGGACGCTAGAGGAAGATGGTTGACGATAAAGGAGCTGGTTAAGCTAAACCCTAAAGGGTCTAGGGTCAAGATTATGAGGTGACCTCGTTGAGCACCGTGGTGATAGATGCCTCCAACCTTATCCTGGGCAGGATGGCTAGCCACGTAGCTAAGAGGCTACTAGCTGGCGAGAGAATAGTGATTGTAAACGCTGAGAAGGCTGTGATTTCAGGAAGTAAGAAGAGCATCGTGGAGGAGTATAAGGATCATGTGCTCGCTAAGAGGAGGCTTAAGGACCCTGAGAAAGGGCCTAAGAAAATCAGGAGGCCGGACTTAATAGTTAAGTTAACGGTAAGGGGTATGCTACCCTACAAGAAACCAAGGGGGCTTGAGGCCTACAAGAGGTTAAAGGTTTACATAGGTGTGCCTAGGGAGTATGAAGGGTCACCTATGATCAAGGTGGAGGAGGCTGACGCCTCTAAGCTATCACTACGAAAGTTCATGACAGTGGGTGAGCTGGCGGCTCTTTTCGGCTGGCCTCCTCCTAAGGCTTAAAAGCCTCCGTGAAGCATGAGCTAGGGGGGTTTAGAGCTGGCTAAACAGGTCCTTGTGATCTCAGGAAAACGGAAGACAGCTATTGCTAGGGCTGTATTTAAGCCGGGCAGGGGCAGGGTCTACATAAACGGAATCCCCTTGGAAATTTATCAGCCTGAGATGGCCAGGTTGAAGATAATGGAACCTCTACTTCTCGTTGGCGACGATCTTCGCAACACTGTGGATATTAAGGTGGATGTGAAGGGTGGAGGCTTCATGGGGCAGGCCGTAGCGGCTAGGATAGCCATTGCCAGGGGCTTTGTGAAGTGGTTTGAAAAGCCCGAACTCGAGAAGGTTTTCATGGAGTATGATAGACACATGCTCGTAGGGGATCCTCGCCAAGCCGAGCCTAAGAAGCCTAGAGGAAGGTCGGCAAGAGCCAAGAGGCAGAAGTCTTATCGTTAATCAACTTTGTCCTAGAATCTTCATATAGTGGTACGTAAAGCCGTAGAAGATTCGGAATTCTATGTACATTCTTGGCATTACAAGGCCGATATCATGGAATAACGCTGCTGTCTAGATTAAGGATGGTGAACTGATCGCGGCTGTTGAGGAAGAGCGCTTCATAGGCATTAAGCACGCGCCTAGAGTTCGCCCCTATCAACGCTATCAAGTTTTGCTTAAAAACCCTGGAATTCGTCCTGATGAACTATACTACATCGCAGTCTTTTTTCTTCTAAGCTTCGCGTAGAGAGCTTAAACTTAATTCTATAACGTTGCTCTTTAAAGTTGGCCTTGCGTCAACATTCCCGCCGTAGTGGACTTTAATGGACTTTAAAGCAACGTACCCACGTTTCATCACTTTGCTCTACCACACTATTTCTTAGAGCCTCTTCATCATGTTAACCTCTACGTCTATCTCATGTGAACAACGTAGAGGGCCCTGCTTCTGTCACCTCGATGTTAACGACGTCACGGCTATGCCGCTCTTACAATATTAAAGCTTTCATGCAACGTCACCGTAAAATTTATATCCATCGCAAGCGCTAGCTTGCACCATTGATGCAGAATGGGCGAGGTTCTTATAGATGCTTATCGGCTCTCATTAAAGGAAGTAAACGCCAGGATAAGGGAGGCTATCGCTAAGGGCTTTAAGGTTAAGGTTAAGAACGCTGAAAGAGTCTATGGGTTGGCAGCGGGGATTGATGGTGGCGAGGTTGAGGTTGAAGGTAATATCGGAGAACGCGCAGCAATGTTAATAGGTAGAAGAGAGCAGAAAGAGCGCGGTGAAATGGGGCCTAAAATAGTAATCAATGGTAACGCGGGAGCATACTTGGCAGACAACGCGTGGGCCGGTGAAGTGGTAGTTAGGGGCTCCGCAGGCAATCATATAGGTGTATACGCATATGGGGGTACGGTGGTGGTTTACGGAGACGCGGGCGATGGTGTAGGTCAGCTATTAAAGGGGGCAACGGTGATAGTTGACGGCTCAGTGGGCGATAGTGTAGGGCTCTACATGGTAGGTGGTACGGTAGTGATTACCGGGGATGCAGGTGAAGCTTTAGGGGATTGGATCGTTGGGGGTGAAATTTTCATAGCTGGTGAGTGTAAAGGTCTAGGAAATAACGCCCAAGAGGTAAGCTTAACAGATCAAGATAGGGAGAAGCTTAAAGCGCTACTAGGTAAATACGGCATAAATACCAATGTCGAGGGATTTAGGAAGATCATACCTATCAAGTTGAGACCGTTTTATGGCTAGGTGCAGGCTCGTATGGCGCACCCGCTTTATGCTAAGATCGTAGGTAAGCGTTATGGAGCGAGTATATACAAGGCTGTCCTAGAGGAAATAAGGTATAGGGCTGAGACCGGGAAATATATTATTAGAGGCTTTGGCTACAGCGGTAAACTACCAGACTTTGATGACTTGCAGTTGGTGCCTGTCCATGGGCTGGGCACGCCGCCACCGGTCGATCAGTATAGGGAGAGCGTCGACACAACGGTAACCATCGGTAATGGTAGAGTTAAGAGGCCTATCAAACTGAAGACTCCAATAATGATAGGTGCCATGAGCTATGGCGCCACCAGCAGGGAGTTTAAGCTGGCATGCGCTAAGGCAGCCAACCTGGTTGGTACAGCCTCAAACACTGGGGAAGGTGGCATGGTTGCTGAGAGAGCGGAGGATGGTAGGATTAAGTGGCTAGAGTATGAGTATGTTAAGCCTAACGGCTACCTCTTAGTACAGTTTGCGTCTGGTAGATGGGGCGTATCAGTAGAGTACCTCATTAACTCAGATGGCATAGAGATCAAGTACGGTCAAGGAGCT
>QMSI01000044.1 GCA_003649615.1 Thermoprotei archaeon | reverse complement strand
GGACCCCTTGTCCGGGCATATCTCCTCGAACACATCGGCCGAGGGGGCCTCAAGGTTCACGCCCATCCTGTCCGCCAGCTCGGCAGCCTCAGCCACCAAGTGCCTGCTCACTCCGGGCATGAGTCTCAGGTGCACGTAGCCCGTGAAGCCCAGGGAGCGGAGCTCCCTGACGGCCGCGAGCTGGAGCTCCATGACCTTATCCGGGTCGCCTGGCAGGGAGGAGCTGAGGAAGACGCCATCTACGCGCTTCTCACGCCAAAGCATCAGGGCCACGCGGGCCAGCTTCCCCGGGCGCCAGGACGCCTTGGTTTTGGCCGAGAAGCACCTAAGGGGACAGTAGAGACAGCTGCTCCAGCAGGAGTTCGTCATCAAGGTCTTCAACAGCCTCACGGGCCTGTCGCGAGCCACGGCCTCGTAGATGGGCACGTAGCAGCGATCCCAGCGTGAGGCTAGGACGAGCAGCCTCCACTTGCGGCTTAAGAGCAAGGACTCCTCCCCAGTGTCAAGAGCGCCTCGCGGCCTTATGAACTGACCTCGTCAGGCCTCCGGCACAGGCTCATAAATAGCGGGAGCTACGTGAAGCTGCCCTCATGAGGGCCATTCTTAAGCACGTATTAGAGGGCGTGGAGATAAGTTAAGCAAGGAAATAAAAATAAGGCTTGCGGAGCTCTTATGGCCTCCTTCTCAGCAGGAAGCCCGCCGCCGCACCTACGATCAGCAACGGGATGCCCGCTGCGGCTGCGCCAAGGATAAGACCGCTAGTGCGCGCTTCCTTCCGCCACGCGGCTACGTTTGTCGTATGGACGGTTATAGATGCTTCGGCGCTGTTGCCCGCTTTATCGATTACTCGAAGCTCGATGCGGTGGGCACCATCACCGTAAGCCGTAGTATCCCACTCATAGTCGTATGTGCCAGAGGTAGTCCACGTAGCTACGAGGGCACCGTCAATGTAGAGTTCCATGCGATCGAAGTTGACATCATCGCCGCTTACGGTTATCGCTACGGTGCCTGTGACCTCAGCGCCATCTTCAGGTGCTGTTATTGCGGCCGTTGGAAGCGTGTTATCGATCACTATCGAAACGCTGGCCTCAGCTTCGTTACCGGCTTTATCGATGACCTTCGCCTTCAACGTGTGGCTGCCGTCTGCGTAAGCAGTGGTGTCTAAGCCGTAGGTGTGAACTCCGCTAGCGGACCAGGAGGTCAGGAGTTCGTCATCTATGTAGAGTTCTACGCGATCTAAGTAGGCGTCAAAGCCGTAGAGCGTTACATCTACTGTGCCAGCTAAGTAGCCACCTGCTGGGCTGAGGATACTGACTTCTGGGGGCGTGTTATCGATTATTACGTCCACGCTGGCTTCGAACTCGTTCCCAGCCTTATCGAAGACCTTTAATGTCAGCACATGGTCGCCGTCGGCATACATAGTTGTGTTAAGGGCAAATGTATGCCTGCCTGGCGTAGTCCAAGTAGTTAGAAGCGCTCCATCGATGTAGAGTTCCATGCGATCGAAGTTGACATCATCGCCGGAGACCACTACGTCTGTTATGCCACGTATGTAAGAGCCGCTTGTGGGAGCTATTATGGCGCCGGTTGGGAGCGTGTTATCCACGGTGACATTGAAGAACGTGAGCAGCTCTATGGGAGTTGAAGTTCCTGCTATCGTGCCATTAAGCAGCATGATAGCTAGGTAGGAGCCTTCTGGTGTATCTGGAGGCACGAAGATGGTGGCTGTGATTGGTAGTGTTGTGCCTGCTGATATATCGCCTAGCATATCTATGATCACGGACATCACGTTCGGTAAGTAGAAGAAGGCAGTAATCATGTAGACATCATCGAGCTCCAGGCCAGTAGCTAACGTGAATTCTTGTATCGCAGTAGCCCCGCTTCTGGCATAGACCGTTATGGGCTCTAAGAAAGTGCCCCTCGGGCTCAGGTAGAGCAGCCGGATGCTACAGTTGAGTTCCTCTGGGTAGATCGTGCCATCGAAGAGAACGTTATGGAGCAATATTGTGTAGATGCCGGTTGTTGGCGGGACCACGGGGTTAAGGCCTACGTCTAAGAGCACGAACTCGCTGGTGATGCCTGTTCTTGTGTACCAGGCGAAGCAACCGCCGCCTAAGTATGGGCTTATTGCCCCGTCTACGATGGCTAAGCTGGGGTTAACCGCGAACATGTCCACATCGGTCATCTGGCTGGTCCAGTTACAGAAGACGGCCGCCAATATGGTTGTTGGATCTTCTATGTCGATGGGCCAGAGCTTCCAGTCGCCTGCCTCGTACCGCCACCACCAGTCGAAGAAGCCGCCTACCCTGAAGGGATCGTAGAGCCTCTGTTCCTCAGGTGCGAGGATGTCGAGGCTCAGCGTTCCAGAGGGTATAACAAGCGGCACGGTCACCGAGACAGGTATGGCCAACATGTAGCTGCTGGTCCCTATGGTGGCATTAACTATTATCTGGCCCTCGTAAGCGCCCATGAGGGCGTCTTCCGGTATGGTTATGGTGGCCGTGAAGCCAGCTGACCCGCCCGCTGGCACCGTGAGGCTCGTGGTGTTGAAGGATAGCCAGCTCCAGTCGGCTCTACGCCAGAACTCTATCCTGAGCTCGAAGGGTATAGGCTGCTCTGGCCCAGTCCAGCTGAGCTGTCTGACGTAGACGACCGGGTCGAACTGGAAGGTCTTAAGCGGGAAGCCCACGTACACCTGTTGGCTAGTCCCGGTAGCAGCGCACCACGTTATTCTGTAGACCTCGGTCTTGTTCACGAAGCCATCGGCGTTTGTATCGTTCCAGTCGCCCACGTAGAGCCAGAGCTCATTGTCCTCCCAGTAGTCGCCATCCACGTCAAAGTAGCTGTATGGGACGGTTAGGACGACGACCATTAGGTCTGCATCGGGCGGTATCTGGGTCTTGTCTAGTATTGTTATGTTGCCCCATATGTAGTAGGGCGCCCAGTCGGCCGGGTAAACCGGGCCCGTTAGGCCGCTTATGGTCCAGGCGTCCACGAACTCGTAAGTAGTAGCGCTTAGCTCAACCTGAGCCTCGTAGGTCGCATTCGGGTTAAAGATGGTGAAGCTGGCTGAGGTGCTCTCGCCGGGCCTCACGTAACCGGCGAACCAGCTTACATCACGCCATGTTTCGGGCATATAAGGCGTCAGCTGCCAGTAGAAGGCATTGTAGGCGGTAGACCAGGCATCGCTTAGCAGCCCCTTGAGGGTCTTCCAGCTGGCTTCGGACGTAACCAGCAGGCCTTCAGTGCTGTTAGCTAGCAGCACGGCCGCAAGGGCATCTACACGTCCGGCGCCTTGCACAAATGGATCGTAGCCGAGGTCTTTAGCCGATGACTTGATGATCGCCTTAACGGTCTCGGGAGTTGGCTTCTCACCGTGGGCTTCGTAGTAGGCTTGGATGACCAGAGCGCAGATCCCGGCCGTTACAGGTGTAGCCATGCTGGTACCGCCGAAGAGATCATAGGCATAGAAGCCATCGCCAGGGGAGTAGTACACGGGCACAGCCGTCAAGCCATAGGCGCCGACTGATACCACGTCTGGTTCTACCACCCCTAAGGGGTTAGGGCCTCTAGCGCTCCAAGGTATCACCTCGTCGTAGTAACCGCCAGCATAGCCATACAGGGCTGCTGACCAAGCCATGGACGTTGATGCACCTACGCTTATGGGCAAGAAGCCGTAGCCCGGATTGACGAAGGTCCCGTAACCAGGCCCGCCATTGCCACCGGCATGAACCACCAGGGTGCCGGGGTAGTCCGGGTCGAGTAAGCCGGGGACCATGAGGCAGTCCTCGACTATGGTTAACACATCATACCAAGGTGCTCTTTCCATAAGAGCATAGAGTGCCCATGCGGAGGCGCCCCAGGAGTTGCTTATGATGTCGGCTTTGTGGTTGCCCGTGTACTGCCAGACGCCCCAGACCCAGCCGTAGTTTGGCACGTAGCTCCAGCCCTCGGTGCCAGGTATCAAGTCGAAGCCAGCCGCCCAGAGCTCGCCCTCGATGATATCGCCGATCCACAGGGCCAGCACGCCCATGAGCTTAGCGCCGGGCGCCATGCCAGGGCCAGCTACTGGATGGCCCATGAACTTACCAGCCGCACAGCTGGCGCAGGCTGTACCGTGGCCGTAGAAGTCGAACATGAGGCATACGTAGTTCCCGGTGTCATCTATGGGCTCTAGCATGCCGCCAGCTTCCTCGGGGTTCGGGCAGGCCATCCAGACATCTAAGAAGTAGCTGAGGCTACCGCATGATATGTCATTAAAGCCATCGCCATCTAAGTCCATAGCTGCGATTGGCTGGTCGGCCGTTATAGGTGGGTCGTTGGAGAAGCTGAAGTCTGGCGATAGCCAGAAGGAGAGGTCGACGTAGACCGTGTCGTAAGTGCCGTCGCTGTCTGCATCAAGCACGATGACGGGGAAGAGGAAGATGAATGGGTAAGCCAGCTCGCTTAGTACGCCGAACTTGCAGGTTTCCCCAGAGCTCATGATGCCGGTTACGCTCATGTTCCAGGGCCATGGCGCCCCTATGAGCCAAGAGAGAGGCATCACCGTCCCAAGGAAGTAGACTAGTGGATCTAGGCCAGCGGTAGGTATGAACACGCCTGAGGCGTTCTCAAACGCGGTCACCGTGATATTAGTTATGGCCATGTGGAGAGCATCTACATCAGCGTTAGCAGGCCAGTCTATGGTCTCATTATACCTGGCTATATAGTCTGGGTAAGAGAGCATGAAGGTGCCAAAGTCGATGCCGGTGTCTACTATCGCTATGGTGACGTTCTCGCCGGTGATGCCGAGGTTCCAGACAGCCTGGGCGCCTTGGATCTCGGTGACCCACCACATGCTAGGCTCGATCGGTGGATTAGCTTCAAGCGGGGTCTTTTCCTCGGGTGAGTAGGTCTTGGACTTCCCAGGCCATCTTATGAGCGATCTAAGTTCCTCTAGTGAGCTAGGCTTAGGCATAGGAACGCCGAGTTGCTCTACCAACATGATATCCTTAATAGCCATGACGACGCCGTCAGTGCGTAATAGGCCTTCAAGGCCTTTACCGTCCACGAGGCCGAGGACCAAGTAGAAGTTGCCGAGCGCTGGAGTAGCTCTGCAGGTCAGCATGTGCTTGGCTATAGCGCTGACGGGCACATCGGACTTTACGGCCAAGATGACTCTGGTAGGCTCGTCTACCTTGTAGAGCTCGGGGTCTATGTACTTGCCGTTGGTCTTGAAGTAGGAGTTTATGTAGCTTAGCAGCTCCTCTCCATCAGGCCAGTAGTTTGACGGAACTTCTTGCTTAGTAGCCGATCTGGTTAAGGTCGCGAGGTCCACCGCTCGAGCTGGGCTGGTGTCGTTAAGGACCGACGTTGGAATTGGATGGGCGCTCGCATTAGCGATGGACGCTACGAACCCGAGGATGAGGAGCATTGGCAGGACTAGTAGAGCTAGTCTCCGCGCCATCTAGGCTCCCGGTCTTAACGCAAGACGAATTAGCTTAAAAGACTTTCGGTAGCTTCAGCGAGACATCTTAGACTATGTTCCCTCCGCGAATATACGTCAAGAAGCTGTAAAACGCTATAAATAGGCTGCGCTTTGATGAGATCACGTTGCGAGAATTTGTTAGAGCATGTGCCCTACTTCCTGCTTCGTGCAGCCGTTGAAAGTCATCAGGGTGGTGAAAACTAGGATTACCAGGAAGTATCCCCGGGGGGCGAAACAGGCTATGTGCCAGAGCGCTTTTAGGGTGAGGAAGGCGCTCAAAGTGGCTGGCGGCGAGAAGGCCAGGATGCCCGGCAGCGTGGACTTGCCATAACGCGCGAGAGCCATCACCATGAGGAGCCAGGAGGAGAGCAGAGAGCCCATGAGGATTGATGGCACGATGACCAACATAAACATGGTGAGCGGCAGCTCCAGCACGCCCCTCATGCCCAATATGATGGTGAGCAGCCAGGGAATGCCTATGGACACGAGCACGTAAGGCCCGAGACGAGCCACGGGGGCCACAGCCACATCCGAGGAGACCTCTTCCCCTGCGGCCTCCCTGAGGACAAGGGCCGCCAGGGCGGCGGCGGATAGGTAGGACACGAAGGCTAAGAAGAACAGAGCGAGCACGAAGGGCGTTAGCAAGGCTGCCCTCTCCCAGCAGGGATTACGCGGACGGTTTTAAAGCCTTACCGCTCACGATATGGGCTCGAACACTAGGCCTAGCTGGCGGGCGTGCTCGAAGGCCTCGCGCATCTCGCGGGCCGTGGGCCTACGGGCTATGTCGGGCCACTTCTCGGGCCAGCGGGCCACGAAATGCTCTGGCCGGTATTGACCCATGATGTTCACCAACACGCGCCCCGCGCCTAGCTCGCGGGCTATCATGTCTAACACGGGCTTGGTGCAGCAGTCCACGTGGTTGGGCATCACGAGGTGGCGTATTATCATGTCCCCGTGCTCCAACGCCAGCTTGTGGTTCGCTAGGACGGTGCTCACGTAATCTATTCCTCCAGCGGTCAGCCGCTCAGCACAATCGTTGTTCCCGAACTTGAAGTCCGGAAGCCAGATGTCTATCACATCCACAAGGAGTTCCATGGCCTCCTCGCTGCAGAGCATGTTGCTGTTCCATAGCATGGGCACATTCACGTCCAGGTGCTCCATGCTGGCCAATATCACGTGCAGGTTGGGCGTGGGCTCCCCGCCCACGAAGTTTATGTTGGCCGCGCCCGTCCGCCTCAGCTCGGCCTCTATGGCCGCGAGCTTCCTAGCGTCCACGACCACGCCGTTCTTGGGCCTGAAGGATATGTCATAATTTTGGCAGAATACACACCTGAGATTACAGCTTGTGAAGAAAATGGTGCCGCTTCCGCCAACAGGATGACCGCTACCGCCCAATAAGGGTCCTTCTTCACCGAAGTGGTGGAACCAGGAGCTCACTCGGGCCTCGCAACCCAGGCCGCAGAAGCCCACCTCGCCAGCCGTCCTGTTCGCGCCACAGCGCCTCACGCAGAAGCGGCATGCCCTTAGCATGCGCTCGGCCAAGAGGGCCTTCACATGCAGGAAGCTGGTTGAAGGCTGCCCGAGCTCCTCTAGCGAGAGGGTGCCCTCGCGTATCTCCTTCCACACGCGCCTGAACTCACCTGCCAAGCGGCCGTGAAGGTGCCAGAGCTCCTCGTCGCTCAGCTGGGCCACATCATTCGGCCGTTCGTCGGTGCCCACGCGCTTGCATATCCTGAACTTCGCGGGCTTCTGGTTTAGCATCACGGCCCTATACCAGGCCAGGCGCTCCCGGACCTCGGGGTGCCTCCACACCGTGATGGCATCAGGCCTCAGCCACAAGGAACACACACCCTCAAGTCGGTCATGTCGTTCCCACCTTTTAAAGGCGCCCCGATGGCAACGAAATCTTAAAGGGCGAGCGCCTCCCCCGGCCGTAAGGGGCCCGTAGCTCAGCCAGGAGAGAGCGGGGGCCTTCTAAGCCCCAGGTCCCGGGTTCAAATCCCGGCGGGCCCGCCAGCCGTTGGGGGGCTAAGCCCCTCAACACCCCCCGCTGCTGAAACAGGCGTTAGGCCCCTAGCCTCTGACCATGAAGCTCATACAAGCTAAGATGCTCTGGCCCGAGCTGAGCCCCCGGTCTACCATGTTAGGCCCCCGGTCCCAATCATACTAGGCCCCCGGTCTCGGCCCCAAGGGTTAGTGGTGAGGTGGGAGCCCGAGCTGGGGGAGCAGTTCGTGCGGTTCCTCAAGAGCAAGAAGAGACCCACTAGGAACGAGAAGAATATCAGGAGAGTGCTCAGCTATTTAGATCGCTATATGCCAGCTGAGGGCATCTCAAGGCCTGAGCAAGTCTTTGAGATGTTCATGCGCTGCCCTGAGACAACCAGGCACCACCTGGATAGGGCATTTAGGAATCTGCTGAACTTCTACAGGCGCGTTCTGGGCTACCCGAGGGACTTCATAGAGGACTTGAAAGAGGCCATACCGGCTGCTAGAGGTGATTTCGAGGACAGGTGGGTGCCGGGCGAGGACCTGATCATCCAGAGCCTCAAGGAGCTCAGGGATAAGCACGTCAAGAGCTTCGTATTCCTCAACGCCCAGCTGGACTGCACGACCAGGCCCATGCACCTGGCTGAGATGCTAGAGAGCTTCGACCCGGCCAGGATATACCCGATGGGGCGGGTGGAGTGCCCCCGATGCGGATACAAGGGCAATAGGCACGTTACGGCCTGTCTTAACATGCTTAGAACTTCAGATGTGGACCTGTGGTTCGGGCCTGAACGCCTCTCGCATGTAGCTATGACCTTGGCCCTAACGAACCCCTCAGGGGGATGTGGAAAAGCCAAAGGAGCAAAAGAGGGGAAGTTGAATAGGGGGCATCAACTCAGTTCAACAACCCCCTATTCGACAGAACCTGGAGATGGGTTAATGTTTTGGTCGTGAGCCTCTCCTGGCCTGGCCATGCGAGTTCACGTGCTTTATAAGGCTAGCTTATCGTGAGCTAGCCCACGGTGGTGGTGGACGCCGTGCCTGGGCCAGATTACATCAAGGGCCTCAGCGATGGCTTCGCCCTCGCCCTAGCGGTCATTAAGGGCTCTAGGGATGTGGAGGATGCCATAAGGCGTGTAGAAGCCATTAGAGATGCAGCTCTAGAGAGCGCTGCCGAGAGACTAGTCGCACGTAGAATGGAGGAGGTGATGGAACGTGAGTGATTATGAGAGAGGCTTCACAGATGCATTAAAGCTGGTCGTGAGCGAGCTGGAGGATGCCGAGAACCTAGAGGATGCTAGGACGAGGGTCAAGCTACTGCTCAGCCTAGCACTAGAGCACAAGATGACGGAGCTAAAGCGCAGACTAGGCTACGTGGCCATCAAGCGGAGTTAATGAGCTTGTCAGTTTACCTTTTTAAATAGCTCAAAGGATTCTACCCAAGGGCGGACTGCCCCTGCAAGCGCAGGACCTCTTGGGATGACAAGCTAGCGGGGGTCTGGATGAAGCCACCCTTATCTCGTTACATCTAGGTTACGATCCGGTAACCTTACGAACCAGGCGGGGGGCTTAGGAGATCAGGAGAATTTAAAGAGTGGTGGTTATGAGCTTATCTGGGGCTGATTATAAATTCGCAGTACTCGTCTCCCTTTGCTATGCATTTAACCTCTCTCACTTCAAATACTTTACCGTATACTTCGTTAAAGATAGCGGTTAATGCTCCTCTTGTCATGTGGCCCATAGGCTTATCCTTTTTGCCCATAAAGAACTTGCACTCAAAGTTCTCATATAACCTTATTACAAACTTTAATTTCTCTTCATCATACTCCACGATTTCATAACGATAGAAACCTATGATGGTATTTGTGACTAAAAACGCCTCTATTAGCTCCCGACCTCTAAGACCACGCTCTTTTAACTCTTTAACGATAGGCCGGACGGCGTGCTCTCCCATGTTAAATAATATGGCGTGCCCTCCAGTGCCAAAGGCTTCGTCTAGCCAGTTAAACATCCTGCTAAGGTAAGTGGTAACATAGGTGCCCATGTTTACGATAGCTCCACTAAATTCTCTAGCAGCTACTCTTACATCTAAGACCCTATCTAATGCTCTAAGCTCTTTCACTATCTGATCAACGGTGATGCTCAAGCCAGTAAGATCTAAGAACATAGTTACCACGCCTATTTCCTCATCGGGCTCAGTTATTATAGAGCCAGAAAGAATATTAATATCATGTTTAGCCATTTTAGAAGCTATCTCAGCTAACGCGCTGATTACGTCCTTACACTTTATGACAAGCTGAGATACGGATCTCTTTCCAGCACGAGCTACTCCTAAATCTTTTACTGAAAACCCGTACGGCATGGTAGCCACCACTAGTCTAAAATGCACATCTAAATAAGGCTTTCGTCATTTTGTCTTTAGCATTCTTTACATATCAGCTATTCGCCGGGCGGATTAATCCTCTCACTCATCAAGCTCAAGCTTCCCTGGTTAGTCTCTGCTCAGAGATTAACCCAAGAAAAGACGTAATACTTATAAAGAAAATCTGTAATACATAAAGGCTGGAGTGGGGGATCATGATATTAGATAGAGATGGCTTTGGTTTCTGGAGCTGGGTAGCCAAGAGAGCGTTCAAAGCCACCTTCACTAGGCCAGATCAAACTTTAGCTCGTGAGAGATTCAAGAGCACTCTGATAGAGCGAGAAGTGGCCATTTACATGCACTTCCCCTTCTGTAAGGGCATATGCCATTTCTGCCCTTACGTCAAGACTCTGTGGAATCCTAAACTCGTGGTCAAATACATCGAGGCCCTAAAAGCGGAGATAAGAGCTTATGGCAAGTTACTAAAAGACCTAGATTTCAAAATAGTCGACATTCACGTGGGAGGTGGCACTCCTAGTCTCCTTGATGGCCAACAATTCAGGGAGATAATGGACGCCCTAGTCGAGTCATTTGACCTAGAAAGGGAGGTCTTGGCCATAGAGGCTAATCCAAACGATTTAGTGGACGAAAGCAGGGTTTACGGGCTTCTTAAAGCAGGCGTCGAAGAGGTTAGCCTAGGAGTTCAATCCTTCGATGCTCTGATGCTCAGGAAGCTAGGCAGACGTCATACCGTGGAGGACTCGTTAGAGAGCATAGAGCTCTTAAGGGATGCTGGGCTTGATTACCTTAACATCGATCTCATGTATATGATACCCGGCCAGACGTTAGATAACTGGTTAATGGATCTG